>CAMCWS010000126.1 GCA_945882755.1 Bordetella parapertussis | reverse complement strand
AGAAAAATCGATGGTGGTGTGATGGGTATTTAAATTAAAGAATGCATTACAACACTTAGCTGATTACCAAGGTATTTCATTGCCCATAAAGTCAACAAAGTGGGCGCCCGACCTGACTGACAGATGCTTCATGGCTTCAAGCATTGAGGAGACTGAATTCTCAGGTTCTAGCAAATGGGTATGCGTACCTACAAACGGATTGGAAAGTCTGGACCTGACCGTGCCTGGCTGTAGTGCAACCACCCGCATATGGGTATTTTTACGTTGCAGCTCGATAGCAGCAGTTTGAAGCAACATATTCAAAGCGGCTTTAGACGCACGATATCCATACCAGCCCCCCTTTTTGTTGTCAGCAATGCTGCCAACGCGGGCAGAAAGTTTGGCATAGATTGAGGCCCCTTTTGATAGCAGCGGTGAAAAGTGTCGAATCACCAAAGCAGGTCCAATTGCATTGACTAAAAATGATTGCATCAAATGATGCTGGTTCAGACCCATCAGAGATTTTTCTGGCCCTAGACCATCTATTTCCAATGCACCTGTGGCATCAATAATTATGTCGAAAGGACCTGCAGAAGTAGACAATGAAGCTTGAACCCGAATTGATTCTTCATTCAATAAATCAAAGCCGCTGGGGGATTCGCGAGATACCGCCTCTACATGGAGGCAATTTGGATCAGACTGAAACGCGTTGACAAATGCACTTCCAATTGCGCCATTTGCACCGATGACAAGTGCTTTGAACTGTGGAGATGCATAAAGTGGAGTCATGGTGGCAACCATTCGATTACAGGATGAAAAACAAATACTGTATGCGACAGTGGATATTAAAAAAATGCAGAACTTGAATTACTATGCATGCCTACAAAATAATCTGAAGATTTAACCGTGGAAACTATTGGCATCAAAAAAGAGAATGGACATGAGTTTTTTCTAAAAAGAAATTGCTCCATTTCACCTATTCAATTGGCTGTTATTTTTCTTATATTGGGAATCATTTCAATATCTATTGGAGTCATCTTTTATATATTGGGTGCCACTTTGATTTTGCCATTTGCATGCCTAGAAATTTTTGCTTTGCTTGCAGCTTACTTATACAACGCAATACATGCCAATGATTATGAGCGACTTAATATCGAAAATGACCATGTGTTTTTCGAGTCAATGTTTGGTCGTCGACACAGTGAAGAAAATTTCCGCAGAAGCCTCACTCGAGTTTTGCCCAGTGAGCGTGACCATCTGGTTCACATCGCACAAGGTCAAAGAAACATTCATTTCGGTAAATATCTTCATGCAACACTGAGACCATTGCTTGAAACCGAGGTCAAGCATGCTCTCAGAAGTTAATGATTTGAAATTGAGTCGGTAAAAATGTAATTTCCTTGAGATTCCTTGCACCGCTGGACGGTGTCTCGTATCACAACCGCAACCCTTTAAGGCCACCATGCATGCTGTCAGAAATCTGATTTTGGTACTGGGAGATCAGCTCGACTTGGAAGCAGCCGCCTTTGACGGTTTTGACACCGCACAAGATGCTGTATGGATGGCTGAAGCCGACGAAGAGTCCACCCACATTTGGTCAAGCAAGCAACGCATCACTTTATTTTTGAGCGCCATGCGTCACTTTGCCCAAGCACTGCGTCAATCGGGCCGGCAGCTGCACTACCACCGGCTTGACGACACCAGCGCTGTTGCCGCTTTGAGCAGCCTCGGGTCCAAACTGCAGTCAGATCTGAATAGTTTGAAACCACAGCGCGTGGTGATGACTGCACCGGGCGATTGGCGTGTGTTCCAGCAACTCAAAGCTACGGTCGAGGCCGTAGGGCTTAAGCTGGAAGTCTGCGAAGACCGGCACTTCTTTACGACAGTGCGCGATTTTGCGAACCACGCTCATGGGCGTAAGTCGCTGCGATTGGAGTACTTTTACAGAGAGCTGCGACAACGCCACAACGTCCTGATGGATGATGGCAAGCCCGCTGGTGGGCAATGGAATTTTGACGCCGACAACCGAGAAGCCTTTGGTCCGCAAGGCCCAGGCTTGGTGCCGGCCCGAACGACCTTTGAACCCAACGCCCTCACGCAGGAGGTGATTGCACTGGTTAACACGCGTTTTGCCAACCACCCCGGCACGCTTGACAGCTTTGCCTGGCCAGTTACCCGCAGTCAAGCCTTGCAAGCCTTGCAGCGCTTTGTTGAGGAGCGTTTGCCACTTTTTGGTCGCTACGAAGATGCCCTGTGGCCAGGCGAGCCCTGGCTGTACCACTCGCATCTGTCCTCGGCCATGAACCTCAAACTGCTCAATGCGCACGAAGTGGTTCAAGCGGTGGAAGCTGCCTACCGGGCTGGCTATGCGCCGCTTCAAAGCGCTGAGGGCTTTATCAGGCAGATCTTGGGATGGCGCGAATACGTGCGTGGTATTTACTGGATGCAAATGCCCAGCTACGTCGAGCGTAATGCTCTCAATGCCAAGGAAGAATTGCCAGCCTGGTTTTGGACCGGTCAGACCGACATGGCCTGCTTACGAGACGCCATCACGCAGACCCTTGAACACGGCTATGCACACCACATACAGCGTCTGATGGTGACGGGCCTTTATGCCCTGCTGCTGGGCGTGCGGCCACAACAGGTCCACGCTTGGTACCTGGCGGTCTATGTGGACGCGGTCGAGTGGGTGGAATTGCCCAACACCTTAGGAATGAGCCAGTACGGCGATGGCGGTCTCATGGCCAGCAAGCCCTATGTTGCCACGGGCAAGTACATACAGCGCATGGGTGGGCCTTGCAAGGGTTGCCGTTACGACCCAGCGCTGCGTGAGGGTGAAAAAGCATGTCCTTACACCACGCTGTACTGGGATTTTTTGATGCGGCACGAAACACTGCTGGCCCAAAACGTCCGTATGGCTTTGCAGGTCAAGAACGTGGCTCGCATGACGGACAGCCAAAAACAAGCCGTGATGCTTCGAGCCGACGCGATTCGCCGCGGTGAAGTTGGCGTAGCCTTGCCCTTATTAGCCAAGAACAACAATTGAAGAAAGATCCATCCATGTCCACGCAAGCCAAAGCCTCAGCACGGCACTCTGAGAATCTAAACAAAGATGCCCCCATTGCGCTGGTAATTGGCAGCGGTTTTGGTGGTTTAGCTGCCGCGGTTCGGCTCGCGGCCCAGGGCTGGAGGGTTCAGGTGCTTGAAAAACTGGATGTGCCTGGTGGTCGCGCACGGGTGCACCACGTAGACGGTTACACCTTTGATGCCGGTCCAACCATCATCACTGTGCCGTTCCTATTGGAGGAGTTGTGGGCACTGGCCGGACGAAAGCTGACTGACGACGTAGATCTGCGTCTGATAGATCCCTTTTACAGGGTCCGCTTCGCAGATGGGGACCACTTCGATTACAGCGGCGACCCCGAGCGCATGCGCTCCGAGGTGCTGCGGATCGATCCGACAGCAGGTCCTGGCTACACCGAATTCATGGAAGAGGCAGACACTTGCTACCAATTGGGCTTTGAATCCCTCGGATGCCATGCTTTTGATAACACAGGCGACTTGCTGAAAGCCATTCCCTCTATGGTCCGCATGAAAGGTTGGCGCAGCTTGCATGCCATGGTTGCCAGCCATCTGAAGCACCCCAAACTGCGACAAGCCATGAGTCTGCAGTCGCTACTCATTGGCGGTAATCCGTTTTCTGTCACCTGCGTCTATTCGCTTATCAACGCCTTGGAACGGCGTTATGGCGTGCACTGGGCCATGGGCGGCACAGGAACTTTGGTCAACGGCTTGGTTGATTTGATACAGGGCATGGGGGGCAGTTTGCGAACTGGCGCTGAAGTCCGACGCATCGAAGTCAGCGATGGTCGCGCCACGGGCGTGACACTGGCCAATGGTGAGACGCTGCCCGCCGATATTGTGGTTTGTAATGCGGATACCGCCTGGACTTACAAGAACCTGATCGACGCCAAACACCGCAAGGTCTGGAGCAACGCCAAAGTTGAGGCCGGCAAATACTCGATGAGCTTGTTCGTTTGGTACTTCGGCACCAACAAGCGGTACGAAGATGTACCGCACCACATGATGTTGCTTGGGCCACGCTACGAGGGCTTGCTGAAAGACATTTTCAAGCGCCACCACCTGGCTGATGATTTCAGCCTCTACTTGCACCGTCCCACAGCGACCGATCCGGCCATGGCACCTGCTGGCTGCGATACGTTTTATGTGCTGTCACCGGTCCCCCACCTGCAAAGCGGTACCAACTGGGCTGAGCAAGCTGAGCCCTACCGATTGGCCATTGCAGAGGCGCTGGAGAAAAGCGTGCTGCCAGGGCTTCGCGAGCATTTAACCGTTTCTTTTATGACGACACCGCAAGACTTTCAGGACAATTTGTTGTCTTACAAAGGCGCAGCATTCGGTCTAGAGCCACTGCTGCTGCAGAGCGCCTGGTTTAGACCGCACAACCGAAGCGAAGATGTCAAAGACCTGTTCATGGTGGGTGCCAGCACACACCCTGGCGCGGGTATTCCAGGTGTATTGATGTCAGCCAAAGCGCTTGAAACAGTGCTGCCGGATTTGCCCACTTTCAGGCTATGACCAGGATGAGCCCGTATGGTTTGTTCTTTGACCAGACCTTGGCCGTTTCTCAGCGATTGCTGCTGGAGCAATGGCGACAACGCCGCGGCTTGATATTTTGGGCGGTTTTTCCAGCAGCCATGATGCTGCTGTTTGGCTTGGTCTATGCGCACAACGCCAATATGCGCGCAGGGTTAGATGCCGCTGCTGCCGGCATTCTGATAGGTGCAGCACTGTTCTTTAGCTGCCTTGGCGGTACGGTCTCCATCATTGCCGCAGAACGCGAACGACAAACTCTGCGCCGCCTGCTGGCGTCACCACTGCACCCAGCAGCTTACTTTTTAGGTGTGGTGCTTGCACAGTTGGTATTGGCAACTTTGCAAGTGATCATGCTCTACAGCATCGCCTGGTTCATTGGTGCGCAATACCATGGCAGTTTATTGTTGGGCGGCTTGATTTTGTTGCTGTCTGTTTTTGCCTACGTCGGCATGGGCTTCTTTTTGGGCGCTCGTTTTGCACGCCGCAGTGAAGAGGTAGTTGTGGCTTTGTCGGCTATCGGTGTGCCTTTGTTGGTACTCGGGGGTACCTTTTTCCCACTGGAAATTATGCCCGCCGCCATGCAAACAGTGGCGCAGCTAAATCCCATGCTGCATATGAATCAGGCTTTCAAAGGCGTGGCTGCATACAACTTAGGTATCGCCGAGCTGCGTTTCGAGCTTGTCTTTCTATTTGTATTCTGTGCCATCTCACTCGCTCTCGGCTTAAGATCCTATCGACATTTACTCATGGCAGATCAAAAATTATGACTGTTGCCTTGCAGATCGATGGCTTGTTCAAGCGGTTCGGCGAACAGCAAGTGCTGACGGGATTTAGCCTGCAGGTCGCGCGTGGAGAAGTTGTAGGACTGCTGGGCCCTAACGGGTGTGGCAAGTCCACGGTGCTCAACATCATTTGCCAGCTAATGCAAGCCGATGCAGGGCAAGTACAGCTGATGGGTCAGCCAATAATGGAGCAAAGCGCACATGCACGGACACTTATCGGCTACTGTGCGCAAGAAACTGCCCTGTACCCTGACTTATTTCCCCAAGAGAACATGCATTTTTTTGCCCGACTTTATGGTGTGCCACCTGCGCAGCGCAATGCACGTGTGGCTGAACTCATGGAGAGATTCAACTTAATTCCTTACGCAACCACCTGCACCGGGCTGCTATCGGGTGGCTGGCAGCAGCGACTGAGCCTTGCAATCGCGCTGGTACATCGTCCCGAGCTGCTGGTGCTCGATGAACCAACAGTCGCAGTAGACGTAGAGGCGCGAATGGATCTTTGGCGTCTGATCGAAGGTTTGCGTGACAGCGGCACAACCATCTTGTTAACCAGTCATCATCTCGCCGAGGCTCAGAGGCTGTGCAATCGGGTCGCGCTGATGCGTGGCGGTAAGGTTGTGGCTGAGGGGAGCGTGCCTGACTTGAAATCTCGCGTCCCTGGACAAGCTGTGGCCAAGGTGCAATCGGAGGACTCCCAAGCAGTCATCCAAAGGGCAACTGATCTGGGCTGGCCAGTTCGCCAACATGCCGGGAAGATCAGTCTTTTGCTACCCCACCCCATAAGTTTGCGAGAGGTCGTTGACGCGCTTGATGGCTCAAAGGTCAGTGCTGTAAGTGTTGATCCGGTCACATTAGAAGACGCTTATCTTGAAATTGTTGATTTGCAACACAAACTTTGTTGATGTTTTGAATAGGTATTTTTCATTTAATTGCTAATTCAAGTCATATATTCATGTTTTGTCCAATTTTAACTTTACAAAACCTATTCATATGCTAATATTTGTTCATTGAATTTCAATTAACCACCCAAGGAGTTCCAAATGAACAAAATAGTCACATTGCTTGCCTGTATGGTCGTGTCAAGTCTTTCGCATGCTGCGACTGACACTGCAACAGCATCCTTTGACAAAGACCCAGATATTTTGCTGGCCAGCAACGACAAAACTTGGTCTTATGCAGCTTATAAATCCAATGGCTTGGCAAATGTCCGTGAGTTTCACGACATGGGCAAAAGCGGTGTCCAGCAAATCGACTACGTTGTCAATTGCAGCAACCAAACAATGGCCATGTCAGGATTTCAAATTCTGGTGGGTCATGACTCCGCGCCCTTGGGTAATAAAACCCCAATCACTCAGACACTGTCTTTTTACAAACCTGTCATTGACCACGACTTGAAGATTGCAAGCAATGCCTGCGGTAACCAATTGGCCTTCAACAACGTCACAGACGCCAAATAATTCAGCGGTTTTATAAATGTTATTTGGGGTGGGGGTTACTTTTACAATTCCCCACCCTGATCAATCTTCTACTTCGCTACCGCGGTCAAAGTCTTTCAGCAAGGCATAACGCTTATTTCTTTGCTCTTGAACCATGCGAATTACACGCTTCATTGGGACACCCACCAAAGAAAGTGCATGTGTTGCCAACATCAAAGATCCATCAATCGTCTCTGGCACCACTTCTGCAGCGCCAGCTGCCTGAAGTTTTTCTAAGTCCACATCATCTTGTGTTCTGACAATAACTGGCACGTGTGGGGCATGCTCTTTGGTGAGCGCAAGCACACGCATAGCGGACGCATTTTCTAAATAAGTGACGACCACTGCACTGGCACGCACCAACCCCACCGCCATGAGCGACTGCAAACGTGCTGCATCGCCATAAACAACCTTTTCTCCATGGGATTGTGCTCGACTGATTCGGTCTGGATCCAAATCTAGGGCCATATAGGGAACATTTTGCGTTTGCAATAGCTTAGCTAAGTTTTGGCCACACCGCCCATACCCACAAATGATGATGTGCTTTTCGATGTCCATGCTTTTCTGCGCAATTTGGGTCATTCCCAGAGATTGCTGCAACCAATCGCTAGTAGACCATTTCATCACCCATTCGTTAGCGTTCATGATGATGAAAGGGGTAACCAACATGGAAAGCACCATGCTGGCCAGCACAGGGTTAAGCCAATCTGCAGGAATCAATTGATTTTGACTACCCAGTGTGAGCAACACAAAACCGAACTCGCCTGCCTGCGCCAAATACAAACCAGTTCGCAAAGAAATACCTTCACTGGCACCGCTCAATCGAGTGAGGGCCGCAATAAGTACAAATTTAAAAACAACGGGCACCGTGAACAAAAACAATACAAATGCCCATCGATCCCAAATAATGCGCCAGTCAAGCATCATGCCAATGGTGATGAAAAACAGTCCAAGCAAGATATCGTGAAACGGCTTGATGTCCATCTCAACACGGTGCTTGAATTCAGTTTCGGAAATCAACATGCCGGCTACAAAAGCGCCCAGTGCCAAGCTAAGTCCGGCAAGCTCAGTCAACCAAGCCAAACCCAAGGTGATCAACAAGACGTTCATCACAAAAAGTTCTTCGCTTTGGCGGCGAGCCACCAACAGCAGCCACCAGCGCATCATTCTCTGCCCACCGGTTAGCAACAAGGTAATCAATACTGCGGCTTTGAGCGCAGCCAGTAACAAAGCAGGTAGCAATTCCTCCGCAGGTGCATTCAGCGCAGGAATGAGAACCAACAATGGCACGACCGCCAAATCTTGAAAGAGCAACACGCCAACCACACGCTTGCCATGCTCGGTGTCCAACTCCAAACTGTCAGACATCATCTTGATCACAATAGCGGTGCTGCTCATGGCCAAGGCACCCGACAAAGCCAGTGCCGTCTGCCAACTCATCTTCCAAAAAGTGGGCGCAATGCTATTTAACAACAAAGAGCTCATTGTTAAAAACGCAACGGTCATCACCACCTGGAGTACACCCAATCCAAACACATGCTTTTTCATGGACTTCAACTTGGGCAAATTGAATTCCAATCCAATGACAAACATCAGAAAGACGACACCAAACTCGGCCAGATGACGAATGCTTTCGGAGTTTTGCGCCAAGGCCAGCGCATTCGGTCCAATCAAGACGCCGACAAGCAAATAGCCCAACATGGGCGGTAGCTTCAGTAGACGACAGCCCACAACACCCAACACGGCAGCCAACAGGTATAAAAGCATTAATTCCAAAGATGTCATAGCGCTATCCTAACTAAATCACGCTGGGTAGCGGCTATTTGCACTATGACTTGTGTCACGCTTGATGTCATCAACTTGGCAAAACAAATTGCCAGTGGAAATCCTGCCCTTGGGACACCAATGACAACCTTGGATCAAAAAGAAAATCTTGCGCGTTACCAGGGTGATTAGGCAGGTACAGCTGAGTGGTGAGTACTTGACCACCCTTGCGCTGAACTTTGACATGCAAGTGAGGTGTTCTTCCAGGATAGGAACCAGGAATAACCGTTTCCAAGAAAAATTCTCCTTTGCTATTGGCGAATTGATGCCCCCGCAGACTAAAGCCTTTTGTGTCGTACTGACCTCTTTCATCGCATTGCCAAAAGTCCAATAACGCACCAGGTAGAGGTCTACATGCTGTATCCACAACACGACCGGTTACTCGCATGCGGGGCGATTTCATTTTGGGTTCTACAAGTGAAACACGCTCTGGTGAGAGGGGCATGTAAAAGGGCCCTTGCATCTGGGGTGGCGTTTGTTTTTCGCACAAAGGATTCGCCGACTGCTGCGCTAATGACTTACGGCTAGTGACTATGGCAGGTGCAATTAAACCGAAAGAAATTGCAAGGCGTCCATAACGCTGCAAAATATGTCGACGAGAAATGAAGTCTTTTTGCAATGAAGTTCTCCAAGGATTAATTTAGTCTCATCTATTGTGAGTCAAAATTCGTCCCATAGCTGTCTAACGACATATGCAGCACCTCTGAGGCTAAGGTGATCATCATCTATGTAAAACAAGACACCGTTCTTTGAGCCGAAACACCATTCTTCATCGCACAAAGCTTGGGCTAAATCGATAACTTTGATTTCAGGTCTTTCTGAAAGTATCCGATCTACGCCAGCCCTGTGCATTTTGGTTCTAGCCAAAAAATCACTTTTCTTAATTGCACATGGGTCCATCGCCTTAGGGGTAATGACTAAAGGCCTGAAAGAAAAACAGCTTCTGATATCAAAACCAAGCTCTGGAACATCATGCAAAAAAGTTACTTTTTTATCTGCGGCCAACAAAACATCCAAGGTATTTGCCAAGCCCCTCATAAAAACCTCTTCATTGTTTCGCAGCTGCTTGTCTTCGTTATCAAAGTGCAGAACCCAGCTCCCAAATTGTGATGACTCTACCTCTCCAAAACCTTTGCCCGTTGTGTACATGGGCCCCCTGCTTGTCAGAATGACTTCCTTGATGGCAGGATCCTTGATCACTCTCAAAATAGCTTGCGTACCTTTTTGCAAACAGTTTCTGGTGTCTCCACCGAGGTCTTGAATGACGACATTTAGCAATGGCGCACATCCATCGCTTCCACCATAAAGACCCACGGTCTGACCTTTGGCTTTAAAACGCTCAACCAGTCCAGCGTAAATGGTCAGCGCATGGCTATCCCCTATCACCACAGTCGATGGATCAGGCCCACTTGAAAGGCAACGGGGGCCCTCATTGCTTGCGTCGCGGCAATACCAATCCATACTGGTCGGAATATTGAATGCAAGGTCGGCGATTTGTTCTTCGATCAACTGATTGGAAAATCTTGACTTGAATCCATTCGATAGATAGGTAGTCAATCCCAAGCTTGCCGTGATCAATAGCAGTGTGATCAAAATGTAAGTTTTAGTCCTTAGATTTTGGCCAAAACGCATTGGCCGCTCTATAAAGTAGTAGGTCAGCAAAGACAACACAAATGCAATGGCAATGCATGAAACACGAATTTGCCCATGTGGCTGACTTTGCTCAAGAATTCTTGCAAATGACAACAGCGGCCAATGCCATAAATACAATGGGTAACTTATCAAGCCAATGCCAACCAGGATTCGACTAGACAGAAGCGATTGGTTAAACCAGGATTTATTTCCAGCCAGAATGATCAACAAAGTGCCAAGCACGGGCAATATCGCCCAAGCACCTGGAAAACGCGTGTCTTGATCAATAAAAAATAAGCTTGTAATTAACAGCATCAAGCCCAAAAAAGAGAGTCCGTGCCTTATCCATTTGTACTTTTCGAACTGGGCTCTTATTGGGTTCAATCCCACAAAGTTTGCATGTGTCAACAAAGCCAACACACTTCCTGATAAGAGCTCCCATATGCGGGTGAAGGGCAAAAAGAATGTTGCAGATGCAAATTTTTCAACCATCGACAGGTTCAAAAACAAAGAGGCACACAAAAGGATGGAAGTTATCCGGATTGCATTTAATTTGTACTTGAATACCAAGCACAATGTCAAAGGCCAAAATAAATAAAATTGCTCCTCTACCCCCAGACTCCAAAGATGCAGCAATGGTTTTGTATTGGCGGCGTAATCAAAGTAACCACTCTCGCTCCAAATAACCCAATTCGGAATTAACAATGCAGTGGCAGTTATGTGCTTACCCAGTAATTTGTATTCGTCAGACAGTAAAGCGAACCAACCAAATATTTGACAGGCCAGTAACACCAAAATCAGAGAAGGGAGAAGACGCCTTACTCTGCTTGCGTAAAAGCCACTGATACTGAAATTGTGTTTATGGAGACCGTCTTGAATAAGCTTAGTAATCAAAAACCCTGAGATCACAAAAAAAATATCAACACCAACAAAGCCGCCTGAAACCCATTCAGGAAAGGCATGAAATGCAATGACTGTCAGTACAGCAACAGCACGCAATCCGTCTATATCAGGGCGGTAATTTATAGCGTGTAAAGATTTCATACATCGGTTCTGCCCTTTGCTAAACGATGGATAACTTGTTGACCTGACTCAGCCACTTTTTGCATGCTGGCTTCCAGCAAAGCCATTTCTCTCAGCGACAAAGATAAAGCTTGGTACTGGGCTGCCTGCGCCTGTGCTAACTCTGGTGAAGGTATTGCGTTTTGGACGGCATGGGTGATAGACGTAAAACTGCTCTGTAATTTAGCCAACTGGGCACGCAAAGGCGCAAGTTCGTCGCCGCGACCAGAAGACTGAGACAAAGTATCTAAAGTTTGGACCAATACTTCAAATGCACCCGCTTCACGCGCAGCAACAATTTGCATTGACAGGTTTCGTTGGCTTTCATTCCAACTGTTTTGAAACGTATCGTCACGCATTGCGTCTAATTGCTGCTCAAGGTGACGATTGAGAACACCCAGGCGAGATCCCACAGCGACCACCTCGCTGAGAATGCCATCGAGATCTTGAACAATTTGCTTGACTCGATCTAAAAAATGATTGATATCCTGAGCCAACTCTCCAAATTCATCATTTGAATTGACTTTGGTTCGAGGCGACAAGTTCATCACCCCTTTTGCCAATGAAGCTGCTGTTGTGCGCAGTGCTAATAAAGGCTCCATACGAACTTTGAGAAGAAAAAACAGCACGATAGTGTGTATGACAATTTTGATACTTAAAGCACTGGCAGTGACACGAACCTCTTGCCACCAAGTAGCCTCTTTACGAGACAAATAGCTTCTAACAGTCACAGTTCCGAGCACGTCACCCACTTTCGCCTTGATATGACAGCCCAGACAAAACTGTTCAGCCTTGAGTTGAACAGACGACTCGCTGTTATCCCCTTCGGGCCAGCGCTGTTTGAGGCCAATAGGATTTAACTTAAAGGTTTGCTTGATAGACTCAACAGTGATGTCTGAGGGCACAACTGCAATGGACAAACCCAAGCTGTCGTAGTTGCGATCCAAAATAGGGTAAACCGTTTGTGCGGCTGTTGGCCCACCAGAATTGAGCATGATCGATTTGACATCATCAGCCAGTTGCTGAGCTGCCCGCTCAACGCGCTGAGGTTCATTGCTTTTGAAGTCATAGACAACCACGGCGTAGCGAATAGCCAGTTCAAGTCCAGCCACCACAATCAATAGCAAGAAGAAGTCCCGAATCATGTGAAACATGAAGGACTGCTCAAACCTGCCAAAACTGGTTTCTTTCATGGCTACTCCTGTTAGTTTGGTGGAAATAATAAACTTCTTTAACAAGAAACCGCGCTTAGGCACTTCATTTCCAGCTAACTTGCTTTAGGTTGAGTCTTTCATAGATATTTATGCATACTGAATTAGTATGCGTGAATCTGGGGTTTCTCATTTGCCCCATGGTTTTTGTTTTTTTCAATATAAGATTAATTGTTCTTTTATTGTTTATTTATTCAAAATGTCAGTCCATTCTTATCCAATCCTGTCTAACCTGACCGTATTCACCTTAAGCCACCTCATCATGGCTTCGGCAATCAGCGCAGAAACTGTTGATCCCGTGAAGATGGTGGATGCTTTTGAAGCTGCAGGCGGTAAATTTGAAGGTTATCGACGCTCGGGAGCCAAGGGAATATGCGCAACGGGTGAATTTGTAGGCAGCACAGAAGGTCGCACTTTGTCATCTGCCTCCGTCTTCAGTGGGCAAAAAATTCCTGTGATCGTTCGCTTTTCTGTAGGCGGTGGCAACCCCAAAGCTGCAGACAATGCCAAGAGCCAACGCAATATGGCGCTGCAGTTCAACCTTGCAGGCGGCGAAACATGGCAAATGGGAAATATCTCAGCGCCTGTTTTTGGATCATCAACCCCAGCACAATTGCTCGGTCGCCTTGAATCGCTCACACCAGACCCTTCAACCAAAGCGCCCAACCCTGAAAAGGTCAAAGCTTTTGCAGAGGCCAATCCTGAAGTGCTACTTCAAGGCAAATACTTTGCTAGCCAACCTGTACCGGCCAGCTTTGCATCGGTCAATTACTGGGGCGTCAATGCCTTTGCGTTTGTCAACAGCAAGGGCGAGAAGCAATTTGGCAAGTGGATTTTCGAGCCATCCGCCGGTGTGATGGGTCTAAGCGATGAAGAGGCAAAGGCTAAAGGCCCCAATTTCTTGTTCGATGAACTTCGTCAACGTGTCAAGGATGGCCAAGTTACTTTCAATTTCAACCTTCAATTGGCGGAACCTGGCGATAGGCTAGACAGTGCCACAGTGCCTTTACCCGAAGCCCGTCGCAAAGTAACGCTGGGTAACTTGAAGGTCACAGCCGTCTCAGAAGATTCTGGCGGCGCGTGTCGTGACATCACTTTTGTGCCTACCGTCCTGCCCAAAGGTGTAGAACCATCCAACGATCCTATGCTCGCTGCAAGAGCCGCCCCTTATGCTGTTGGCATTGGTCGTCGACTCTTTGAAGGTTCGAAGCAGTGATGCATGGCGTTGTTGACCCTAGCGTCTGTCAACTGACCGAAGGTGATATTTCTTATGTCATTCAAATGGCCTGGGAAGACCGAACTTCCTTTGAGACGATCAAAGAACGCGTCGGACTCACAGAATCTGAGGTGATCCGTCTCATGAGGGCTGAGTTAAAGCCTCAATCTTTCAGATTATGGAGAAAACGGGTCAAAGGCAGAGCTACCAAACACCGCGTCTTGAGGCATCCAGAAATGAAATTCAATGATCACCAAATTGCCGACCACCGCAGAGCCAATTGCTGACCCCTTATTTCGATGAAAGAGCGACCATGAGTGAAGACCCAAGATGCTGCGGAACAGGTACTTGCATCATCAATGCAGATGGCGTTTGTTGGTGCGGCCAAGTGTGGGATGGAGAAAAAATGTGTAAGCCTATTTCTATCGCAACAAAGGATGCAGGCCAGGATGAGACTGAAAAAGTCACTGATCCTTCTCCCCCTCGCTAGTGTCTTGGTGCTGTCAAGCCATATTGGCTGTGTCAGAGACGACCTGGAGCTGTGGAGAAGTTGAGCGTTTGACTGCCTCAAATAAGCAGTACCAACTGGCTCAAAGTTTGATTCATGACTACAGCCCACCAGATTCAAGCCATTCAAATATTTCCAGCGCTTGGGCCATGGGAAGTTGGATATTGGTTGAGGTTGAATTCAAAGAACTGCTTCCTGCAGTTGTCATGATTCAAAAGGCAGATTCTGATGCTGCAATCGTGCCTGATGCAGTTTGGAGTGGCTACACCAACCCACACCTGCCAGCCACCTTCATCAGGAAGTTTTTAATTCAAAAGATGAACTCACCCCCTCTTGCGCTGATCAACTGCTTTGAACCGCAATCAGATTCTTTCAAACAACCATAAATGACAAACAACATCCATAGGCCAGCGCGGACTGCCCTACTCCTCGGATTTGGAGGTTTGATCCCATTTGTAGGACTATCAAGCCTTTGCATATTCACTTCTGGGACTCACCAGCAAACACTTTTATTCAGTCTTTTGGCCTATGGCGCAACCATCATCAGCTTCTTAGGCGCTATACATTGGGGATTGACAATGATGGAATCTTCACCTAACAGCCTGCGACTTGTTTGGGGGGTGATTCCCAGTTTAGCGGCATGGCTAAGCTTGATTTTCAACACCCAACTGGGTCTTGCTATTCAATGTTTGATGCTTTGGGCCTGCTTCTTTGTGGACTGTAAAACTTACCCGACGTTCAATTTATCGGCTTGGCTCAAGATGCGATTTTTATTGACGCTCATTGCAAGTGTGAGTTTGTTTGCGCCACTTGCTTTTAATTACATTCAATAAATTAATTACTGTCAAAAAGTACCATGAGTTACTCTTTGGTTTGGTTCAAACGCGACTTGCGCTGGCAAGACCATTCTGCGTTAGCCAAGGCTAGCAAAAATGGACCCATCAGATGCATTTATGTCATCGAACCAGAGCTATGGCTGCAACCCGATGCAGCGCTTCAGCACTTCGAATTTATACGCGAGTCATTGCAAGTATTGGATGCAAATTTACGATCGCTAGGAGGATGCATTGACATTCATCATGGCGAATTATCAGATGTCCTGAGCCGAATTTGGCAAGACGCTCCATTTACAGGGCTGTACTCACACGAAGAAACAGGCAACGGATTCTCATATGCACGCGATCTGAAAGTTTCAGCATGGTGCAAAGTACACGGGGTTATTTGGCATGAATTCCCACAGTTTGGCGTTGTGCGAGGTTTGAAAAACCGTAACCTTTGGCAAAGCGCATGGGAACGACATATGGCGTCGCCTGTTGAAAAAGTGGATTCCTTGCGCTTTTGGGGGGAACCTTCTGAAAGTACGTTTTCAATGGGTGCTCCCCATCATTTAAGGCACAACCCACCTATGCGACAACTTGGTGGTCGTGTTCATGCCTTGAAGACATTACACAGTTTTCTCAATGCCCGCAGTATGGGCTACCGAGGTGGTATTTCGTCGCCGTTGTCTGCACCGGATGCATGCTCTAGGTTGTCCGCCTACTTGAGCTATGGCTGCATCAGCATGCGAGAAGTGGTACAGCAAACACGCGCTCACATGGCAGAGATGCCGCAGCAGGCAAGTAGACACCGAGCAAGCTTGGCGGCTTTCACAAGTCGCCTCTACTGGCATTGCCATTTCATCCAAAAACTCGAGAGTGAACCTGAAATCGAATGGCGCAATATGCACCAAGGGTATGACGGTCTACGCGAACATGACTTCAACCTTGAATACTTCGAAGCCCTTAAAGATGCACGCACTGGTTGGCCCATGGTGGATGCCTGTATCACCATGCTGAGAGAAACAGGATGGCTGAACTTTCGCATGCGAGCGATGCTGGTTTCGGTTGCAGCCTATCCCTTATGGCTGCATTGGCGTCCCGTTGGTGAATGGTTGGCAACACAGTTTTTAGACTACGAACCAGGCATCCACTGGAGCCAATTGCAAATGCAGTCAGGCACAACAGGAATCAATACCACCCGGGTATACAACCCCATTAAGCAAGCCCAAGACCATGATCCTTATGGAAAATTTGTCAGGCGATGGCTACCCTACATGCGTCCTGTTCCAGACACTTGGCTGTTTGAACCCTGGCTGATGCCCGAGCAACAAAAAAACAACCTTGGCCTCAGTTGTCACATCGCCGAGCCCCTCGTCGATTTGGCTTCTGCCACCCGTGAATCAAAGCAACGCCTGCATGCCAGACGAAAACAACCAGAGACCATCGACGGCAAAAAAGCTGTCATCGATAAACACGCTTCTCGCAAATCCATGCCGTCACGTCAAAAAACAATTTCTACAAAAAGGCTTAACGAAAGTCAGCTTGGCTTTGACTTTTAGGGGTTACCTAGAAAGACTTTGAACATCAAAATTTCGTGCTGATGAATATGCCCATGGGTACGAAATGGGTGTTTGATGGCAGAAGTTCTTGGCCCTATGTATCAGCCCCGTTCAATTCGGAAGCATCACCTTCCTGACCCATCAATGAGTTGATTGTCTGTAATCTCTTGAGTGGATCAAGTTCGGATAAGAGTTGAACCTTCAACTCTGTGCTGATATTTAACGCTTCAGCATATCGATTTGCCACCCAGCCACACTGGTCTAAAAGATAGGGTTGCAAGATGGGTAGTCTATTGAGTTGTCCCTGTTTTTGAGCACTTGCGATGATTTTGCCTAAGCGACCAGCATGGTGCTCTAAATATGCAGGTATTTCAACTTCTGAGTCTTGGGCAAAGATGGAAATATCACCCTGCCATACGCCAAAGGGGCCAGGCTGTGTGTCTTTCAACTCAAAGCGAAGTCCCCCTTGACAAATGACTCGGAATAAATTGGGTTGTACCTGTTCAAACTCACGAATATGTGCATGGCACCCGTAGGCATGCAACATAGGTGTCTCTCCAGGCACTTGGACCTCGCTGCCTTTTTTTAACCACACCACACCAAACGGCAGTTGCTGCTGGTGGCAACGTTTGATCAAGTCAAGATACCTAACCTCAAAAATTTGAAGCGACAGCATCCCATCAGGAAACAGCCCATGAGAGAGAGGAAAAAGAGGGATTGGGTGCATGGTGAAATCTGTCTTGAGGTTCTAATCTGTGAATGATCAAATGACTGGCCTTATAGTCTAGCCAATGCATATATTGATAACGTCACAGCAATGGATAACCTCAGTCTGCAAAAGAGGTCAAGATGAGCATGGATGATCCCGATTCGTTGGCGTTAGCCCGCGCACAATGGCGATGGCGAGGTAAGGATCGTCCACCGTTTGCTGAAGTCCCCGCGCAAGGGCAACTTTCAGTTTGGGATTTTCCGCGTCCACCTGAACTGGTTCGCGACATGCGCGAAATCCTGGTGTTCTGGGGAAAGACCCTGGTAGCTCAAACCCGTGGTGCCTGGGCGGTTAGAGAGACCGCACACCCGCCTACCTTTTATCTTCCGTTGTCAGACGTAAAGGATGGTCTTTTGCGGCCTGCAGGACGCGGTTCATTTTGCGAGTGGAAAGGCCCTGCGCTTTATTGGGATCTGATGGATGGCGAGCGTCGATTGCCACAGGTTGCTTGGAGCTATCCGAAGCCATTGGCCGGAGCAGAACCTCTGGCTGATTGCATTGCTTTTTACGCTCACCATCTTGAGTGCACAGTCAATGGTGCGCATGTTGTTGCGCAGTCTGGCGGGTTCTATGGGGGGTGGATCACACCTGATCTGTCTGGGCCATTCAAGGGTGAGCCCAACAGCAGCCACTGGTGAAACCAAAGTCACTCAATGACTTTGACACCTTTCCAAAAAGCGACACGGCCTTTGATTTCTTCTGCCTGCGGTTTGGGGTCAGCGTAGTACCAGACAGCATCATTGTTCAATTCGCCGTTCACCAGCAGCGACAAATAACTGGCCTGTCCTTTCCATGCGCACATGGTTTTGTGGTTGCTCGGGGACACAAAGTTTTTGTTCAAGGCGTCTGCGGGAAAGTAGTGGTTGCCTTCAACCAGAACGGTGTCGTTACTTTCCGCAACCACGGTGTCGTTCCAAATAGCTTTCATGATGAGGTCTCCTGTCGTTAAGGAATAGTGAGCCAGAATAGGCCAAAGTACTGGTGGGGATCGGTCCAAACTGGACCAGTTTCTAGGCCAGCTGAATATGCCGCTTGTTGTACACCAGCTATTGTGAACTTGTGCGAATACTCGGTGTGCAGAGTTTCACCTTGCTCAAACGCATAAGCTACACCGTTCAAATGAACGATTTGCGATTTCAAGCTGAGCAAATGCATTTCAATTCTCTTCAAAGGCGCATTGTAAAAAGCGCTGTGTGCAAATTGTGTCAGATCAAAATCACACCCAAGCTCGCGGTTAGCCCGCGTCAACATGTTGAGATTGAAAGCAGCAGTCACACCTTGCGAATCGTTGTAAGCCGCGTGTAAAATTTCAGGCGACTTGATCAGATCCACGCCCAGCAGCAAAGCCCCCCCGCGCAAGTGTTGGACACAATTTTGAAAAAAAGTATGGGCTTGTGCGGGTGCAAAATTACCTATCGTTGAACCTGGAAAAAAAGCCACGCGCTTGCCTGTACCAGGCAGCGCAGAAGGCAGATGCCATGGATTGGTGTAGTCAGCAACCACAGGAAGTATCTTTAGTGTGACAAACTCAGTTTGCAACTCAGCACTGGCTGCTTTCAAATGCGGACCCGAAATATCCATTGGTACATAGCGTGCAGGGTTTATCGCCACATTGAGCAAATAACGAATTTTTTGTAAAGAACCCGCGCCAAACTCGATGATGTCCGCGTTTTCGCCCATGCACTCAGACATATCAGCTGCATGGGATTGCAAAATAGACAACTCAGTTCGAGTGGGGTAGTACTCGGGTAATTCGCAGATACGGTCGAACAAGGCCGATCCCGCTTGGTCATAAAAATATTTAGGTGAAATGCGCTTGGGCGTTTGTGACAGCGCAGTTCGCATGTCATGCATGAATTGCAGACGTTCGGTTTCTGGGACGGTCATATCCATTGGATTTAATGATCTTTAGCTAAACGCAAGCCGCTGAACTGCCACCTTGCAGCAGGTGGGAAAAAATTACGGTAAGTGTGGCGGCTGTGGTGCTCTGGGGTAGCTAGACTGCTTCCACGCAACACTTGCTGACCGACCATGAATTTGCCGTTGTACTCGCGGACCGCACCTGTGGCCGGTATAAAACCAGGGTAAGGCTCATAGGCCGAACGCGTCCATTGCCACGCCTGAGCATGCAAGTCGTGCATGGCTGTATGCGCACTGGCAATTTCCCACTCAAACTCGGTAGGTAGACGGGCACCAGACCATTGCGCGAAAGCAGATGCTTCGTAAAAACTCAGGTTAGCCACAGGCGCTTGAAGGTCGATTTCTTGCACACCGTTCAAGCCAAACACCTGCCAATGGTCTGAGGGCGAGCGAGGGTCGCCAGGGGCCAACCAATACAGCGGACATTGCCAACTGTTTTGTTGAACTTGCAATCTGCCTTCAGAAAGCCAGAGATCGGCATTGTCATAGCCACCGTCTTGGATGAAAGACAGGTACTCGCCGCAGTTCACCAATCGATTGGCCATCTGAAAGCTTTGCACAAACCGCTGGTGTTTCGGTGTTTCGGTGTCAAATGAAAAACCTGCTTGATCAACCGCCCGACCAATCGTTGTCAAGCCTTCATCAAACGCCAGCCATTGCAACTCTGCGCCATAGGCAGGCGGGTGGGTGAAGTTGGTGTTGTAAGCGGGTAGCTGCGGGTTGCAAAACAACAAATGCAAGGCATCGGTCAGCAACAGCTCTTGGTGCTGTTGTTCATGATTCATACCAAGCTCTATCAAGGCCAATGCTTGTTCGTTGAGAGCATCTGTGTTGCTCAACAACTGTTGCATGGAAGCGTCTACATGTTGACGAAATGCCAGCACCTGTGACAACGCCGGACGGGTGAGCAGACCACGCTGCAGACGGGGGTATCTTGGCCCCAAGGCTTCGTAATACGAGTTGAAAAGATAAGCGAACGAAGAGTCAAATACACGGTAGCCGGGGAGAAAAGGCAAAAGAACCAAATTTTCAAAAAACCAGCTGGTATGTGCCAAATGCCATTTAGTCGGGCTGGTGTCCGGCATAGACTGCACACACTGATCCTCTGCGCTGAGTGGCGCGGCGAGGTTCAAAGAGTGTTGGCGTAGATACGAGTAGCGGTTTAACTGAGAGGAATGCATAAGATCCGATATCTAATGCTAACTCATCAGGTTCAACAAGCCTGTGATTAGCAATGCATTGGTGAAGTCGATGAAGAATGCACCTACGATTGGAGCGACCAAAAATGCACGCGGCGAAGGTCCATAACGCTGAACCACGGAGTGCATGACAGCCATGGCATTGGCGGTTGTTCCCAGCATGAAACCAGTGAAGCCGCCGCTCATGACAGCTGCATCGTAATCGCGGCCCATGACCCTGAAAACCACATACCAGCAGAAAACAGCCACAGCAATGACCTGAATGATCAGATTCACCAGCAAGGGTGCTGCAATCGAAGTCAGTTCCCACAGCTTTAAATTCATCAAGGCCACAGATAAAAACAAAGACAGGCACACCACACCAATACGCTCTGTCAGTTCATGAGGAATTTGAAGCCATTTTGTCTGATCGTCAATATTTCGAATCAAAGCGCCCATGAGCATGGCACCGACATAGCCTGGCAGGGTCAAATCAGCCGACTTCATCACGCCGCCTAGCCAAGACCCACCCCCCATGGCAACAAGTAACACGCCTAAACCTTTGAGTACTGTCAGCAAATCGCCTTCTTCATCGCTTACTGAATGAACTGGCACGCTGGTAGTTGTTTGTTTTGTAGGTAGAGGTGAAGATGCGTGCAATTGGTGATGCTCAATCAAACGTGTCACGATGGGTCCTCCAACCAAGCCTCCCATGACGATACCGGCCATCGCCGCAGCAATGGCCACTGACTCAGCAGCCGCCACCCCAGCTGCTGCAAACTGCGGCGCAAATGCCAATGCAGTTGCAGGACCACCTGTCAGTGCTGCGGGGCCCATCAGCACCCCAAGCAAGGGTGATTGACCGAAGGCGACAGCAGTGACGATGCCAATCAAACTTTGCATCACGGCCAAAAATGTTGCCAGCGCAAGAAATACCAGCGCTTGTCGGGTTCCAGATTTCAATAAACCAACACTGGCACTCAGGCCAATGGAAGTAAAAAATGCCGTCATCAATGGTGATTGCAAGGTGGTATCAAACTTAACAGAAGCTACATTGAACTCACGCGACATCGTCACAAGAATCGCAATCAGCAGTCCCCCCACAACAGCGGCAGGAATGTTGTAGCGCCGCAGAACGGGCATACGGCGCAAGACAGCTACCCCGACAAACAGCGCAATAGCCCCCACCGCAGTTGTTTGAATAAAGTCAAGAGACCAGGTCATTGTTTTTTCCTAACAAAGAGATGCTTAGCGCTTTGGATTGAACTACCCTTTGTGGCATTCTCCAACATCACAGAAACCAACTCTGGCTTTCACCAATCCATGCAGTTGAGCGCCATGCGAAAAAACTAATTCTTATATGGGTATTGTCGGCATGTTGAGAAGTTTTATGTGCTTCGGGCTAAACTGAGTATTCAGAATTTTTCAATTGTTGATTTCATTTGGAGTTCACTATGCACGGTAGATTTCTTTCTGTTGCCTTGGCTTTTTTGTTGGTTTTTTCCAGTTTTACTGCCGAAGCAGCAAAGCGCATGGGTACAGGCAAGTCCTTTGGCAAACAATCTAACAATGTGTCTCAGACGCAAGGCGCCAAGCCTGCACAAAATGCTGCACCTGCCACCCCTGCTACGCCGGCAGGCGCTGCACCGCAAAAACGCCCCTGGGGAGCCATGCTGGGTGGACTGGCAGCTGGTCTTGGGCTGGCATGGCTGGCAAGTTCCATGGGGTTTGGTGAAGAATTGGGGCAGTTCATGATGTTTGGTCTTATGGCCTTGATCATCATGATGGCGGTCGGCTACTTTATGCGACGCAGAGCCGCTGCCCAAAACCCTGCGGCAAACACCAGTCCCTTCGCCTTTCAAGGTGCTGGGGCAACACCGCCCGTACAACAGCAAACTACCCGATTCAATGCCCATCCCAATGCGACTCATTCCGCATCGGGAAGCATGATTGGCTCAGCTGTCAGCGGATTTCAACCTACTTGGTCCATCCCTGCTGGTTTTGATGTCGATGGGTTCCTGCACCACGCTAAAGAAAACTTTGTCACCATGCAAGATGCTTGGGACAGATCAGATACCGCTAGCCTGCGAAACCTGATGACAGACGACATGTTGACAGAAATCAAAGCGCAAATTGCGGAGCGAGACGCCACCAGTTCTGTTGGCCACTTGACCAAAACTGAAGTGGTAACTCTTGATGCCAAGTTACTGGGCATTGAAGAGTCCTATGACAGCCACTTGGCCAGTGTCGAGTTCTCCGGGATGATTCGCGAAGATGTCGGGGCCCAAGCTGAGACATTCAAAGAAGTCTGGAACATGTCGCTGAGCAAAGCCCCCAATAGTGGTTGGCTTGTAGCTGGCATTCAGGCTACTGCCTAGCTTTAGCCTTTAGCCCCCTCTTCCCAGCCTTGGTTGGGTGAGGATCCACCTAAAAAGCATCGCCAAAAGCGATGCTTTTTTCTTTTAGGGTGCACTTTATACATTGCTGACAAGTAACATCCAAAATGAATAATCAGTTTTACATATTGATACCCGTTCGATGACAACAAAATCTTCCTACAAGGGAAACAAACAAAATTTGCCAAGTAAGCCTTGTCAAGTTTGTGGGCGTGAAATGACTTGGCGTAAATCGTGGGCCAAGAATTGGCCAGAGGTCAAGTACTGTTCAGATGCTTGTAGAAAATACAAAACCAGAAGCACTCCCCAATGAGGCGCGCAAGACTATGCTAATTTCCTGCTAATGACCACCGAATACGTATCTTATAATGCAAGGCAAGTTTTTTAACCTCAACCTAGGTAATGAATCCAGTGTTCAAAATCTTCAGTCTTGTTTTCGCTGTTCTTTTCCTGATATGCGCTGGTTTGCAGTGGAATGACCCAGACCCTTATTTTTGGATTCCGCTCTATCTTCTTTCGGCATTGTCTTGTGCATTAGCTTTCAAGCAGGTGAATGCTTTACGCTTCAACATTTTTAACATTGCGCTCTATTCAGCCTATGCCATTTATTTGTTTATGGCAAAAGACGGTGTTATTTCATGGGCTACAGAGCACCATTTCGACTCCTTGACCCAATCCATGATGGCCTCTACACCTTGGATCGAAAACACCAGAGAATTTGGCGGACTTTTCATTATGTTGGTGGTTTGTGCCATCAATTTGTATGTCAGCAGACAACAATTGCCTAACGAAAACTTTACCAAAGAAGACAACAAGCACGTCAGTACTTGAACCTTCAACCCAACGAAAGCACCTATGTCCTTTTCCAAAATCATTCAACTTTTTGTTGCTTCTCTTTGTTTGTCCTCCGGTGCATGGGCAGAAACACCTATCCAGCTGGTGAAAGTTGTTGGTGGTTTGAATAAGCCATTAGCCATGGTTCAACCCCAAGGCGAATCGCGAATGTTCATCATGGAACACGAGGGGCTGATCAAGGTTTTGGAAGACGGCAAAATCACCCACACACTGTTGGACTTAACGTCTAAAATTCTTCCTTTTAACTCCGATTACAGCGAAGCCGGTTTGTTGGGTATGGCTATTCATCCCAATTTCCAGAAAAACGGGAAAATTTATGTGGCGTACTCTGCTCCCTTGGGGTCAGACGGCACCGTCGCTCCGGCTGGTTTTTCACACCTCAATGTGGTGGAAGAATTTGTGGTGAGCAAGTCATCCAAAAACCGCATAGACCCCAATTCAGGTAAGCGTATCCACTCTTTGCCCTGGCCGAATTTCAACCACAATGGACATTGGATTGGTTTTGGTCCCGACCAAATGCTCTACATTTCCACGGGCGACGGTGGCTATAAGGCTGAGTGGACAGAGAAAAAAGCCAACTACAACAGCCAAAAACTAGATAATTACTTTGGAAAAATCCTTCGTATTGATGTATCACAAAGTACCAAAGACAAACCTTACCGAGTTCCTGCTGACAACCCCATGGTCAAAGTACCCGACGCACTGCCTGAAATTTGGGCATTTGGTTTACGCGATCCTTGGCGTTGTTCTTTTGACTCCCAAGGAAGCAAACAATTAATTTGTGGAGATGTCCAAGAAGACAGTTTTGAGTCCATCAAGATCATTGAAAAGGGCAAGAACATGGGATGGCCTATCGTTGAGGGCCAAATGCGCTGCTTCAGCTGGGACAATCCACAGGCCCACAAAGACAATTGCGACAAATCTGCCATTAACCCTGCTGTGATTGAGTACCCAAATTGCTCTGCCGTGCCTGCTGGTTGTAAAGGCATTTCCGTTGCAGGCGGTTTTATACACCGTGGCAGCTCCTCAAACTTGAATGGCAAATATATTTTTGGCGACTGGAGCAAGCGGTTTGACCAAAACGATGGACAAGTCTTCGTAGCCTCACCTACGAAGACTGGCTCTTGGTCGATGGTGAACACCCGTGTAGAAATGCGTGAGCCCACCGCCAATGGCAAGCTGCCCTATATTTTGGCGTTTGCACAAGACAGCAAAGGCAATGTGTACGCTTTGACAGCTGTTAACAGCAAGCGCAACAAGGTGATGGAAGACGCTATTTATATGATCACAGCAAAATAATTGGTCAATCACTTTCAGCGCTTTTTTGCGCTGACACCTGAAGATTGATTTAGATTCAATGTCTGTTCAATCATCGAGGAGTTGCCATGGCGTCTGTCTTCACCCCTGCTCAAAAAGCTGCATTTGAGACAGATGGATATGTGCTGATCCGTGGTTTATTCGACTCGCAAGAGATTTCGCTTATGCGCAGCTCGATTGAGCAGGATCCGGATCTGCAAAACAGTTTGTACAACCGTAAGGATGCTCAGGGCAAAGCCACCATGATGGCAACATGGAACCATCCTGGCGACAGCGCATACGGACTCGCCGCCAGAAGTGAGCGCGTGGTTGACACCATGGAGCAAATGCTTGGCGGTGAGGTCTACCACTACCACTCCAAACTCACCGCCAAAGAGCCCTTGGATGGCGGCGCTTGGGAATGGCACCAGGATTACGGTTACTGGTACCACAACGGCTGTTTGCTACCGCACATGGCTAGCCTCATGGTAGCGCTGGACAGGGCCAACAAAGAAAACGGTTGCTTGCAAGTTTTGCGTGGGTCTCACCTAGCAGGACGAGTTGATCACGGCATCATCCCAGGCGAGCAAGTTGGCGCAGACCCTAAACGCGTGGAAGAAATGTTACGCACCATGCCGCTGGACTATGCGGAAATGGAGCCCGGTGACGGTTTGTTTTTTCATGCAAACGTGATGCACCGCTCGGATCAGAACCGCTCGCCTAACCGTCGCTGGACAGTTCTGTTTTGCTATAACGCGGCGCGAAACAACCCGTTCACAGAGCATCACCATCCGTTTTACACGCCGCTGGTCAAAGTATGTGATGACGCTATCAAGCAGGCTGGCGTGAAATTTTCTGGCACCGGACAGGATGCCTTCATGAAGACGTTTTCTAATCCCCCTGGTTTGAAGCAGCGTTTAAATACACAGCCCTAATGGAGAAAGAAAAATCTCTGTTGAAATTAACGCTGTCTGCGTGTTTCTTGTTTGCTTTAACACCAACCCTGGCTTCGAATGGTTTCACAAAGCTTAAGAATGAGGTTCAAGTCACCTGTCAACCTGCTCAGGCATTTTTTTGTACCAATATGCATGTGTCTTGCGCAGGTAAAACCAATGTGCCTACATTTATTTTCACTCTGCGAGTCAGAGGAAAGACAGTTGAATTGAGTGCACCTACTGGCTTCGAAGTGTTTAACCAACTATATGTGGCTAGCCAGGTTCAATGGGGTGTTGAAGCTTTGTATGCGGTCGTTGCCCCTGTCGATTCAACTGGGTACATCAAGATTTTCCAAAACGGAAACTATGTATTCAGGTACTACCCATCCAAACAATCCGATGGCATCATGTCCCTTGGGAAATGCGAGTAAAGAAAAAGCTTGATGGATAACTCTTTGGTGGATGGAAGACCTTCAAATACTTTTCTGATTGACTCTTTTTGACAGCTCTTCAGCGGATTCTTTGCGCTCGCTGTAACGGTCCACCAAGTAGGGTGCAATATCCCGCGTGAGCAATGTGAACTTCAGTAACTCTTCCATCACATCAACCACCCTGTCGAAATAAGCCGACGGCTTCATTCGGCCGTCCTCTTCGAACTCTAAGAATGCTTTGGCCACAGAGCTCTGATTGGGAATGGTCAACATCCGCATCCAACGGCCTAGTATTCGCATTTGGTTCACCGCATTGAAAGACTGCGAACCACCACAGACTTGCATCACCGCCAAGGTTTTACCCTGCGTCGGCCGAACTGCACCAAGCGACAAAGGAATCCAATCGATCTGACTTTTCATGATTCCGGTCATGGCCCCATGACGTTCAGGTGAACACCACACCATCCCCTCCGACCAAGCAGCCAAGTCACGCAACTCTTTAACTTTGGGGTGGGTATCGGGTGCTGCGTCAGGCTGGGGAAGCCCTAGGGGGTCAAACACCCTCACCTCTGCACCCATGGCTTCAAGCAAACGAGCGGCTTCAAGAGTTAAAAGTTTGCTGTAGGAGCGCTCACGCAATGAACCATACAACATCAAAATTCTGGGCTGATGGATGGATGCCTGCTGCTGTACCAACAACTGTTGCTGTGGCAGTTTGAAACAGTGTTCATCAAGTTGAGGCAATAGTTCAGTGACCTTTGACACGCAAGTCCTTTAGATTGATAAAGTTTTTATTCAGATTTCAGCGCTGCAACCAGCACCATGGCGAGAAGTCCACCCACAATCTGCGCCACCACAAAGGGCAGCACATCAGCAGGTGAAATGCCAGCAAATGTATTCGAGAACATCCGCCCAAAGGCAGCTGCTGGGTTGGCAAAGGAAGTGCTTGCAGTGAACCAATAGGCAGCGCCAATGTAGCAAGCCACCAATGATGAGGCCTTGCCTGAAGGGGAGCGCAAAATCACGAACAACAAACCGCCCGTGGCAACTGCTTCAGCGAACCACTGGGCGGGGCCAGTTCTGACTTTGGTAGACCATTGCAATATTTCAAGCTCAAACATGGCATGGGCTGCCCACGCACCCAATGCGGCACCGATGAGCTGTGCCACCACGTACCCCAAAAAATGGTGCTGCGCTAAATCTTTGCGAATCACCAAGACCAAAGAAACCACCGGGTTGAAGTGAGCACCGCTGACAGGACCGAGGGTTTCAATCAAGACATACAGAGCAAAGACTGTGGCGAGCGTATTGGCCAACAGAGCAATTGCCATATTGCCCTGCGCCAATTGCTCTGCCATGATGCCTGAACCAATCACTGCGCACAACAAAGCAGCTGTGCCGACCAGTTCCGCGAAATATCGTCTCCAATGAATCATTTTTTTGCAAGATCGCGTGCAGTTTCTTCTATCGCCATCTTGCTAAGGCTTGCCAAAGGAAGACTGATAAAAAGATCCAAACGTCTTCCGATTTGATGCATGGTTTGCTTAAACGCCTCGAGTTTTTCCTCCTCACCACCTACTGCTTCTGACGGATCTGCATAGCCCCAGTGTGCTGTGGCCGGTTGACCAGGCCAATACGGACACACCTCACCTGCGGCGTTATCGCAAACAGTGATGACCAAATCCATGTGTGGTGCATCAGGCGAAGCAAAAACATCCCAATTTTTGCTGGTTAATCCCTGTGTAGAGATTCCAGCTCTTTCTAATGTTGCAATGGCCAGAGGGTTTGGCTGTTGATTGTCTTTGGGGCTGCTGCCAGCCGAAAAGGCTTTGAATTTGCCTTTGCCCATATGGTTAAGCAATGCCTCAGCCAAAATGCTTCGTGCCGAGTTATGGGTACACAGAAAAAGTACGTTTAACGGTTTTGCTTCAGTCACTTTAATTTCCTTTTGATTAACAACTCTTACAAACTTCCTCAGGGCTGACTTCGCAGACCTCCCCTTGGCAACAGTTTTGGGACAGATACGCGAGCACAGCATTCATGCGGTCGTACTGCGCTCTGTAAATCAGGTTGCGCCCACTGCGCTCTTGAGAAATGAGGTCTGCATTCATCAACTCTTTCAAATGAAATGAAAGTGTGTTGGCTGGCATTCCCAACCCCTGCGCCAACAAGGCAGGCGTTAAGCCCTCGGGGCCTTTGACAACCAAGGACCGAAAAATCTGCAAGCGGTTGGGCTGAGCCAATGCTGCAAGCGCTTTGATCACGTATTTATCTTCCATCATTCAATGATAATGGAAATATATGACACTCTCAAGCTTAAGATAGTTGAGCCCCTCTACACTGGGCAATTTTTGGAGATCAACACGTGGCCCATATGATCATTGGCGGCAAAGCCGTTCAAGCCCAAAGCGGCAAAACCTTGGAAGTACGCTCGCCAGTGGATGGGTTGACCTTCGAAGCAATTCCTCGCGGTGACGCTGCTGACATTGACTTGGCTGTCGCTGCGGCAAGGCAAGCGCTGAGCGGTGCCTGGGGTAAGTTGTCTGCTTTAGAGCGTGGTCGTTTAATGTTAAAGATGGCTCAACATATTCTTGACCATGCAGAAGAGTTGGCTTTGCTTGAAGCGCGGGACACCGGAAAACCCATGACCACCGCACGCAATGACATGGTGGTGCTGGCAAGGTATTTTGAGTTTTACGGCTCTGCAGCCGACAAGATCCATGGTGAAGTCATCCCCTTTTTGAATGGGTACCAAGTCAATTTGTTGCGTGAACCCTTGGGTGTCACCGCACACATCATTCCTTGGAATTACCCTGCCCAAATGATGGGACGCAGCATCGGACCTGCACTGGCGATGGGCAATGCGGTGGTGGTCAAACCCGCCGAAGATGCCTGCTTGAGTTGCCTTCGAATTGCCGAACTCGCCTTGGAAGTGGGTTTCCCCCCTGGCGCTTTGAACATCGTCAGCGGGTTGGGAGAAGAAGCCGGGGCAGCATTGGCCAAACACCCCGACATCAACTTCATCAGCTTCACGGGTTCGAATGAAGTGGGTGTCTTGATCCAACAAGCCGCAGCGCTGAACGCCGTGAAATGTGTGCTCGAACTAGGTGGTAAATCGCCACATCTGGTTTTTTCAGATGCCAATCTTGAACTGGCTGCCAGCACTGTAGTGCGAGGCATCATTCAAAACACCGGGCAAACCTGCACAGCTGGTAGCCGATTGCTGGTTCAATCTGATTTTTATGAGGAATTTCTTTCCTTGGTCGCAGAGAAATTCTCCAAAGTGCGAGTTGGTACACCCGAGATGAATTTAGACTGCGGACCAGTAGTGAATCTGTCTCAACAGCAACGTGTGAACAAGTACATTGCACAAGCCCAAAAAGACGGTTTAAAAATTTTGGCGCAAGGGCAAATTGACCCCCATGTGCCCAGTGGCGGCTATTACGTTACCCCCACTTTGTTTAGTCAAGTTCCTGCTGAGCATCCCTTGGCCCATGAAGAAGTTTTCGGCCCCGTGTTAGCAGCCATGCCTTTTGTCGACGAGGCACATGCCATCGATTTGGCAAATGGCACAGACTACGGCTTGCTGGCTGCAGTTTGGACAGAAAATGGTGGTCGCCAACAGCGCGTAGCGAAAGCGCTGAAATGTGGTCAAGTGTTTGTGAATTCTTTTGGTGCAGGCGGCGGCGTGGAGCTGCCGTTTGGTGGTGTCAAGCGCAGCGGTCATGGTCGCGAAAAAGGATTCATGGCACTGGAAGAAATGAGCACCACCAAAACAGTCATTCATTTTCACGGTTAATCCCACCTACTCAGAAAGAAAAAAATGGATCAATTGAAGAACAAAGTTGCCATCATCACCGGAGCCGGTGGTGGTTTTGGCGAAGGCATTGCCCAAGCCTATGTGCGTGAAGGCGCCAAGGTCATCGTGGCTGATATTCAAGACGCTGCTGCCAAGCGTGTGGTTGCAAGCTTAGGCACACAAGCCAGTGCTTTCACTTGCGATGTCAGCAATGCAGCGCAGGTACAAGCCTTGGTGCAGCATTGCATCGACACCTTTGGCATTCCTGACATCGTGGTTAACAACGCTGGCACCACACATAAAAACCGTCCCATGTTGGAAGTGGATGAAGCCACCTTCGACAAAGTATTCAATGTGAATGTGAAGTCCATCTTTCATATGACCCATGCGGTGTTGCCACATTTACGGCAAAAAGGTGGTGGCGTGATTTTGAATATTGGATCAGTGGCAGGCATTCGCCCCCGACCTGGGCTGACTTGGTATAACGCCTCCAAGGGCGCCGTCAACTTGCTGTCCAAGTCCATGGCGGTAGAGCTTGGCCCCGAGAAAATCCGCGTGAATGCCATTTGCCCTGTCATGGGCGTGACGGGTTTGTTTGAAGATTTCATGGGCTTGCCCGATACCCCCGAAAACCGCGCCAAATTCATGTCCACCATTCCGCTGGGGCGCTTCGCCCTAGCTAGTGATATTGCAGCAGCAGCCGTGTTTTTGGCCAGCGATGCCGCAGAGTTTTTCACTGGTGTGGAGTTTCCAGTTGACGGTGGTCGCACCATCTGACGGCAAAACATTTATCGCGCATTAAACACCATGAAGACTGCTGCCGTGAAACCTCTAGACCATATCACCGTGGTGTCGCTCGAACATGCCATTGCCGCACCTTTTTGCACCCGTCAGTTGGCTGATTTAGGGGCCAGGGTTATCAAGGTTGAACGCCCTGACGTGGGTGACTTTGCCCGCAATTACGACCAACGCGCTAGAGGAGCGTCATCGCATTTTGTATGGGTAAATCGTTCGAAAGAAAGTTTGGCCTTGGACTTGAAAAATCCTGAGCACCTGCTTGTCATTAAGAAATTAATTGCCAAAGCTGATGTGCTGGTACAAAACTTGGCACCAGGTGCGGCAGCCCGCATGGGTTTAGACGCGAAAAGCTTGCGAGCAGCGCATCCACGTTTGATCGTTTGCGATATTTCTGGCTATGGCAACGAAGGGCCTTACCGCGACAAGAAAGCCTATGACTTGCTGATTCAAAGCGAGGCCGGTTATTTATCGGTGACCGGCACACCTGAGACCCCCAGCAAAAGCGGCAACTCGATTGCCGATATTGCCGCAGGTATGTACGCCTACACCAACATCTTGAGCGCCCTTATTCAACGCGACAAAACGGGTGAAGGTTCGCACATCGATATATCCATGCTGGAGTCCTTGTCAGAGTGGATGAGCTTCCCCATGTACTACGCCATGGATAACGCACCTCCACCTCCACGCACGGGAGCATCCCACGCCACCATCTACCCCTATGGCCCTTTTTTGGCAGGCGATGGTGTCAGCGTTATGCTGGGTTTGCAAAACGAGAGAGAGTGGGTCAGCTTTTGCGAAACAGTCTTGCAAATGCCAGAGTTAGCCACCAATCCTCGCTTTAACGCGAATAGCTTGCGTAATCAACATCGATCTGAACTTGAGGATATCATCTTGTCGGTGTTTGCCAGTCTCACTGCATCTGAAGTGATCCAGCGTTTGGACGAGGCAGCGATTGCCAACGCACGAATGAACAATATGGCAGATTTATGGACGCATCCACAACTGCAAGCGAGAAAGCGTTGGGCCCAAGTGGACTCTCCCGTAGGACCTCTCCCCGCTTTACTGCCACCTGGTGTGCAAAGTGGATTCGAATACACCATGGGACCGATACCCCATGTAGGACAGCACAATGCCAAAATTCTTGAGGAATTAGGTCTGACTCTTTCATTGAAGTAGGACCCATTAAGCTTTGCCAGTTTTATCTTTTCAATCGATCGCATTCTGCTTGTTCAGTGGTTTAAGCATTGCTGTGAATGCAGAGCAGTCTCAGGTGCCGGCAAACAAAAATGATCGTATTGCACTTTTTCGTGAATCTGTAGACAAAATTCTGAATGAACTTGACAGAAAAAAAGGACCAGGAATGGCCGTTTGGGTCGAGGTTGATGGTAAGGTGATTTACAGTAAGTGGGCAGGTCTTGCCCAAAGAGAGCAGCGAGTTCCCATTGACGGCAACACCACCTTTGAACTCGCCTCTGCTTCTAAACCATTGACCGCTGCACTTGTGGTGCATCTGGCCGAAGACGGACTACTCCAACTCGATGATGCAGCTGTTAAGTGGCTGCCTCAATTACCCTCTTTATGGAAAGCCATCACGATTCGTCATTTACTGAATCAAACTGCTGGCATTCCCGACTACATGAGTCAAATCAACTCAACCAAACTGCTTGGATTAGATGGGTTGACCAACGAGAAGTTATTACAACGTTGGGAAACAGGGAATCGTTTGAACTTTATCCCCGGGACACAAGTCGAATACAGCAACAGCAACTATGTTTTATTGGCTGAGATTGCGTCTGCTGCCTGTGGAACTGGTTTTGGGCAGTGTTTGCGACAACGAATATTCGAGCCTTTAGGCATGACACATACAAGGGTCGAGTCCGACGATTCAAGCCAAGCAGAAGTTTTGGCGCTCAATTACGCCTTAAGCAAAAAAACCAAAGGTATATTTCTAAAAACCGAAGGACCTACAGGCATTTACAGTTCGCTCAACGACATTGCGCTGTGGTTGCAAGCCTACCAAGCGGGAAAGATTGTCAGTAAAGCTGGAACCACACTGATGACAACGCCCGTTTCGTCAAGCCCTATATTCGAAAACGGTGAGCGTTACGGTATGGGATGGGTTCTTCCGCCTAACGACGACAGACAAGGGAGTTACACACATGCAGGGCAAAAAGATGGTTATCGCACCCTCATCAGCGCTAATTCAAAGGTGCATGTGAACTACATCATCCTAAGCAATGGCGGAGATTTTGTTCAACCTATCAGCACCGAGGTTCAGTATTGGATACAAGAACTGTTTGACCCTCAGCCCATAAAGTAAGTCGTATAAAAGCTTGGAACGGTGCAGACCAAGTTGATAAAAGTCCGCCCGGAGGGTAAAAGACCGCCCTGGTAATTTAGAACAGAGCATCAAAAAAACTGGTGGGTCGTAGTGGGATCGAACCACTGGCTTCCACCGTGTGAAGACTCCGACAACTTGCCATTTTCCTATTTAGAATCAACAGGTTAAGACATTACGCCGGGGCTAAAGTAGTATAGTTGTAGTATAGTGGTGAAGAATAAATTACTAATTTATTTTTATGATTTAGAACTTGTAGGACATCAAGCGTAAAGACTCTTTACGCTTGTGCGTTTTGAAGTCCAACCGATGCGTCGGCGAATGTTCGGCTTGGTCAATGTATATGGAGTTTTCTCTTGCAAAGATGAGCGCTTAAATACCCAGAAGTTTTGCGCACTGGGTGCTCAGGTTGGAGAAGCTTACAACTGAGCATAAAATTAATTGGACAAAACTAAAATCACTATGAAACCTTCAACGGCTCTTGCCACCCATCGCAGTGAAATCCGCGAAATCGTCCTGGCTCACAGGGCTGTGAATGCTCGCGTTTTTGGATCTGTTGCACAGGGCTTGGATACAGAGCTAAGTGACTTAGATATTCTTGTTGACACCACGTCCGAGACCACGCTGTTTGACCTAGGTGCCATTCGCTACAAGCTTCGCAACTTACTGGGTGTGCCTGTAGATGTCCTGACCCCTGGCGCATTACCAGACAGTTTTCGACAGACTGTGATTGCACAAGCTCAACCTATATGAGCCGTGATCCATTGCGTTTAAGGGACTATCTCGGGCATATCCTTGAAGCCGTTTCACAAATTCATAAGTACTGCGAAGATATTGATGAAGTTTCTTTTCTAGCCAATCGAATGATTCAAGATGCAGTGATACGCAACTTTGAGATCATTGGGGAGGCCAGCAAAAACATAGAACGAGTAGCACCTGAATTTGTTGCCGCTCATCCCGAGTTGCCGCTTGCATTTGCCTACGATATGCGCAATCTTTTAGCGCATGGTTACTATAAGGTTGATGTGACCGTGGTCTGGATAACAATTGAAAAAGACCTGCCTTACCTACAACAGCAAGTCACCACAGCTATTCGTAACTTGTGAGTCCGAAAAGTATTTGAAGAGTTGGGATTTCTGTTGATTTTTTTAATATTAAAAATATGCTTCCTAGGGAAGCATATAAAAAAACTTAAAAAAGTAAATCCTGAAAACCACCTAAGCAATTGATAGTCTTCAAGATTTTTTTACTGGTGGGTCGTAGTGGGATCGAACCACTGGCTTCCACCGTGTGAAGGTGGCACTCTACCGCTGAGTTAACGACCCAATTTCAAAATATTTTACACCGCAAAGGTACGCCACACGGTTTTTCCATTGCTAGCTTTGTCAATATCAGCAAGAAACTGCTCATGCGCCAGCAACTCCTCTGCTTCAGGCATAACAATGGAGAGAGGAAAGACCGACAAGTCAATTTTGATACTGTTACCAGCGGAATCATGCGTCTGGCTGTCTTCCATCATCAAAGCGTTTTGACCGCGGGTCAAAAACACATAAACGTCGGCCAGCAATTCAGCGTCAAGCAAAGCGCCATGCAGTGTTCGGGCAGAGTTATTGACACCCAATCGGTCACACAAAGCATCTAAAGAATTGCGCTTACCAGGATAGATTTCCTTGGCCATAGCCAAAGTATCCAAAATTTTCACAACATGCTTTTGTAAAGGCAAAGCGCCACAAGAGGACAGCTCTTTGTCAATAAATCCCACATCAAATGAAGCATTGTGAATAATCAATTCAGCGTCTCGGATGAACTCAAGAAACTCTTCAAAAATCTCAAAGAATTTAGGTTTATCTAAAAGAAACTCATTGCTGATACCGTGGACCTTCAGCGCATCTTCATGGCTTTCGCGTTCTGGATTCAAGTAGTAGTGAAAGGTACGTCCAGTCAATTTCCGATTGAATAACTCGACACAACCAATCTCAATGATCCGATCACCGGCCTCGGCAGACAGTCCTGTGGTCTCGGTGTCTAAAACAATTTGACGCATGGCCGATCAGTGATTTTCTTTGGCGTGGTTGATGGTGTAGCGAGGTATTTCTATCACCAAGTTTTGATTACTCAATAAGGCTTGGCATGCCAAGCGAGAGTTAGGCTCTAAGCCCCAGGCACGGTCTAACAAGTCATCTTCCTCTTCTTGGGCTGGGTTGAGACTTGCAAGGCCTTCCTTGACAATCACATGGCAGGTGGTACAGGCACAACTCATGTCACAGGCGTGTTCTATCGCAATGCCATTGTCTAGCAGCGCTTCGCAAATTGAAGTGCCTGGGATAGCTTGAATTTCTCGGCCTTCGGGGCAGTATTGTGCGTGTGGGAGTATTCGAATGGTTGTCATCACAAAGATTCTATGGTTTTGCCAGATAAAGCCTGACGAATACTTTCATTCATTCGCAAAGCTGCAAAAGCCTCAGTACCTTTTGCCAGTGCTTCTGTCGCTTGCTCAATGGCTATCGCATCATCCAAACTTTTGGACGCTTGAGCCAATGCCATCAACTGTTTGATGTGTTCAAGCTCTGGGGCAGCCAATAAATGGGCATCTTTTTCCAAAGCAGCATGGGTGGCCAAGCACATACGATCCACTTCAAGACGGGATTCCGCCAAGGCCCTGGCCTGTTTATCAATCTCAGCTGTGTGAAAACTGTCTTGCAGCATGGAGGTGATTTGCTCATCTGACAAACCATAACTGGGCTTGACTTCAATCTGCGACTCAACACCACTGTTCATTTCTTTGGCTGCGACCGACAGCAGACCATCTGCGTCCACCGTAAAAGTGACTCTGATACGCGCAGCTCCTGCTGCCATAGGCGGAATGCCGCGCAATTCAAAGTGTGCGAGGCTTCGACAATCATGGACCAAGTCACGTTCACCCTGAACAATATGCAGCGCAAGCGCAGTTTGTCCATCTTGGTAGGTGGTGAAGTCTTGTGCCATGGCTGTGGGGATGGTTTGATTTCTTGGAACGATCCGCTCCACAAGTCCACCCATGGTTTCTATACCCAGAGAAAGCGGGATCACATCGAGCAAGAGCATATTGCCATCAGTGTTGTTACCCACCAGTTGGTTGGCTTGCAATGCAGCGCCAAGAGCAACGACTTCATCTGGATTTAAATTATTGAGCGGCTGGCAATGAAGTAGCTCACCAACTGCCTTCTGAACCATGGGCATGCGGGTAGAACCACCCACCATCACAACGCCTTGGATATCTTCAATAGCGATATGGGCATCGCGCAGCGCTTTTTTAACAGCACTCAAGGTACGTTGCGTAAGAGACTGCGTTTGCACTTCAAAAACTTCACGGCTTACATTCAACCGAAGTTCACCATCAGACAGCAAGGCATTAAATTCAACACTGTTTTCTGAAGACAGCGCTTCCTTGCACCGACGCGCAGCCACCAAGACAGCGCTTTTATCACCGTCGGTCAAAACTTTGACGCCAGTTGCTTCGATTGCGTATCTGGCCAATGCGCGGTCGTAATCGTCCCCTCCCAAGGCAGAATCGCCACCCGTGGAAAGAACCTCAAACACACCTTGGCTTAATCGAAGAACAGAGATATCAAACGTTCCCCCACCAAGGTCATAGACCGCGTATATACCCTCACTTGCATTGTCAAGACCATAAGCCAATGCTGCGGCAGTAGGCTCATTGATCAACCTCAGGACATGGAGTCCAGCAAGCTTTGCGGCATCTTTGGTTGCCTGACGTTGAGCATCATCAAAATAAGCCGGAACCGTAATGACAGCACCATAAATATCGTCAGCAAATGTGTCTTCAGCTCGCTGTCTCAGGGTTGCCAAAATCTCTGCGCTGACCTCTACTGGCGACTTGACGCCATCAACAGTCTTGATGCTTAACATGCCGGGCGTATCCAAAAACGCATAGGGCAATTCTTCAGCGTTGGAAATATCCTTTAACGCTCTGCCCATGAATCTTTTGACTGAAACAATGGTGTTAACGGGGTCCGTTGTCTGACTCGATATCGCTTGAACCCCAATCTCTCTGCGCCCTTGGGACAGGTACCTGACAGCTGAGGGCAAAATAACACGACCATCAGCATCGGGCAAACACTCTGCAATCCCACTGCGAACACTGGCTACTAAAGAATGGGTCGTACCCAGGTCTATACCAATACCGATGCGACGCTCATGAGGGTTTGGTGCCTGTCCAGGTTCGGAAATTTGAAGCAAAGCCATTTTCTAGAATTGTCCCTTACGCGTTTTCTAATTGATCACGCCGCTTGTCGATATCGTCTTCAAAACGCTCCATGAACATCAAAGTCCTGACCTCACCTGCGGCATGGATCCAATGTTTATCAACATCCAAATATGTCTCGCATCTTGCAAAGGCTGACTCTTTTGCGGCCAAGACTTCTTGCTGGAGTTTTCCAATTTCGAGGAAAGAATCCGCATCTTCGAGTTGCTCTCGCCACTGCATTTGCTGGATAAGAAAGTCTGAGGGCATACGCGTATTTTCTTCGGCCTTGATCGAAGCGCCATTCAATTCGCAAAGGTAAGCAGCTCGTTTAAGGGGAAGTTTGAGCCGTTGATAGGCCTCATTGATACGCACCGAATACTGCATGGCAATTCTTTGGGATGCGGTATCTTGTAAAGAAAAGTTATCGGGATGCGCCATACGCTGAAGGCTTTTCCAGCGTTCATCAAGCAATTGACGATTTAACTTGAATGTCAGGGGTAAATTGAAAAGCTCAAAATCATTCGAAGACAGCAAAGATTGCTGAAGCCTCTGGCCAGAGTTCATTGTCAAACCCTGAACGATTCACCACAACCACAACGGTCACGTTCGTTAGGGTTGTTAAATTTAAAGCCTTCATTCAAACCTTCACGAACAAAATCGAGCTCAGTGCCATCAAGGTAGGCCAAGCTTTTCGGGTCAATCAGGATCTTCAAGCCATGGGCCTCAAAAACAACATCCTCACCGCTTAAATCATCCACGTATTCAAGCTTGTAAGCCAGCCCAGAACAACCCGTGGTCTTGACCCCAAGACGAACACCTACGCCCTTACCCCGTTTTGTGAGGTATCGATTTACATGCCGCGCAGCGGCCTCGGTCATGGAAACTGACATATCAGTGCGTGTTTTTCTTTTTGTAATCTTCAACAGCTGCCTTGATGGCGTCTTCCGCCAAAATGGAGCAATGAATTTTGACGGGAGGCAGGGCCAACTCTTGAGCGATTTCACTGTTCTTCAAAGCCGCGGCTTGGTCCAATGTTTTGCCTTTCACCCATTCGGTGACCAATGAAGATGAGGCGATAGCAGAGCCACACCCATAGGTTTTGAAACGCGCATCTTCAATCACCCCAGTCAGTGGATTGACCTTGATTTGAAGCTTCATGACGTCGCCACAGGCAGGCGCACCCACCATTCCCGTTCCTACCGAGTCGTCACCCTTGTCAAATGAACCCACATTGCGTGGATTTTCATAATGGTCAATAACTTTTTCGCTGTACGCCATGTCTGTCTCCGTCAAAAATGATCAGTGGGCTGCCCATTGGATGGTGCTGAGATCCACACCATCTTTGTACATTTCCCATAAAGGACTTAAATCGCGCAATTTGCCGACATTGGCGCGAATTGTGGTGATTGCGTAATCAATTTCTTCTTCAGTTGAGTAGCGCCCTACCGTCATACGCAAACTGCTGTGCGCCAATTCATCGCTGCGGCCTAAAGCTCGCAAAACATAGCTAGGCTCCAGACTTGCAGAGGTACAGGCCGAACCAGAAGACACTGCCAAGCCCTTGATGCCCATGATGAGAGACTCGCCCTCAACATAGTTAAAGCTGATGTTCAGGTTATGCGGTACGCGCTGGGTCAAATGGCCATTGACAAAAACCTGTTCAATGTCTTTTAGGCCATTCAACAATCTTTGCTGCAAATGACGCGCATGAACGATGTCATGTGCCATCTCGAGTTTGGCAATCCGAAAGGCTTCTCCCATACCCACACACTGGTGGGTAGGCAAAGTACCACTGCGCATGCCTCTTTCGTGTCCGCCACCATGCATTTGTGCTTCTAAACGAACACGGGGTTTGCGACGGACATAAAGCGCTCCAATGCCCTTAGGACCGTAGGTTTTGTGAGAAGCAAGACTCATCAAATCGACAGGCAATTTCTCCAAATCAATCTCAACTTTGCCAGTTGATTGGGCTGCATCCACATGGAAAATAATGCCTTTTTCGCGACACAAATTGCCAATAGCCGTGATGTCTTGGATGACGCCAATTTCATTATTGACATGCATGACGCTTGCCAAAATAGTGTCGGGGCGTATGGCATCTTTGAACCGATTGAGGTCAACCAAGCCATCTTCTTGCACATCCAAATAAGTGACTTCAAAGCCTTGACGCTCAAGCTCGCGCATGGTGTCAAGAACGGCTTTATGTTCAGTCTTGACAGTGATTAAATTCCGACCTTTGGTCTTGTAGAAATGGGCTGCGCCTTTGATGGCAAGGTTATTGGACTCTGTTGCACCAGAGGTCCACACAATTTCGCGAGGGTCAGCCCCAATCAGAGCCGCTACATCGGCTCTGGCTTTTTCAACCGCTTCTTCAGCTTCCCAGCCCCAAGCATGACTGCGAGAGGCAGGGTTGCCGTAATGCTCGCGCAACCAAGGAATCATGGCCTCAACCACGCGCTCATCACACGGGTTGGTCGCGGAATAGTCAAGGTAAATAGGGAAATGCGGTGTCATATCCATGGAAAATCAGCCTTTAGCGAACACATTGCCCAAGGCAAATACAGAGTTGGGAGCGTTTACACGGATAGGTTTGACAACGGGGGCGGCTGAAATAGCACGTCTTGTCATGGGTTTTTCCTCCACCTGGAGGCCCTTGGCGAGTTGATCGTCCACCAGTTTTTGTAAATTGACTGAGTTGAGAAAATCAATCATTCGCTGGTTCAAAGACGACCACAGCTCATGCGTCATGCACTTGCCGGATTCGCCCAGACAGTTTTCTTTGCCTGCGCAGTGGGTGGCATCAATGGGCTCATCTACCGACAAAATAATGTCGGCGACTGAGATTTCGGTTGCTTTGCGACCCAAGGTATAGCCGCCACCTGGTCCGCGAGTTGACTCGACGAGCTGATGGCGACGCAATTTGCCGAACAACTGCTCCAAATATGACAATGAGATCTGCTGACGCTGGCTGATGGCAGCCAAGGTGACTGGCCCATTGTTTTGGCGCAATGCCAAATCAATCATGGCTGTAACTGCAAAACGTCCTTTGGTGGTTAAACGCATATAAAACTCCTAGATGGGCTTTGTCGACTGGTTTAGTCAACTATAGCACAAGACCAAATAAAACAGTCGGGTACTTGGCGCTTAAAGGTTATCCCTAGGAGCGGCTCCAAAAGTGAGTGCCCTGAGGCGACTTAGTTGGTCGCGGGCAGCCGCAGCGGCCTCAAACTCCAAATTACGGGCATGTTCCAGCATTTGCTTTTCGATCCGTTTGATTTCTTTGGCGACATCTCTTTCGCTCATATCCTCCACCCGAGCTTGCTCCAACTCTAGGCGCATCGACTCTTTGTCAGACTTTTCGCTGTAAACACCATCAATCAAATCACGAATACCCTTGACTACCCCGCGAGGTGTGATGCCATTGGCCAAGTTGAAAGCCACTTGCTTGGTACGACGACGCTCAGTCTCGCCAATGGCCTTTTTCATCGACTCGGTCATTTTGTCGGCATACAAAATAGCCCGCCCCTCTAAATTTCGGGCCGCCCGTCCAATGGTTTGAATCAGGCTGCGCTCTGAACGCAGAAAACCTTCTTTGTCGGCATCCAATATGGCCACCAAAGAAACCTCGGGCAAGTCCAAGCCTTCGCGCAGCAAGTTAATCCCCACCAACACATCAAAGGCACCAAGCCTGAGGTCACGAAGAATTTCAACCCGTTCCACCGTGTCAATATCGCTGTGCAAATAACGAACTTTGACACCGTTATCACTTAGGTAATCTGTCAACTGCTCCGCCATGCGTTTGGTCAGCGTGGTGATCAAAATCCGCTCGCTCTTGACCACGCGAATGCGAATTTCTTGAAGCACATCGTCTACTTGACTGGTAGCAGGCCGCACCTCAACCTCGGGGTCGACAAGGCCAGTGGGGCGAACCACCTGTTCCACAATTTGGCCGGAATGTGTTTTTTCGTAATCGGAAGGCGTTGCCGAAACGAAGACAAGTTGGCGCATACGCTGCTCAAACTCTTGAAGCTTTAAGGGCCGGTTGTCCAGCGCACTGGGCAAACGAAAACCATACTCCACCAAGGTGGTTTTTCGTGCTCTGTCGCCGTTGTACATGCCTGAAAATTGGCCCATCAGCACATGGCTTTCATCAAAAAACATGAGTGCGTCTTTGGGCAAGTAGTCCGTCAAGGTACTGGGTGGCTCGCCTGGGGCAACGCCAGACAAATGTCGGGTGTAGTTTTCAATGCCCTTGCAATGCCCCACTTCACTGAGCATTTCCAAATCAAAACGGGTGCGCTGCTCAAGCCTTTGCGCTTCCACCAATTTACCCATGCCGACCAATTCCTTGAGCCTTTGGTCTAGCTCCAATTTGATGGTCTCTACCGCGGCCAACACTTTATCGCGGGGGGTCACGTAGTGGCTTGAGGGGTACACCGTGAAACGGGGTATTTTTTGACGTACCCGACCGGTCAGCGGGTCTAGCAGTTGAAGACTTTCAATCTCGTCGTCAAACAACTCAATGCGAATAGCCAGTTCACTGTGCTCGGCAGGAAAAATATCAATGATGTCGCCTCTAACCCGAAACCTTCCGCGAGCAAAGTCCATGTCATTTCGCTCGTATTGCATACGTACCAACTGGGCGATGATGTCTCTTTGCCCAGGCTTGTCGCCTGCCCTCAATGTCATCACCATCCTGTGGTAACTCTCGGGCTCTCCAATACCGTAGATGGCAGAAACGGTGGCCACAATGATCACGTCTCTGCGTTCGAGCAGGCTTTTGGTGCATGACAGCCGCATCTGCTCAATATGCTCGTTGATGGCGCTGTCTTTTTCAATGAACAAATCTCTTTGAGGCACATAAGCCTCAGGCTGGTAGTAATCGTAATAACTGACGAAATATTCCACGGCGTTTTTAGGGAAAAACTCGCGAAATTCGCTGTAAAGCTGGGCAGCCAATGTCTTATTGGGGGCATAAATGATCGCTGGCCGCCCCATTTGCGCGATCACATTCGCCATGGTGAAAGTTTTTCCTGAACCTGTCACACCCAACAAGGTTTGGAACATTTCACCGTCGTGTATGCCCTCGACCAATTGAGAAATAGCTTGGGGTTGGTCTCCTGCCGGAGGGTAAGGCTGGAAAAGCTCAAAGGGCGAACCTGGGTATGTATGCCATGTGCCCTCTTTTTCAACAGCAGTAGGGAGGTCATCCAAATCAGAAAGCGAAGCCATGGTTCAGGTACCAAACAAGGCTTGTTCAAGCCGTTAAAATGATGATAAACCGCGTAGCCTACCGCAGACTGCGCGGTTTTTTGGCGAACTCCCTACTTAAATCACAAGGACCCCCGATGTCACTGTTTTCCGCTGTCGAAATGGCCCCACGAGACCCCATCTTGGGTCTGAATGAACAGTTCGCTGCTGATAAATCGCCCCACAAAGTCAATTTGGGGGTTGGCGTCTATTTCAACGAAGACGGTAAATTGCCATTGCTGGCGTGCGTGCTTCAGGCTGAAAAAACACTGATGGAAAAACCGGCTGCTCGCGGCTATTTGCCCATCGATGGCATCGCCGCATATGACAGCGCTGTCAAAGGTTTGGTATTTGGTTCAGACTCGGACGCCGTCAAGTCTGGGCGCGTTGCCACTGTTCAGGCCATTGGCGGAACTGGCGGCTTGAAAATAGGTGCCGATTTTCTTCACAAGCTCAACCCAGCCAGCAAGGTCATGATCAGCGACCCCAGCTGGGAAAACCACAGAGCTCTGTTTTCAGCCGCTGGTTTCATAGTTGATACCTATGCCTATTACGACGAACAAAACCGCGGCATCAACTTTGAAGGGTTGATCAAAAGCCTCAGTGCGGCAGCCTCAGGTACCGTGGTTGTGCTTCATGCTTGCTGCCATAACCCAACCGGCTATGACCTCACGCCTGAGCAATGGGACAAAGTCATCGCCACCGTCAAAGAAAAACAATTGACACCCTTTCTTGACATGGCCTACCAAGGTTTTGGCAACGGCATTTCCGAAGATGGTGCGGTGATTCAAAAATTCGTGTCCTCTGGCATTGATTTTTTGGTCTCAACTTCTTTCTCCAAAAGCTTTAGCCTGTACGGCGAACGCGTCGGTGCTTTGTCAGTCTATTGCCATGACGCTGATGAAGCCGCAAGAGTTTTGTCTCAGCTCAAAATTGTCATTCGCACCAATTACTCCAACCCGCCCACCCATGGCGGAGCTGTTGTAGCTGCTGTGCTCAACAACCCTGAACTGCATGCTTTGTGGGAACAAGAGCTCTCAGGTATGCGCATCAGAATCAAATCTATGCGCCAAAGTTTGGTCGATGGCCTCAAAGCAGCCGGAATCCAGCAAGACATGGGGTTCATCACCAAGCAGGTTGGCATGTTCAGTTACTCAGGATTGAGCAAAGACCAGATGGTTCGACTGCGTACAGAGTTTGGGGTGTATGGAACGGATACAGGACGGATGTGTGTGGCGGCACTCAATAACCACAATCTTCCCTATGTTTGTCAGGCCATTGCAACTGTGCTGAAAAACTGATGAAAGCGCTTGTTTTTGATGTTTTCGGAACGCTGGTTGACTGGCGTGGTTCCATTGCACTTCAGGCTGAAAGAGATTTATCACCCCTCGGATTCCAAACCGATTGGCATGCTTTTGCAGATGCTTGGCGAAATGAATATCAGCCCGCCATGGAGCGTGTACGCAGCGGACAACGGGCGTTTTGCAAGCTTGATGTATTGCACCGCGATAACCTAGATACAGTTTTGTCCAGATTGGGGTGGAGCTCAGTAGATGAGGCAACACGCACAAAACTGACGCTGGCTTGGCACAAGCTGGATGCTTGGCCAGAGGTCAACAGTGCTTTGACAAGGTTGAGAAAGAAGTTTCTTTTAGCCCCCTGCTCCAACGGCCATATTGCGCTGATGGTCAATCTTGCTCGTCACAATGGCTGGCATTGGGATGCCATTACTGGCGCAGAAATCGCTCGCGATTACAAGCCGCAAGCGCTTGTCTACCAAGCTTCTGCTGAAGCATTGGGGTGTAGTTGGCAAGAAACAACCATGGTTGCAGCACATTCAAGTGATTTGGCGGCGGCTAAACAATCTGGCCTTGGCACCGCTTTCATTGCGCGCCCTGATGAGTATGGACCAGGTCTGGGCGAGTCAAAAGCGACAACGCCGGTCGATTTTGAAGCCCTGGACCTGAATCATCTTGCAGATCTCTTGGAATGCTGAGCCAGTGCTGTTATATTGCACTGCAACATAACTGAAAAGACAGGCCTGACATGCTTTACCAACTTTATGAAGCCCAACGGTCACTCATGGAACCCTTTGCAGACTTCGCATTGGCGTCTTCCAAAATGCTGGGCAACCCAGTTTCTCCTTTAGCCCAGAACCCTTTGGTTCAACGCTTGTCGGCCTCGTATGACCTGATGTACCGGCTTGGCAAGGATTACGTCAAACCTGAGTTTGGCATACCGTCTGTAGACATCCAAGGGTCTGAAGTCGCTGTCCGTGAGGTGATTGAAGTCAACAAGCCGTTTTGTGATTTGCTTCATTTCAAAACCTTTTGCGACAACGCAGCAACCCTTGAAAACTTAGCAGCATTGCCAGCGGTACTCATTGTGGCGCCGCTGTCAGGCCACTA
>CAMCWS010000125.1 GCA_945882755.1 Bordetella parapertussis | reverse complement strand
ACGGACGCGCTATGGGGGAATTGGCCGAGCAGGTGCTGATGAACCATCCCGCCCTTACCAAAAACATCGACAAGCTTGTGAGCCGCGGCTTGGTCATGCGCAACACCTCACCAGAAGACAGTCGCAAAGTGCTGGTCTTTATTTCCAACACAGGTTTGGCGATGGTGCAACGCCTGACCGCCCAAGTCGACGCCCATCACCAATCCATCCATAAGGTCTTGGGTGTGCGTAAAACTGAACAACTTAAAAAGCTTTTAGACGACTTTGTACGCGATAGCGCTGTGCACGGCTGATAGTTATTCTTTACGCATGGCTGCCAAGATCTGCGCTGTATTACTCCAAGCTGGTTTATCTGGCGCATAACGTGCCCGCATACCGTCAACCAGCAACACCAACTGTTTGTCACTCAAGGTATTCGCAAACGAAGGCATGAAGCCAATGTCTTTAGAAGCCGGCGACTGAATGCCTTCCAATACGATGCGCAGCAAGTTATCGGGGCGGTCGCTGTGCACATTGGTGTTCAAGGCCAAGGGGCGGTTCACGCCCAACAGCTGAGGGCCATCCCCATCGTGGTGACAAGCACCGCAACTGCCTTGGAATAAGCGCTGGGCTGTGTCTGGCAGCGGGGCTTGACTTGCCGCATCGGCGACCACCTTGGCAGCCAAAGTCTCAAGCTGCGCCTCATTTGTGTTTGAGACGGGTTGAAGAGACGCCAAATACACCGCCATGGCACGTATATCGTTGTCCGGCACCAAGGCCAAGTTGCGCACGACCAAACCCATAGGGCCAGCAGCTATCCCGTGTTGCTTTGTATGGCCTTGTCGCAAATAGCGGAAAAATTCTTCCACACTCCAAGGCACAGGCGATGGGTTCAACCCCGTCAGCGCAGGTGCTTGCCACCCGTCCACCACCGCGCCTTGCATATAGGACTGCTCGTTGCGCTCGGCCCCCAATGCATTGCGTGGCGTGTGGCATGCACCGCAATGTCCCAAGCCATCCACCAAATATGCACCGCGGTTCCACTCTGCACTTTGTTGCGCTTGGGCTTGAAACTGCACAGGCGCATGAAACAAACCATTCCACAAGGCCATCAGCGGTCGCCAACCCAAGCCCCACTGCATCTGTGGCTCAGGGGAATGGGATGTCACCGCTGGCTGCGACAACAACCATGCGTACAAGGCCATCATGTCTGCATCATTGGTCTTGGCAAACGAGGTGAAGGGAAACACTGGGTAGAGCGCATGGCCATCGCGTGAAATGCCTTGGCGCATGGCCCGCTCAAAAGCTTGGTAAGACCATGCACCTATGCCGGTCTGCACATCGGGCGTCAAGTTGGTGGAAAACACCGTGCCAAAAGGCGTGTGCATGGGGCGACCACCAGCGTTGGGTATGCCGTCTTGAGCCGTATGACAACCTGCACAGTTGCCCAAGGCCGCCAACTGCTGACCGCGTTGCAGCATATCGGCGCTGTAATTGCTTGGGTTGAAGCTCACTGTCGGCAAGGCTGCACGCCAACCCACGATGGCTGCGCTCAGCGCAAACACCCCAAAAGCAACACCCGTGACTTGCTGCCACCGTTTGCGCCAACCTTGCAACACGCCGAGTTGTGTGCTTTTGGGCGGTTGCGTAACAGTCTCTGCCATGGGCGCAGGTGCAGGCGCGGGTGCGCCCAAAGGATGCAAAGCAGCACGCACCACCTCGGGTGTGAATGGCGGGTTGCGAAATCGAATACCCGTGGCGTCAAAAATCGCATTGGCAATGGCCGCCGTGCCTGGCACAGAGGAGGACTCACCCGCACCCAATGGCACCTCATCGCCTTGGCGAGGCATTTGCACCACCGCAATAACGGGTACTTGGCGAAAACTCAAAATCGGGTAACTGCCCCAGTCTTGGCTGACCACGCGTCCATCGTTGGTATCAGTTTCAACTTTTTCAAGCAAAGCACGGCTGGTGGTTTGCAACACATTGCCATGCACTTGTTGCTCTACACCTTTAGGGTTGACCACCAAACCTGCATCATGACCAACCACTACACGCTTGACGTGTACTTCACCCGTGTGCCGATGTACTTCAACATCAGCCACCCAAGCTGACCATGCCGCACCAAAGCCTGGCCATTTGCTGTGCACATAACGGGCATAAGCCACGCCCTGCCCTTGCAACCAATCGCCATGCGAAGGTTTTTGCTGGGGTTGGGAATGGACTTGCCACCCCGCGCGGTCAGCAGTGGCTTGCAACAGTTCTTTGGCACGCGGATCGCTGAGCATCTGAAGGCGGTATTGCAGAGGGTCGGCATTGGCGGCTGCGGCCAGTTCATCGATGAAACTTTCATGCGCAAATGAATTGGGCAAGGCCGAGACGCCACGCAACCACGATGCACGCAAGAGAGGCGGCATGTCATGTACCGTGACGCGCAAGTCGGCATAGTCATAAGGCGGTCTGGCAGTGCGGTCGCCCATTTCATACGCTCGTGCAGTGGGTGCTATGGTGCGGGTCAACAACAAGGCCAAGGTAGGCGCACCGTTAGACGGATAAGAGGTTTGAAAGTCATAACCTGACGCTTGACCTTTAGCAGAGACGCCACCACGCACTTGCATGAGTTGCGCCGCACCTTTGGGCTCCCATGCGTGCTCTTGCTCTCTAGACAGTTGCACCCGCACCGGTGCGCCCACGGCTTTGGACAGCAGTGCGGCATCGGCGGCCACATCGTCTGCGCCGTTGCGTCCGTAGCAACCTGCTGCCTCCATGCGAACAACGTCCACCTCGGGGTCATTCACGCCACACAGCATGGCCAAATCTGCACGCAATACATGTGGGTTTTGCGTGCCTGCCCAAACGCGCAATTGCACATGCGGTGTTTGCGCATCTGTGCCTTGCAACCACCAAGCCACGGCACACGAGGGACCAATAGATGCATGCATTTGGTAAGGCCACACATACTCACGTTGCAAAAGATGCGCCGCTTCTGACAAAGCACCTTCCACATCACCTTCGTTCACCAGTTCGCGTGTAGATCGTGTGTTGTGGCGTATCGCTTGGGCTGCGTCTTGCACATGGGGCATGCCAGGCCAAGGCTTCCACTGCACCACCAAGTCATGCATGGCTTGCTCAGCTTGCTCTTCACGTTCAGCCACGATGCCCACAAAATCGCCCTGCACCACCACCGCGCGTATGCCATCGATATGGGCGATGGATTCGCGGTCTACCTGAGCCAAGGTTTTGCCAATGAAGTCGCCATGGTCGGCACCTGCATAGGGTGGGCGTACCACCCGACCATGAAACATGCCTGGCATGCGCATGTCATGCACATAAATCAAATCGCCAAAGACCTTGGCCGCCATGTCGACACGCGGCGTGCTTTGGCCAATGGTGTGGAAGTCTGCAGCAGGTTTTAAGGGGGTTTGGCTGTCAAGCCTTAGCAGCACTTGTTGCTCGGCTAACAAATGCTGCACGCTGATAGCCATATCTTTGAACAACACTTGGCCATCTTGCAAACGAAGCTGCTGGGCTTCGCATTGAAAATGCAGGGCTGCTTTGGCACACAACCACTCATGTGCCTGTGCCGCTGCGGCACGCAAAGGAGCGCCATGGATTTGCAACGACGTGCTGGCGATGGTGGCGCCTTGGTTGGGTGACAACGCGGTATGACCCATCAACAGATGCACTTTGTCTACCGACATGTTCAGCTCTTCGGCCACCAACTGGGCCAAGGCGGTACGCAAACCAGTTCCCAAATCCACATGGCCGTGCAAAGCAGTCACGCTGCCATCGTCCCAAACAGCCAGCAGGCATTCGTCGCCTTCACTGGGGTGGCTTGCGGTAAACGTGGGCTGGCCCACCACAGGCGCGGGTTGTGGCAGCGGCGAACGCAGTACCAACAACACACCACGGGCATTGAAGATGTCGCTGCGTTGCTTGACCCAAAGTGCGCGCATCAGGCAGACCTGTTCGCAGCGTTTGGCGACAACAAAGCAGCAGCTCGGTGCACTGCCGCGATGATTTCCAAGTGGGTGCCACAGCGACACAAATTGCCCGACAAGGCAGACTTGATCTGGTCGTCAGTGGGTTGAGGGTACCGCTTTAACAAGGCCACCGTCATCATCACCATGCCGTTCAAACAGTAGCCACACTGTGCGGCTTGGGTGTCGATGAAAGCCTGTTGCACCGCATGGGGTTTGCTGGCATTGCCCAATCCCTCTAGCGTGGTGATGGCCCGGTCGTGCATTTCTATCGCCGGTATGACGCACGACCTTGCAGGAATACCGTCAACCAAGACGGTGCAAGCGCCACACTGACCCAAGCCACAACCGAACTTGGGGCCATTCAGCCCCAAATCGTTTCGTAGGTAATGCAACACCGTGGTGTGACGGGTCAAGGCAATGGTTTGAGTCTTCCCATTCACGGTCAATGTCACCGTAGGGTATTTGTGCGCGGCCACTGCTTTCATCGCGCGGTTTGTCTTAAGGCAGCTGTAAATCGGCAGACTGCAAACGCTGTATACCTTGGGCTTGCATTTGCGCCCAAGCCGCGGCCAGCGAACCGTTCATGTCGATGGCGCGGCAAGCGTCTTCAATGACACAGGTATCAAAGCCAGCAGAACGTGCATCCAAAGCGGTCCAAGCCACGCAAAAATCGGTGGCCAAGCCCACCACATACACACTGCGGATGCCGCGTTGCTTTAAGTACGCTTCCAAGCCGGTTTGGGTTTTGCGATCAGCTTCCATGAAGGCCGAGTAGCTGTCAATGCCGTCGTGAAAACCTTTGCGAATAATGAGTTGTGCGGTGGGCAAATGCAAGTCCGCATGCAAAGCGGCATCGTGCGTGCCTTGTACACAATGGTCGGGCCACAGCACTTGGGTGCCGTAAAACATCTCGGTGGTTTCAAACGCAGCTTTACCGCTGTGAGCGCTGGCAAACGAGGCATGGCCTGCAGGGTGCCAATCTTGGGTGATGACAATGTTGGCAAATGCAGGTGCCATGCGGTTGATGATGGGCACCACCTGCGCCCCGCCCGCTACCGCCAAATTGCCGCCATCGCAAAAACCATTTTGCACATCGACCACGATGAGCGCGGAATCTGCTGCGGGGGTTATGTGAGACATGGTGAAGTTCTCCTATCGTTAACGCAAACCATCGATGCCAGTGATTTCATGCACCTGCAAACCGCCAATGCGTGGGTGGGGTCTGCCACTGTCGGTGACCACCACGGCGACCACAATTTCATTGGCGCGAGGTGCATCGTTGACACGTGCCTCCATGGCATCAAAGTGGCTGCGCACAAAGGCTGCGTCTTTGTGGCCCAAGGGCACATCAATCGCGGTTCCCAACGTGCCTTGCTTTTTGGCGGAAGGCACCAGTGCTGCGCCCTTGCTGACTGCTTTGCGCAAAGGTGCACCCAACTTGGGATGAAGAATGGCGGCCGCATGTTCCAACTCACCGCCCTCACCCACGATGGCGGCTTTGCCATAGCTGTGAGCGTCTTCTGGTTGTATGCCTAAGGACTTGACACAGCGCTCGCCCAGCAACCCGCCCAACTCTTCACCGATGTCAATGAGTTGGTCTAAGTTTTCGCTGAACTTGCCTGCATAGGGGTTGGCGATGACGGCCATGGCCAAAGCGCGGCGTGTGGGTGGGTTGACTGCTTGCCCGCCCTCTTGCAGCACCTCGTCAACTTGCACAATGATTTTGCGTATCTGTGATTTCATTTTCTGCTCCTGCGTGTTTAACGCAAACCATTCCATTGGCTGATGTCTTGTGCGGCCAAGCCACCCACACGGGCATGTACCCGTGCGCCTGTGCTCATAGCCAAAATGGCGATGAGCTCATCGCTGCGTGGCGCACCGGGCACCCGCACCTCGATGGCATCGAAATGGCTGCGCACATAGCTGGCATTGATATGCGTCATAGGCACATCCAAGGTCGCACCAGGGGGGCCTACTTTTTTGGTGGAAGCAACGATAGACAAAGCATTGCCAGGTTGACCGGTACTGACGCCGCCTTTGCCAGCAAGGTAGGCCGCACGGTCACCCTTCCAACCTAGCAACTCGCGCATGGCATAGCCACCAGGCACATGCCATAAAGCGCCGTGCTCTAACTCACCCGCAGCACCGACGATGGCGCCTTTGCCATAACCCTGAATGGCTTCGGGCTCCACACCCATGGCTTTGCATAACTGTTGGGCCAATTCAATACCCAAAGGATTTAAAGCTTCCATCATCGGCAAAATATCAGCGTGGTAACTGCCCGCATAGGGGTTACGCAGCACAGCTGCAATGGCGCCCCTCACCAAGGGCGCAGAAGCCACAGGGCCAAACTCGTGGTGTATGTCTTCCACATGGGTGAAGACACGTCGAACATCAATCAGTGCAGTCACACCAAACACTCCAAAGGTTGCGCCACAGCCATTTGGCCCTGGCAACACACAAACGCCGCAAACACCTGGCCACGCGCTTGCATGGCCAGCGCACAGTCTAGCCCGAGTTGCAAAGCTTGATCTACCAAGGCTGGGGGGAGTCGGGGTACATCGACCGTGACCAAGCGGTCGCCTAAATCGGTGTCGTCACGCAAGCTGTTGGCAGCTTGGCGTTGAACAGAGGGATGATGGACGTTGACTGTATTGGCAATCAAGGTAGCAGCCACATCGGCTTGGGCAGCGGTCTCAGCCAATACCGTCACGCTGTCGGCAATGCCGAATGAAAAACTTCGACCACGCCAGCCACTGGTAGCAACACCCCTCACGGGCATGTCATGGTGGATAACAAAGCTGCCATCGCTGATCAACTCTGCGTTCACATCTGAACGCAAAGCTTGTTGCAAATCACTCACCATGCCTATGCGCCAGCTTTGTCCTTCCCCTAAGAGCAAGGCGATGTCTCCGCCATTATTCACATAGGCTTTTTGCACGCCGTCTTGCGTCAGGCATGGAATCAAGGCTTGTGCCACCGAACCCGCCACGGATGCCATGGGGGTGACGAAACCGTCTGCGGTTGCCCACGCCATGTCATGCGTGACTTGCCGCATGCTGCGTGCCACCTCTCCTTGGAAACTGTGTTTTTGTACGTTGGCGATGGGCTGTCGCAACAAGGGCAGTTCGCTCACCAACTCGGGCAATACGGATTCAAAACGTTGCCATGTGCGCTGCAAAGCGTCGTGGCAAGCAGATGCATCACCAACAAGCTGCAAAACAATATCAATAGGTCCGTGCTGGAAATGCCAGCGACCATCAGACAAAGGGCGACGTGTGGCCTGCATCGCCACTCAGCCCAACATCGGCGGGTTATCCAAGGGCCAAGGATTGACGCCCGTTGGTGGCGTTTCCCATTTCAGCTGTGTTGGTGCACCGTCATTGTGCCAAGCACCTTTGAGCAAGCTGTCGTCCAAGGTCCGCACAAAACCCATGTGGCCGCCCAAAGCTTGGTAATCCGCTAGCCTCATGCTGAATTCAATCGGCGCCACGATGGCCGGTGTGGGCACGGTACCAAAGCTGTTGGCTGGCATACGCAACACATCGACCATCAAGGTGATGCCGCCGCCTGGCCACACATAGGCAGGTGCACCGCCACAAGTGACATTCACCAAAGCTTTTTTCACTGCACGGGTGAGTTGAATCGGGTTGTCGGTGACGCCCGAGCGCAAGCTGCCACCCGCACCACCCAAGAACAGCACCGACACCATCGAGGGTTCGCAGTTCTCGCCAATGCGGTCAACCACCTGTTGCACCTCAGCGGGCATAGCTGCAGCTTGAGGTTGCAGATGTTCATCCAATACAAACCAAGCGGCGTGTTCACCGGTGGTGGAGGTCATCAGCAAGCGCAAACCCGGCCATGCTTCCTCGGGGTTCCATGCATCCAAAATAGACAGCGGGTCGCTGATGTTGGTGCCGCCCCAACCGGTACCCGCAGCGGCCACTTGAAAGTAGCGCCCTGGGGTGGACTTGCGGCCTTTGATGCTGATGCCGCTGGGCAACATGTGCAAACAGCGTCCCGCTTGGTGCTCGGTCAACACGCCGGTGATGTGGTCGTCCACCACCACTACCTCGTCGCACAGGCCTAGCCATTGACGCGCAAACATGCCCACCGCCGCCGAGCCGCAACCGACACGCATACGGTGCTCGGTCACCCCGTCAACAATAGGCGCTCGACCGGCTTGTAACACCACCTGGGCACCGTTTTCAATCTGCACCTCGGCGGCTTGGTGGTTGCCCAAGGTGTGCATGAGTTCCAAGGCCATGCGGCCTTGTTCTTTACCGCCGCCTGTCAGGTGGTGCACACCGCCCAAGCTGAGCATTTGCGAGCCGTATTCGGCGGTGGTGACATGGCCCACCTCTTCGCCTTGGTAAAGCACCGCGGCCCGCTCGTCGCCCAAATACCTGTCGGTGTCAATCTTTACCT
>CAMCWS010000124.1 GCA_945882755.1 Bordetella parapertussis | reverse complement strand
GCTCGACTTGATCAACAAAAGGGCTCCAGTGGCTTGTTTGATGCCCGTAATATTTTTGAGAGTTTTAGTAAACAGGTATCACCCATCAAGCAGATGGAAGGATTGTATGGACTGGCTTTGGTTGCGCAGCGCCAAGGCAAAGTGGATATCGCTGAGAGCTATTTGCAAAAAACCCGGCAGATTATGCAGGCTGCAGCAGCGCCGGGCTCACCATTAATGCGTCAGAGTGTATCGCTAGATACCACTGCATCGGAATTGGCTTTGGCCAAAGGAAAATCCCAAGAGGCGCTGCAGATTGCACATGCGACATTACGTGCCTACCCAGAATCATTTGCCGCAGCAGTTGCCATGATTCAGGCGGAGCTCAAGCTGGGTAAAACCGACGAAGCCATCAGCTGGCTTCGAAGTCGCACCAAGCAACAACCCAATGAAACCATTTGGTGGACATTGTTAGCTGACGCCTATAACCAGAGTAATAACATCGCCTTACGGCATTACGCCATGGGGGAAAAGTTTGCCTTAACTGGGGCATGGCCTTCTGCAATTGAGCAGATGCGGATTGCGCGGGCAGCTGGCGGCAATAATTATTACCAAGGCTCAACGATTGATGCGCGCCTACGGGAGTTTCAGAAAATGTACCAAGAAGAGCAGCGCGAGGATGCCAAAAGTAGAGGCGGCTAGGCCCGCATCAAGTATTTAGGGCTGTGGGTGGGTTTGAAACTGAAATCGACTTTCCAGTTCAGCAGTGGTAATGGGTTCCAGTGTTAAATCATGGTCATGCCATCGCCAGCTTCCTTCCAGTGCACATGCTGTGTTATTCAAAGAGGCCAATCCTGAAAACAGTTCGATATCATGGTCATGCAACAAAGCAATGCTGAGGCGCTGTATTTCACTAAACTGATTTAGGGTGGCCCCAGTACAAATAGTTTGCGTGAGCATTCCTTCAATCAAAATATGCCCCGCTTCATCCATGAAGGCAGCGGTGGGCAGAAGCAGGCTTTCGCATTGCGTCTGAAATTGCCAAGGATGTTCTGTATTGCCGGTAGGCATTATGCGTACCACCCAGGGCGTTGCATCTAAGCTAGTGTAGACCCGCTGCGGCCCATTCTGAAAAAAATACCGACCATCGGCATCGCTGGCGTAATTGCGGGCAATGAAGGCGTTGAGTGCTGCATGCTTAATGACATCCCCTGGTAATCCATTGGCTTGAGCGTAGTCGTCGCGCATGCGCCAAGCGCCGCGCCGGTCGAGCGCGAGCCAGCCAAAACAGTGCGGCACACTGGGCCATTTGATTAAAGACTGGGTAACGCCTTCATCCATCGCGTTTAATGCAAGCCGTGCTGGGTGATGGGCGCATTTGAGCTGACATCGGCTGAATGGCTGGCATGCAAGTGGGCAATACGCCATCCATGACTATCTTGCAAAACAACCAAGGTAATGTTGAGAAAGAAGGCCGACTCAACTTGATCTGCGCGTAAATGAACGGCCTCGGTAGTGTCGTAGATCGCCGTACCTAAGCTTGAATGCGAAATGCACGCAATCGGCTCCAAAAACAGGGCTTGATTGGCGAGCATGCGTTCCAGCCCGCCACGAATCTCGGCATGACCACTCAGGCGTTGGCCTTCGGGCAGTACGCAGGTAATGGAGTCATCGTCTAGCCACAGTGCCAGAGCAGCCGTGATGTCGCGTCGCTTGAGCGCCTCTCGCCATGCGTCCACTACTTCATCGGCATTGTGAAAGAGTCTGGCTAGGTTTGGCATGACTAAATTCCTTTGCGGTGCAGAAGTAATGCTGTGCGATATGAGTTACTGAAGTGCAGCAAATACGCGTTCGGGGCTAATCTGATTGAGGCAGTTTAAATGGCCGAGCGGGCACTCGCGTTGATGGCAAGGGCTGCATGGCAAATGCAGGGAAATGATAGTAGCTTTCACTGAATTGGGTGGGGTGTGGTTTGGATCGCTGGAGCCAAATACCGCTACCTGGGGAACCTGCAGTGCTGCAGCAATGTGCATCAAGCCGGAATCGTTACTCACCACCTTGCTGCACAGACTAATGATGGCGATGGCCTCATCCAGCGATGTGGCTCCGCACCAGTTGAACATGCGGCCCTGAGAAGTTGCCGAAGAAACAATTGCATCGCCGATCGTACGATCCGATGGGCTGCCCAATAAAACCACCGAAGCAGTAGGCTTTGCATTCAGAATCGATTGCGCAAGCCCTGCAAAGTGCGCAGCGGGCCAGCGTTTGCTGGGGCCGTATTCTGCGCCGGGGCAGAGCACAGCGAGTGTATCCGTTTGAATGCCGGCCGCCTGCAATCGAGTACGTGCTGCTTCCAGTACGGATGCGGTTGGTGTTAATTGCGGTACACGTATCGCCGCAGCTGAATTGCGCGATGGCGCAAACAGATTGGCGTAATGTTCCACCATGGGGATGCGCTGCATTTTAGGTGAATTGGCTTTGGTCTCGGTCAGCAAGAAACGACGCAGCTCACCTTGATAGCCAATTCGGACTGGAATGTTGGCTAGCCAGGGAATGAGTGCCGACTTCAAGCTGTTTGGTAGCACGTAGCAGTTAGCGTAGTCGCGCTTTTTAATCTGAGCGGCGAGTGCACGGCGCAGACCCCACTGCAGTTGTCCATGCCGAAGATCGGCTTCAATTAATTCACTTACTTCACTGCAGGCTCGGTATACCGGTGCTACCCAAGGGGTGGCTAAAACATCGATTACTGCATGGGGATAGGAGACTTTGATTGCTGCAAGCAGGGGCTGTGACATCACGGCATCGCCAATCCAGTTCGGGGCGATGACAAGAATGCGATGCATTTGCAAGCCCCCGTCTCGGTTGATGGATGCGGGGATGGGGAGATTAATGGCCGTGGGGTTCCGTGCCGGGAATCAAGTGGTACTCGGTGCCGCAGTAAGGACACTTTGCTTGACCGGTGTGGATGATGTCTAAAAAAACACGGGGGTGTAGATTCCAGCTAGGCGTACTGCTGGTCGGGCAATGTAAAGGCAAATCAGCGCCGTTGACCATCACAGGGTTTGGCGTTGCAGTGGGTGCGTGACTCATGTAAATCCTTTCGTGCGCTGTGTTACTTGACTGGGGTTAGCCAATCACTGTAACGGTCATTTTTACCGTAGACCGTATCAAAAAACACATCTTGAATTTGCTTGGTAATCGGACCCTTGCGGCCATCGCCAATCATGCGGTCATCGAGTTCGCGAATCGGCGTTACTTCTGCTGCGGTGCCGGTGAAGAAGGCTTCATCTGCTGTGTAGACTTCATCGCGCGTCAGGCGCTTCTCGCGCACTTCAAATCCCAAGTCCTTGGCAATTTGAATAATCGAGTCACGGGTAATGCCATCCAGGCACGATGCTAAATCTGGCGTGTAGACAATACCGTTGCGTACCATGAAGAGATTTTCGCCAGAACCTTCGGATACATAACCTTCGGTA
>CAMCWS010000123.1 GCA_945882755.1 Bordetella parapertussis | reverse complement strand
TTTGGTCGTAGGCCTTGGCCTCACCACCAAACTTCGCCGACAAAATCGTCGTGATCGCCGCCGTCAGCGTCGTCTTGCCATGGTCAACGTGGCCAATCGTGCCAACGTTCACGTGCGGTTTGGTCCGCTCAAACTTGCCTTTTGCCATTTTTAAATCTCCAAAGAACAGGCCCGTGTACAGGTTTTACGTCTGCACGATGCTGCTGGTTCGCCCCGCACGGGTGACAGGGTGGCGCATCGTCGCAGACACTTCGAATCAGAGGTGACAAAGCAAACCGCAAGCGGTTTGATGTGTACCCAGGTTATTACTTAGACCTTGCCGCAACGATCGCTTCTGCGACGTTACGAGGGGCTTCGGTGTAGTGCTTGAATTCCATGGAATAGGTGGCACGGCCCTGCGACATAGATCGCAATGTGGTGGAGTACCCAAACATCTCTGACAGTGGCACTTCAGCCTTGATGGCTTTGCCGCCACCGACCATGTCTTCCATGCCTTGCACCATGCCGCGGCGTGAAGATAAATCGCCCATCACGTTACCAGCGTAGTCTTCGGGTGTTTCTACTTCAACGGCCATCATGGGTTCCAAAATGACGGGACTGGCTTTTCTGCAACCTTCTTTGAAACCAAAGATCGCAGCCATCTTGAATGCCATCTCTGAAGAGTCAACATCGTGGTAAGAACCAAAGTGCAATGTGACCTTCACATCGACCACGGGGTAACCCGCCAACACACCGGTGGTCAAGGCTTCGATAACACCCTTTTCAACCGCAGGAATGTATTCGCGAGGCACCACGCCACCTTTGATGGCGTCGACAAACTCAAAGCCTTTGCCGGCTTCGTTGGGTTCGATTTTGAACACCACGTGACCGTATTGACCCTTACCACCGGACTGGCGAACAAACTTGCCTTCGCTGTCTTCGATGGTTTTGCGAATGGTTTCGCGGTAAGCCACTTGGGGCTTACCGACGTTGGCTTCGACGCCAAATTCGCGCTTCATACGGTCCACGATGATCTCGAGGTGCAACTCGCCCATGCCGGCAATGATGGTCTGACCGGACTCTTCGTCGGTTTTCACGCGAAATGATGGATCTTCTGCAGCCAAGCGCTGCAGCGCAATGCCCATTTTTTCTTGGTCTGCTTTGGTCTTGGGTTCCACGGCCTGTGCAATCACGGGCTCTGGGAAAACCATTCGCTCGAGCATCACGATATTGTCGGGGTCGCACAATGTTTCGCCGGTAGTGACATCTTTTAAACCCACGCAGGCGGCAATGTCGCCAGCGCAAATTTCATCGACCTCTTCACGGTTGTTGGCGTGCATTTGAACGATACGACCAATGCGTTCTTTTTTGCCTTTGATGGGGTTGTAAACCGTGTCGCCTTTTTTCAAGACACCGGAGTACACACGCACGAAGGTGAGTTGACCCACAAAAGGATCGGTCATCAGCTTGAAAGCCAAAGAGGAGAATTTTTCTTTGTCGTCGGCTTTGCGGAAAACTTCCTTTTCATCCTCATCGGTGCCGCCTACAGGGGGAATGTCGATGGGTGAAGGCATCAATTCGATGACCGCATCCAACATCCGTTGCACGCCTTTGTTCTTGAACGCTGTGCCGCACATCATGGGCTGAATTTCACTGGCGATGGTGCGAACGCGCAAGCCGTGGGTGATTTCCTCTTCCGTCAAATCACCTTCCTCAAGGTATTTGTTCATCAAGTCTTCAGAGGCCTCAGCAGCCGCTTCGATCATGTTTTCGCGCCATTTTTTGGCTTCCGCCACCAACTCAGCAGGAATTTCTTCGAAGTTAAATTTCATACCCTGTGAAGCCTCATCCCAAATGATGGCTTTCATCTTGCGCAAATCGACCACGCCGCGGAAGTGTTCTTCGGCGCCAATGGGGATCACGATTGGAATGGGGTTGGCTTTCAAACGCAATTTCATCTGGTCATAGACCTTGAAGAAATTGGCACCTGTGCGGTCCATTTTGTTGACAAAGGCCAAGCGTGGCACTTTGTATTTATTGGCTTGACGCCAAACGGTTTCAGACTGGGGCTGTACACCACCGACAGCGCAGTAAACCATGCAAGCACCGTCAAGTACGCGCATGGAACGCTCGACTTCAATGGTGAAATCCACGTGGCCAGGGGTGTCAATGATGTTGATGCGGTGCTCGGGGAAAGAAGCGTCCATCCCTTTCCAGAAACAGGTGGTTGCCGCCGAGGTGATGGTGATGCCACGCTCTTGCTCTTGCTCCATCCAGTCCATGGTGGCTGCACCGTCGTGCACTTCACCAATTTTGTGGTTCACGCCGGTATAAAAAAGAATGCGCTCTGTGGTGGTGGTTTTGCCCGCATCAATATGTGCAGAAATACCTATGTTTCTATAGCGCTCGATAGGAGTCTTGCGTGCCATGGTCAACCTCTTGGGGAATCAATTGAAAAACAAAAAACGATGCGCCACTTGTGATGGGTAGCGAGCGAATCTCAGTCTAAGGGGGCTGCAAGAAAAATACGTGACATCACGCCGACAGCCCCAGCAAAGCAAGAGACCCGCTTGTGCGGGCGCTCTTAGAAGCGGAAGTGAGAGAACGCTTTGTTGGCTTCGGCCATGCGGTGAACTTCGTCACGCTTTTTCATGGCGCCGCCACGTCCTTCAGCGGCCTCAAGCAACTCGTTAGCCAGACGCAGAGCCATGGATTTTTCTCCACGCTTGCGAGCGGCTTCCTTGATCCAGCGCATGGACAATGCCAAGCGACGAACAGGACGCACCTCAACAGGTACTTGGTAGTTGGCACCACCTACGCGACGCGATTTGACCTCGACCATGGGCTTGACGTTGTTGATGGCGTGACTGAAAAGTTCGACGGGATCTTTGCCAGATTTAGCCTGGATTTGTTCCAAGGCACCGTAAATGATGCGCTCAGCGACAGCTTTTTTGCCGCTTTCCATCACCACGTTCATAAATTTGGAGAGCTCGATGTTGCCGTATTTTGGGTCCGGCAGTATTTCCCGTTTCGGGACTTCGCGACGACGTGGCATTTTTTCACCTCTTTGATTCAGTTGGCACCCAAACTGGGCACCGCGGGAGCCAAAAGACCCCCACTTACTCGACCCACACAAACAATTTTGTGCTTAGGGCCACTACGCTGAACCACCGCGCCACGCGGGGAACAGCACCTACACGAACCGGGAAACCCAGTATTACTTAGCCTTGGGGCGCTTTGCGCCGTATTTGGAACGTGACTGCTTGCGGTCTTTCACGCCTTGCAAATCGAGTGAACCACGCACGA
>CAMCWS010000122.1 GCA_945882755.1 Bordetella parapertussis | reverse complement strand
TGGACCAAGACCATGCGGTGGCAGTGGCCAGACAAATTCGCACGGGGCAAGTCGACATCAACGGCGGGCCGTTCAACGGCAACGCGCCTTTTGGTGGTTACAAACAATCGGGCAATGGCCGTGAAAACGGACGGTATGGCTTGGAAGAGTTCTTGGAATTCAAAGCCATGCAATTTCCTGTGGCAGCCAAAGCATGAAGGCGCGTTTACTCTGGGGAGCAGGGGGCTTGTTGGCCTTGTTGCTGGTGGTGCTGGGCGCTGTCGGCGTCTACCTGATGAGAGCGCAACCCCAACACGAGGGGACGCTGCGCTTGACCGGTTTGAAGTCCACCGTCAAGGTGTCGCGGGATGATGCAGGGGTTGTGCATATTGAGGGCGAGTCCATGACCGACACCGCGTTTGCGCTGGGTTTCACCCATGCCCAAGAACGCGGTTGGCAACTTGAGTTCAATCGCCGCATCATGCATGGCGAATTGGCCGAGATTTTGGGCGAAGCCGCTTTGCCAGTGGACAAATTGCTGCGTACCTTGGGCATTTACCAAGTGGCGCAAAAGCAATACGCCGCTTATCCCGAAGACGTAAAAGCCACCTTGCAGGCTTACAGCAAAGGCATTCAAGCGTTTTACGCTTCTGGCAACCAAACCTTGTCGCCCGAGTTCTTGCTCCTGGGCACCAAACCTGGTGGCCGCAGTGGCGTGGCGTGGGAGCCTGCCGACAGCGTTGGTTGGGCGCTGATGATGGCGCTGGATTTAGGCGGTAACTGGGGCCAAGAAATCTCCCGTTTAAGCGTCGCCAAAGTGCTGGATACCCAACGCCTTTGGGAGCTTTACCCCGGCTACCCTGGCGAAGCACCCGCCACCGCAGTGGATTTGGCCAAGTTATACAAAGAGCTGGGGGTGTATTCCAGCAAGGTGAGCACTTCGGGCAGCGCATCTTCAAGCAGTCACGCCAGTTTGGCCGTTCCTTTTCTGGGCGAGCCTGGTTTGGTGGAAGGCAAGGGCAGCAACAACTGGGTGATCTCGGGCGAGCGAACCGCTTCGGGCAAGCCTTTGCTGGCCAACGACCCGCATTTGGGTTTGGGCACACCGGCTATTTGGTTTTATGCCCACCTGAAGTCACCTGAGCAAAACGTCATCGGTGCCACTTTGCCCGGCATGCCTTTGGTGGTCTTGGGCCACAACAGCCATGTGGCTTGGGGTTTCACCAATACCGGTCCCGATGTGCAAGACTTGTATTTGGAAAAAATCAACCCTAGCAACCCCTTGCAGTACCAAACACCTGAGGGTTGGCAGGCGTTTGTGACCCGCCAAGAAACCATCCGAGTCAAAGGCAAGCCCGATGTGGTTCACACGGTGCGCAGCACCCGCCATGGCCCTGTATTGAGTGATGCACAAAGTGCTCACGCTGACATCATTGACACCCACAAATTTGTGTTGTCCTTGCGCTGGGCAGCGTTGGACGAGGACAACCGCACCTTGATGGCGGGCATTCGCGGCAACCAAGCCAAAACCATCAACGACTTCTTTGAAGCTTTCAAGGATTACCACTCGCCCATGCAAAACGTGGTGGTGGCTGACGACCAAGGGCGCATTGCTTACAAAGCCATTGGCAAAGTGCCCGTTCGCAAGGCAGATAACGATTTGATGGGTATGGCACCCGCGCCGGGTTGGGACGCCAAATACGACTGGGCAGGCTGGTTGCCCATGGAGCAAACCCCCGAGGACCTTGGGCAAAAGGGCTGGATTGCCACAGCCAATCAACGCATCACGCCAGAGGGCTACCCCCATTTCTTGGGTCAAGACTGGGTAGCTCCTCACCGCATGGACCGCATCACCCAGATGATCGAGGCCAAGCCCCAACACGATATCGAGAGCATGAAAACCATGCAAAATGATGTTTTGTCTTTGTCGACCCAGCGCTTGATGCCTCATCTTTTGGCAGCTCAATCCAGCCATGCCTTGGCACCTGCCGCCATGAAGGTTTTGCAAAGTTTCAATGGCGAAATGAAGACAGAAGAGGCGGCCCCCTTGATTTTTGCTTTTTGGGCTGATGAGTTGACCCGCGCTTTGGTTGAACCCCAATTGGGCAAGGAGCTATTTAAGTCGCAGTACGGTAAGCGTCATTTCCGCAGCTTTTTGGAAGACACCATGGACAAGCAAGATGGTTTTTGGTGTGCGCCCAAGTCCTGTGCTGACCAAGTCAGCGAAGCGTTCACCCGTGCTTTGGACCGTTTGTCGAAGTCGCAAGGCAAAGACATAGCGAATTGGCAATGGGGCAAGGCGCACATGGCCATCAGCAGCCACCGCCCTTTGGGTCAGTCGCCATTTTTGGCGAAATGGTTGGATGTGGTCGAACCCAGCCCAGGAGACCCATTCACCGTCAATGTCGGCACCTATTGGTTAAACGAAACCCATGAGCCTTTTGCCAGTCGGCATGCGCCGTCCATGCGCGCTATCTATGACTTGAGTGATTTGCAAAACTCTTTGTTCATTTACCAAACTGGCCAAAGCGGCGTGATTGGTTCCGAACACTATAAAGACATGTCCCATGAATGGGCCAATGGTGAATACAGGTCTTTGCAAATGGCGCCCAACAGCCAAGCCAGCCTGTTAACGCTCAAACCTTGACCATTTTTTCATTTGATACGATGTATATTATGTTAACTAAGAAACGGATGTCCGAAATGAACCGCGTGAAAATTGCCCACATACTTTCTGCCCTGTGTTTAATTGGTTTTTCTGCCGCTCAAGCCCAAGACAGCGACATGCTCAAACAAAGCCGCGCTGTCTCTCAATCCATGTTGAAAGAACTGGGGCAAAAGCTTCAATCGTCCATGGCCGAAGGCGGACCCATCAATGCGATTGGCGTGTGTCAATTACAAGCCCCAGAGATTGCCAACCGTGCATCAACAAGCAACCAAGCCAAGATTAGCCGCGTGGGCACACGTGCCAGAAACCCTGTCATGGGCGTGCCCAATGACTGGCAAGCCAAGGCCTTAGCCCAGTTTGATGCGGGTTTGGCCCGTGGCGACAAACCCGCTGATATGGAGTTTTCCGAAACTGTGGTCAAGCCTGATGGCAGCAAAGAATTTCATTTCGCCAAGCCCATCGTGATGCAGCCGATGTGCGTGTCATGCCACGGCAGCCCTGAGCAAATCAGCCCCGAAGTCAAGGCCAAACTCAATGAGCTTTACCCCAACGATAAAGCGGTGGGTTACCAGCCAGGTCAGTTACGCGGCGCTGTGGTCTTAAGCCGCAGTGCTCCCTGAAATCAAGGTTTTGGGGGGTATTTTTGGTTCCAAGCGGCTTGAAAAGCCTCTATATATTGCATTGATTCAG
>CAMCWS010000121.1 GCA_945882755.1 Bordetella parapertussis | reverse complement strand
TGTTGGTGTCGGGTGGCGCGGCAGGTTTGGCGGGGGCTCTGGAGGTGGCGGGGCCCATTGGTCAACTCACCCCCTATGTGCCGGTGGGCTATGGTTTTGCCGCCATCATCGTGGCGTTTGTCGGGCGTTTGCACCCTGTGGGCATGGTGTTTTCTGCACTGTTGATGAGCATGTTCTACATCGGCGGTGAGTTGGCGCAATCGCGTTTGGGTTTGCCCAAGTCGCTCACCGGCGTATTCCAAGGCTTGCTGTTGTTTTGTTTGTTGGCCTGTGATGTGCTGATGAATTACCGCTTGCGTTGGGCACCCAAGCGCATGGAGGTGGTGTGATGGAAACCTATGCCTTGCTGCTGGCTGCAACCCTCAATGCTGGCACCGTCTTGGCCATCGCCGCTTTGGGTTTGCTAATCAACGAAAAGACCGGCGTGGTCAATTTGGGTGCCGAAGGCATGATGCTTTGCGCGGCCATCGCCGGTTACGCAACAGTGGTGCATACCGGTAGCGATGTGCTGGGCTTGGCCGCTGGCATGGTGGCCGGCGGTTTGTTGGCGCTGATTTTTGGGGCTTTGGTGATTGGCCTCAACACCAACCAATACGCCACGGGCTTGGCGCTGAGTCTGTTTGGCGTGGGCTTTTCGGCGTTTGTAGGTACCGGCTATGTGCAAGCCAAATTGCCTGAACGCATGAAGTTCGAGGTGCCTGGCTTGGCCGATCTGCCGTTTATCGGCCCTGCGCTTTTCAAGCAACACCCCATGGTGTATTTGGTCATTCTCTTCACCATCGCACTCATCTGGTTTTTACAGTGCAGCCGTGCCGGTTTGGTTCTGCGTGCGGTGGGCGAGTCGCCGCAGTCGGCTCATGCCTTGGGGTATTCGGTACGTCGTATTCGTTTGGGTGCGGTGGTCACGGGTGGGGCGTTGTGTGGTTTGGCGGGTGCGTACATCTCCATCATTTACACCCCGCTGTGGGTGGAGGGCATGATCGCTGGCAAGGGCTGGATTGCCTTGGCGCTGACCACCTTCGCCACCTGGCGACCAGCGCGGGTGCTGATGGGGGCGTATTTGTTTGGCGGCGTGACCATGTTGCAAGTTCACGTGCAAGCCAGCGGTGTGGAGATGCCCAGCCAGTTCTTGAGCATGCTGCCCTACCTCGCCACCATCGTGGTGCTGGCGCTGATTTCGCGCAATCCGCAGTGGATTCGGGTCAACATGCCTGCGTCTTTGGGTAAGCCCTTCTACCCCTAACGATCGTTATTGCGAGGTTCACTTAACCAGTAGTGGTAAGGCAAGCGTCGCAGGTCGGCCGTAGCCGACGTTGTGTCAGCATGGAGGCGAGGCCGAGCCTGGGGCGCTTGCCTGTGCAGAGCTGGCTTTCGGGGAAACCTTTTTCAGCAGTCATAATCACGATTGTTCCCATCGCTTTCCCATCTCTTAAGGAAATTTCATGACAGATTTGTACAAACGCACTTGGTTCCGTGCCGCGGCACTCAGCGTGGTGGCTGCGGCCCTCATGGTGGGTTGCGGTAAAAAAGAAGAACCGCTGCCCGCCCCCGTGGTTGAAGCGCCCAAACCAGAGCCTTTGAAAATTGCATTTGCCTACGTCGGCCCTGTGGGCGACGGCGGCTGGACTTTTGCACACGACAACGCTCGCAAAGCCTTGGAAGCCGAGTTCGGCGACAAAATCAAAACCTCTTTCATTGAAAACGTTTCCGAGTCTGCTGACGCAGAGCGCAATTTCCGTGACATGGTTAGCCAAGGCAACAAACTCATTTTTGGCACCACCTTTGGCTACATGGAACCCATGCTCAAAGTGGCTACAGACCACAAAGACGTCAAGTTTGAACATGCCACTGGCTTCAAGCAAGCCGAAAACATGCGCACCTACGACAGCCGCACCTACGAAGGCGCGTACATGGCAGGTGTGATCGCTGGCAAGATGACCAAGTCCAACACGCTGGGCGTGGTGGCTTCCATCCCCATTCCTGAAGTGGTTCGCAACATCAACGCCTTCACCATGGGTGCACAGTCGGTTAACCCTAAAGTCAAGACTAAAGTGGTGTGGGTCAACGAGTGGTTCAATCCACCCAAAGAAACCGAAGCCGCCACATCGCTGATCAACAGCGGCGCTGACGTGCTGTTCCAAAACACCGACTCAGCCGCCGTGTTGAAAACAGCCGAAGAAAAAGGCAAACGCGCTTTCGGTTGGGACTCTGACATGACCGCCTACGGCCCCAAAGCCCACTTGGCTTCAGCCGTCATCAACTGGGCGCCTTACTACATCCAAACCACCCGTGAAGCCTTGGAAGGCAAATGGGTGGGTGGTACAGGCGTGTGGTGGGGCGTGAAAGAAGGCGCTATCGATTTGGTGTCTGTTGCCGAAGACGTGCCTGCTGACACCAAGACCAAAGTCGAAGAAATCAAAGCTGGTTTGAAAGATGGCAGCTTTGCTATTTGGAAAGGCCCCTTGGTTGACAACACTGGCAAAACCCAGCTTAAGAAAGACGAAGTCGCTGACGACAAATTCTTAAGTGACCTGCTCTTCTACGTCAAAGGCGTGGAAGGCAAAGTGCCCGGCAACAAGTAATGCCTCTCGGTATGAAAGTGAAAGGCTGCCCTTGGGCAGCCTTTTTTTGCTTCAAAGCCACCTTGTGTGCGTTCATGCTGGGTGGCGCCATGGGTGTTATGGCCCAAGCGCCCCAAGGTTTGCCTAACCCGCAGATCACGCCAGGTGCTGTTGATCCGGCCATCACCTCTCAAAACCTGCAATCCACGGTTTGTGTCAGAGGCTATACCGCGACCGTACGTCCCGATAAGCGTGTGACCAATCGGTTAAAGCGTGAACAAATTCGCCAGTACCGCTACAGTGACACCGACCCCCGAAACTACGAACAAGACCACCTGATTCCCTTGAGCATTGGCGGCAACCCCAGTGACCCCCGCAATATGTGGCCGCAACCCCGAGAAGGCGCTTGGGGCGCTGATGAGAAAAATGACCTTGAATTCATTGCCTACCGCTTGGTTTGTAGCGGTCAACTGAATTTGCAAGAAGCCCAGCGGCGCATTGCCGCCAATTGGATCGAGGCCTACCAAGCGTGGGTGCCCAGTCATCCACATTTATTACCCAAAGGTCGCCGTGAACGTGCAGATTGAAGCCCAGTTTTGCAACCTGTGTGCGATGAACATGATCTGCTTTATGCGCCCACGCTTTCTGCAACAACAGGGCATTACTTTTGGAGTGTGTTGAATGAATTTCGCAGCTGTTTCCCCTGAGCGTTTGCCAGACTTGCTACGCGCTATGCCCAAAACCGAGCTGCACATGCACATCGAAGGTTCTTTGGAACCCGAGCTGATTTTTGCGCTGGCCAAGCGCAACGATGTGCGACT
>CAMCWS010000120.1 GCA_945882755.1 Bordetella parapertussis | reverse complement strand
CCTGAGCAAGGGCCATCGGCCTCGCAAGTCGCGGCCCAAAGCTGGCTGGGACGTTTGCGCAGCAGTTTGCAACGCACAGGCAGCAGCATCGCTGGGGTGTTTGGCGGCAAAGTCATCGATGACGCGCTTTACGAAGAACTTGAATCTGCGTTGCTAATGGCTGACGCGGGGATGCCCGCCACCCAAGCCGTTTTGCATGCCTTGAAATTGCGCGTCAAGGCCAGTGGCAGCACCCAACCCGCGCAGGTCAAGGAGTTGCTAACTGAGGTACTTACCGAGGTGCTGCTGCCGCTGCAGGGCGAGTTGACGCTGGACGCACATAAACCCACGGTCATCATGGTGGCGGGGGTCAATGGCGCGGGCAAAACCACCACGATTGGCAAACTTACCCGCCATTTAAGCGATGCGAATTTAAGCGTTTTGCTGGCCGCTGCCGACACCTTTCGCGCCGCCGCCAAAGAACAGTTGCTGGTGTGGGCCGACCGCAACCAAGTTGACATCATCAGCCAAGACCAAGGCGACCCCGCGGCTGTGAGTTTTGACGCGGTGACTGCCGGCAAAGCGCGGGGGCGCGATGTGGTGTTGATTGACACGGCGGGACGTTTGCCCACGCAGTTGCATCTGATGGACGAGTTGAAAAAAATCCAACGTGTCATCCAAAAGGCTGACACCACAGCGCCGCATGAGGTGTTGTTGGTGATTGATGGCAACACCGGACAAAACGCTTTGGCACAGGTCAAGGCGTTTGACGAAGCGCTGGGTCTCACCGGCTTGATCGTCACCAAACTGGATGGCACAGCCAAAGGCGGCGTGTTGGCCGCCATTGCCTTGTGGGCCAAGCAACGCTCGGCCCCAGAGGACAAACCACTGAAGGTGTACTTCATCGGCATTGGCGAAAAACTCGAAGACTTGCAAGCCTTCAATGCAGAAGAATTTGCCCAAGCCCTTATCAGCTGACGTTTCAGGAGACACAGTCCATGGACACCTTAGAAGACACCTTGCCCGAACGCCGCATCGACCAACTGCTGGCCCACTACGGCGAAAGCCATCAGCACCCAGTGAATGAGCGCATCCATTTCATCGCCATCCCGCTCATCATGCTCAGCCTCATCGGTTTGATTTTTTGCATTCATCCTTGGCTGGCCTACGGCTTCATGGCGGCCAGCATGGTGTACTACGCCCGTTTGTCGAGCGTGTTTTTAATGGCCATGGGCGTTTGGTCAGCGCTTTTACTGGCCTTGGTTCACGCCATGGGCGATGTGCGTTTGCCGCTGTGCGTGGCCATCTTTGTAGGCGCATGGGTATTGCAATTCATCGGCCATAAGTTAGAGGGCAAAAAACCTTCGTTTTTTGAAGATGTGCAATACCTTTGGGTAGGACCGCTGTTTGTGCTGCGTCCCTTGCTTCAAAAATTCGCCGTCGCTTGGTAAGGCTTGGTAAGTTGGCTGATTCCTTTCCCGAGCTGATCGCGCCGCTGCAACGCATGAGGCTGCTGAAACCCCATGAAGAGGTGACGTTCACACCCTTGACCGGCGGCGTATCGTCCCTCATTGTGCGGGTGGACACACCCACGCAAAGCTTTTGCCTCAAGCGAGCCCTGCCGCAACTCAAAGTGGCTGCGCTGTGGGAAGCACCTGTGAAGCGCAACCGCGACGAAGTGGCTTGGCTGCGCTTTGCGGCCCAGCATCTGCCGCAAGCTGTTCCTGCTTTGTTGGGTGAGGACGAAACCGACTGCGTGTTCGCCATGGCGTATTTGACCCCTGAGCAGCATCCGGTGTGGAAGCAGCAACTGCGTGATGGCGTGGTGAATGTACATACCGCCAAGCAAGTAGCCCATTGTTTAGTGACTTGGCATGGGGCCAGCGCCCACAATGCCAAGTTGGCACAGGACTTTGACCATGACGCAGATTTCATGGCCATTCGCCTCGACCCTTATTTCAACGCCACCGCCCTGCGCCACCCCGATTGCGCTGACGCTTTGCACAGCTTGGTGCAACAAACCCTGTCGCACAAACACGCCTTGGTACATGGCGACGTGAGCCCGAAAAACATTTTGGAGGGCCCGCACGGCCCCGTCTTTTTGGATGCCGAATGCGCTTGGTACGGCGACCCTGCTTTCGACTTGGCCTTTGTGCTCAACCATTTGCTGCTGAAATGCCTGTGGCAACCCGCCCACCACCTCGATTATTTGGCGAGTTTTGATGCCTTGTCCCAAACCTATTTAAAAGCGGTCAACTGGGAAGACCCCGCCGCCTTAGAGGCGCGAACATGCGCCCTGCTGGCAGGCATGCTGCTGGCACGGGTGGACGGCAAGTCACCTGTTGAATACATCAGCACCGACGTACAGCGCGAACACGTTCGACGCTTTGCAAAACCCTTTTTGCTGCAACCCGCAGCCTATTTGCAAACCTTGCGACAACACTGGACACCTTGATGAGTACCTCGATTCAACATTTGCATGCCCGCCGTATTTGGGACTCCCGCGGTCGCCCCACGGTGGAAGTGGACGTGCAACTGAGCAATGGCGCACACGGACGAGGCGTGGCACCTGCAGGCGCTTCACGCGGCAGCCGCGAAGCGCTGGAATTACGCGACGGAGGCCCGCTGCTGGGGGGCTTGGATGTCAGCCAAGCCGTGGCGCAAGTCAACGGCCCCATCGCCCAAGCCTTGCTGGGGCTAGATGCACGCGAGCAAGCCAAGATCGACCAGACCCTGATTGCCTTGGATGGCACATCGCTCAAAAGCCGCTTGGGTGCCAATGCCACCATCGCCACCTCGCTGGCAGTGCTGCAAGCGGCGGCGGCCAGTGAGGGCTTACCTTTGTGGCGCTATCTGGCTGGCGACAAGCCGGTTCGTCTGCCCTTGCCGGAAATCCAAATTTTTGGTGGTGGTGCCCACGCAGGTCGTCGTGTGGACATTCAAGATTTTTTGGTCATGCCTGTGGGTGCGCAAAGTTTCGATGAAGCGCTGGTGATGGTCGCCAATGTCTACCATGCCGCTGGCAAGCTGATGGCAGCCGCAGGCAAACTGGCTGGCGTGGCCGACGAAGGCGGTTGGTGGCCGGCTTTTGACTCCAACGAGGAAGCGCTGCAAACCCTGACACGTGCCATCGATGCGGCGGGTTACCGCTATGACCAAGTGGCGATTTCGCTGGACATTGCCGCCTCTGAGTTTGGCCGCGCCGGTGCTTACAAATTGGGGCTAGAGCAACAAGAATTTGACAGCGAAGCGTGGCTGCAAGTGTTGTTGGGCTGGGTCAACAAATACCCCATCTTGTCGGTAGAAGACCCCTTCGCCGAAGGCGATACCGCTGGAATGCAGGCGTTCACTAACGCTGTAGGCCAACGAATTCAAGTGGTGGGTGACGATTACTTGGTCACCCAAGCCAGTTTGGTGGCCCAAGCCATTCAAGACAAGGCCTGCAACGCAGTGCTGCTCAAACCCAACCAAATAGGCACCATCACCGAGACGGTGCAAGCCATGGAAGTGGCGCGAGCGGCAGGCTGGGGCATGGTGGTATCAGCGCGTTCTGG
>CAMCWS010000119.1 GCA_945882755.1 Bordetella parapertussis | reverse complement strand
GCGAGGAGCGTAGCGACGAAGCAATCACACCGGGCAAAAAACAGACCCTGTGATACATTGAATGCATGTATTCAAAAGAGGGTTTGATATGGCGACTTCCATTCGTTTAGCGCCAGAGACCGAGCAAAGGCTTGACTTCCTCGCCTCTCAGCCAAAACAAGTCGATTAAGCCGGTGGCACCCCCTAGCTTTTGGACGTTGCGCTCAAAAGTGCCAACCCGTTTGTCGGTGATGCCAAAGATTTCAAAGAAGTCGATCCAAAACGGCGCACTTTGGCTTTTTTCGTTGCAAGCATCCGCCCATGTTTGACTGAAAAGCAATGCCCTGGACTTGATTTCATTCCAATGAATGCTCATAAAGTACTCTTTTATGCAAGAGTACGGATGCTAACGAATTTAATTATTAATAATACTTTTTATAATTAAAAATTAATTTATAGATTCATAAGTGTTGGTTTTATCACATTTCTTAAATGGGGGGATTGCTTCGGCCTTCGGCCTCGCAATGACGTTATCGCGAGCTTATGTTTGTCATTGCGAGCGTAGCGACGCAATCACGGCAACGGGGATTGCTTCGGGGCTAAAGCCCCTCGCAATGACTTAACGGGGATTGCTTCGGCCTACGGCCTCGCAATGACGTTATCGCGAGCTTGTATTCGTCATCGCGAGCGTAGCGAAGCGATCTAGCTGATCACCACCGCAGCACCTTCGCCCTTATCAGCGATGACGCCAATGCGGTAAACCTGCTCACCCAAATCCGCCAAGGTTTTGGCGCAAGCGTCCGCCTGTGCGGCGTCCAGCACCAGCACCATGCCAATGCCGTTGTTGAAGGTGCGGCACATCTCGGCCTCGTCAATGCCGGCCGTGGTTTGCAGCCAGGTGAACAGCTCGGTGCGCGGCCAGCTGGCGCGTTGCAGATGCGCCGCGCAATGCTCGGGCAACACGCGGGGAATGTTCTCGGTCAAGCCGCCGCCCGTGATGTGCGCCAAGGCCTTGATGGGATGCGCCTTCAAAGCCGCCAAGACCGACTTCACATACAGCCGAGTGGGTGCCATCAGTGCTTCTTTGAAAGGCTGACCGTCCAAGCTTTTTGGCAATTGAGAAGATGCTCTGTCTATGCACTTGCGCACCAAGCTGAAACCATTGGAATGCACACCGCTGGACGCCAAGCCCATCACCACGTCGCCAGGCTTCACGTCTTTGCCGCTGAGGATGAGAGACTTTTCCACCACGCCCACCGCAAAACCCGCCAAGTCGTATTCGCCAGCGGGGTACATGCCGGGCATTTCGGCGGTTTCGCCGCCAATCAGCGCACAGCCCGACAGCTCACAACCCTTGGCAATGCCGCCCACCACCGCTGCGGCGGTGTCCACATCCAACTTGCCGCAAGCAAAGTAATCGAGGAAAAACAGCGGTTCCGCGCCTTGCACCAGCACATCGTTGACACTCATGGCCACCAAATCGATGCCCACGGTGTCATGCATATTCCATTCAAAGGCCAGCTTCAGCTTGGTGCCCACGCCATCGGTGCCGCTGACCAAGACCGGCTCTTTGTAATTTTTGGGCACTTCAAACAAAGCGCCAAAGCCGCCAATGCCCGCTAAAACGCCATCACGCATGGTTTTTTTGGCCAAAGGCTTGATGCGTTCAACCAATGCGTCACCTGCGTCAATGTCAACGCCAGCGTCTTTGTAGGAAAGGGGAGTGTTCATGGGGAGTAGGGCGCAAAGGCGCTAAAGGGTGGGGTCGATAGAATGGCGCATTCTAAATGCCGGGTTCACCGCCACCTGATGTTCTCCTCCCCTGACAACCGTTTCATCGCCGCCTGGCTGGCCATTGCGGCGGCAGTTGCGTTCGTGTTGTGGTGGTTGCTGCCTGTGTTGACGCCTTTTTTGATTGCTGCGGTTATGGCCTATGTGCTGTCGCCGGTGGTGCAACGCTTGCAAACATGGCTGGGCAAAGGCTTTCCCAAAAGCCTGTTGGTGCTGGTGTGTGAAGCCGCTTTCATCGCCATTTTGCTGGCGGTGGTGGCCTTGGTGGTGCCGGTGCTGTTCAAAGAAGCGGCTCGCATTCAAGCCCAACTGCCGCAGCTTTTAGATGATCTCAAGGTCCATGTAGAACCCATGTTGCTGAGCTATGGATTTCCGATTGAACTCGATGCCCAAGCCCTCAAAGCTTGGCTGGCTAAAAACGCCGATGGCCTGTCTGACAGCGCCTTGACCTCTGTGATGGCGTCGCTTCGCATCGGTGGCAGCGTGGCCTTGGCGCTGGTGGGCAATTTGGTGTTGATTCCGGTGGTCTTGTTCTACTTGTTGATGGATGGCCATGTGGCTTTGTCGCACTTGCGCCAATGGGTGCCTGTGCATGCCCAGTCCACGGTGGACGGCTTTGTGCAAGAGGCTGACAGCGTGTTGGGGGAATACATGCGTGGTCAGTTGTCGGTGATGCTGATCTTGGCGGCGTACTACGTCATTGGCCTGTCCTTGTTTGGTTTATCGGTGGCGTGGCCCATCGGCATCTTCACCGGCTTGGCGATGTTTGTGCCTTATGTGGGCTTTGGCGTGGGCTTGTTGTTGGCCGCTTTGTCAGGCTTTTTGGAAATGGCACCCATGCAAGCCACCCTCATGTTGGTGGTGGTGTTTGGCGTGGGCCAGTTGTTCGAAAGCTTTGTGCTCACGCCCCGTTTGGTGGGTGAGCGCATCGGTTTGCACCCACTGGCAGTAATTTTTGCCTTGCTGGCGTTTGGGCAACTGCTGGGCTTTGTCGGTGTGTTGATCGCCTTGCCTGCCAGCGCCGTGCTGTTGGTGGCTTTGCGCCGACTGCGTGAGCGTTACATGGCCAGTCGTCTGTATGCAGGCTAACCGAGTATGAGGCAAATTGCGTTGGACATCGGTGTGGATGTCGGCCCCACTTTGTCCAATTTCGAACCCGGCCACAACGCCGCAGCCTTGGAGCATTTGCAACTTTGGCTGGCAGGCGACACCCGTTCCCCCGTGCCAACCTACCTTTGGGGCGAGCAAGGTTGCGGCAAAAGCCACTTGCTTGTAGCAGTGGCACAGGCCATCACCTCGCAAGGCCACACCGTGGGTTGGCTGGACGCGAGCATCAGCGAACCCAGCGCCTTTGACACCCAATGGGATGTGGTGTTGATGGACGACGTTCAGGCGTACAGCGCGGTGCAGCAACATGCGGCCTTCAACTGGTTTGTGCATGCCGCCACACCAGGTTCTGCGCGTCAACCTTGGGTGCTGGCAGCGGGTTTGCTGCCGCCGCAAGACTTGCCTTTGCGTGAAGACTTGCGTACCCGCTTGGGCTGGGGCCATGTGTTTCATCTGCAGGTTTTGGGTGAAAACGAACGCCGTGCGGTCTTGGTGCGCCATGCGCAAGCGCTTGGCATGACCTTGAACACCGATTTGCTGGACTATTTGCTCAGCCGCTTTAGCCGCGACTTGGGGCATTTGATTGACCTGCTGCACCGCTTGGATGCGTTTGCTTTGCAAACCCAACGCCCCCTCACCATCCCTTTGCTTCGAGCCATGCT
>CAMCWS010000118.1 GCA_945882755.1 Bordetella parapertussis | reverse complement strand
TCATAAATCGTGTGTGTCAACTGGCGCTTGTCCACACCCGAGCCCATGGTGGCGTTGCCTTGCGGGTCCAAGTCGACCATCAGCACACGTTGACCAATGGCGGCCAAAGCAGCCGACAAGTTCACCGTGGTGGTGGTCTTGCCTACGCCACCTTTTTGGTTGGCAATACAAAATATTTTGGCCATGTTTATTTACCCAAGACAAGTTTCAAACCGAAAGCAACCAATAATGCCCCACCGATTTTTTGCAACGCACGGCCAATCCATGGGCGTTGCTGGAGACGGCTTGACAAGCGCTGGGCCAATACGCAGATGATCAGACCATACAAAAATGTCAATGCCGCCACCGTCACGGCCATCACACCAAAGGTGAAGAAGCCGGCATGCACTTGCGGATCGATGAACAAGGGGAAAAAAGCCATGTAGAACATGATGGCCTTGGGGTTGAGCAAGGTGATCCACAAAGATTGCTGAAAATAATGTCCAGCGGTGATGTTGATCACCGGCGCATCACCCTCTTTGGTGGTCCACATTTTGTAGCCTATGTAAGACAAATAGGCCGCGCCCAGCCACTGCATCGCTTGGAAAAATTCAGGCTGGGTAGCCAACACAGCAGCCACACCGGCGACCGCGGCCCACATCAGCACCTGATCTCCAGCAATCACGCCCAAGGTGGCGGCCAAGCCACCGCGCAAGCCGCCCTTGGCTGTAGAGGTTAAAAGGGCGAGGTTGCCTGGACCGGGAATGGCCAAAAAAACAATAACGGCCAGCACAAAGGCGGGGTAGTCTGCGATGCCAAACATGGAATATCCTTTTGCGGGGAGGGCAGAGTGTAAGGCACGCCCACCCATTTGCAGCTGAATGTGACTGTTTCACGTGAAACAATCCTTGGTTGCAGGGTAGCTTAGATAGCTTGCTTGGGTCGCATCCAGACCAGACAGCGTTGCGCATCAAGGTCTGGCACAGACAATAGCTGTGTTTGAACCACCTCGATATCGCTTGGCAAATGCGTGATTTCTTCCGCGGGGACAAGCCCTTTCATGGCCATCCACCACCCGTCGTGTGCCAAACAGGCCCGTGAGGTGAGCACAAAATCCGCCAAAGAAGCATAGGCGCGAGAGCTAACCAAATCAAATGTTTGGGTCAGAGACTCTACCCTTGCGTGCTGCGCTTGCAGATTCGTCAAACCCAAGGTATGAGCCGTGCTTTGAATAAACGCGGTTTTTTTGGCGACAGCATCGACCGCCAGCACCGCGAGGTCGGGGCAGGTGATGGCCAAAACCACCGATGGCAGGCCGCCGCCTGCACCCACATCCAACAGGCTTTTTGCCCATGGGGCTTTTTCTTTCAGCGGGCTCACCACCGCCAAACAATCCAATACATGCTGCGTCAACATCTGCTCTGGGTCTTTGACCGCGGTCAGGTTGTAAACCCGATTCCATTTTTGCAACAGGTCTATATAGGTCAAAAGATGCTGGTGTTGGGCATCCGACAAGCGCAAGCCCAACAGCTCAGACCCCCGACGAAGCCGCGTTTCTAGGCCAAGGCTCAAGCGGCCGCCTTGCCGCTGCCTGCAAATTGACCCATACGGGCGCGGCGCAAATGCACCAACAGCAAAGAAATGGCCGCAGGCGTGACACCCGAAATACGCGATGCCTGTCCCAAGGTTTCGGGCCGGTGTTTGTCTAGTTTTTGCCTGACCTCGACACTCAGCGCCCCTATGGCCAAATAGTCAAGGTTAGCAGGCAGAACCATGTTTTCATAATGCGCTGCACGCTCTACCTCTTCGTTCTGGCGATCGATATAGCCGGAATATTTAGCAGTAATATCGATTTGCTCGATCACTGTTTCACGTGAAACAAGGTCCAAAGCGAGAATGTCCGCCGACTCAAAGCGCCCGCCATCCAATCCCATCAGGGCGGCATAAGAAACTTCTGGACGCCGCAACAAATCCGCCAGGCTGTATTCGTGATCGATGGCCTTGCCCAAAACGCGCTCAGATTCAGCCGCAGCAAGGTTGGCAGGGCTGACCCACAAAGAGCGCAAGCGCTCTGTTTCACGTGAAACAGCGTCACGCTTTTTGTTGAACTTATCCCACTGCTCGTCAGAGACCAGGCCCATTTGACGCCCAGCCTCGGTCAAGCGCATGTCTGCGTTGTCTTCCCTTAACTTTAGGCGGTACTCAGCGCGACTGGTGAACATGCGGTAAGGTTCGACCACGCCCTGGTTCACCAAGTCATCCACCAACACACCCAAGTAGGCTTCGTCACGCCTAGGCGTCCAAGCGGGCAGCCCTTTGCATTGCAGCGCCGCGTTCGCGCCGGCATACAAACCTTGCGCGGCCGCCTCTTCATAACCGGTGGTGCCATTGATCTGACCGGCGAAGAACAAGCCCTCGATCGCCTTGGTCTCAAAGCTGCGCTTGAGTTCGCGGGGGTCAAAAAAGTCGTACTCAATCGCGTAACCGGGGCGCAAGATATGGGCGTTTTCCAAACCCACGATAGAGCGCACCAACGCCAATTGAATATCAAAGGGGAGGCTGGTGGAAATACCGTTGGGGTAGTACTCGTCCGTGGTCAAGCCCTCGGGCTCTAAGAAAATTTGATGGCTGGCCTTGTCGGCAAAGCGGTTGACCTTGTCTTCCACACTGGGGCAATAACGCGGGCCCACACCATCAATCTTGCCTGTGAACATCGGGCTTCTGTCAAAGCCAGAGCGAATGATGTCGTGGGTACGCTCATTGGTGTGTGTGATCCAACAAGGCCGTTGTTCGGGGTGCATATCAACACGGCCCATGAAACTGAACACTGGCATTTGTGCAGATTCGCCACCCAACATACCGTCACCTGCTTGTTCGCTGCATTTGGAAAAGTCGATACTGCGCCCATCAATGCGCGGCGGGGTACCTGTCTTCAATCGACCCTGCGGCAAGCGCAGCTCTTTCAGGCGTGCAGACAATCGGCCGGCTGGCGGGTCACCCGCACGACCCGCCGCATAGTTGTCGAGGCCCACATGGATTTTCCCATCCAAAAACGTGCCCGCCGTTAAAACCACAGTCTTTGCACGAAAGCATATGCCCACTTGCGTCATAGCACCAACAACCTTTGAGCCCTCCAGCATCAGGTCATCGACCGCTTGTTGAAAAAGCCACAAATTCGGCTGCGTTTCCAGGCGGCGACGTATCGCGGCTTTGTAAAGAACGCGGTCGGCTTGCGCTCGGGTGGCACGAACCGCGGGCCCTTTGGAGCGGTTCAAAATGCGGAACTGGATGCCAGCCATGTCGGTGGCCAAGGCCATCGCGCCGCCCATGGCATCGAGCTCTTTAACCAAATGGCCTTTGCCAATACCGCCGATAGACGGGTTGCAGCTCATCTGGCCCAAGGTTTCAATATTGTGGGTGAGCAGTAAGGTTCGGCAACCCATACGCGAAGCCGCCAACGCAGCCTCGGTACCCGCATGACCGCCGCCAACCACCAACACATCAAAACTGTCTGGATAAACCATGGCCACCTTGCTAAACAAATGATTTTATGCGCCGCCCCTCAATGACACAATGT
>CAMCWS010000117.1 GCA_945882755.1 Bordetella parapertussis | reverse complement strand
TGCAAGCGGGTGCGCATGGCATCACGGTCCACCCGCGGCCCGATCAACGCCATATCCGCGACAGCGATGTCTTCGATTTGGCGGAGTTACTCAAAGTTTGGCCAGACCGCGAATACAACATCGAGGGCAACCCGTTTCACAACCTCATGGCCTTGGTGGAAAAAGTGCGTCCGCAGCAGGTCACCTTTGTGCCGGACGCCGAAGGCCAGTTCACCTCGGACCACGGCTGGCGCTTTCCTGAGGACGCTGAGCGACTGCGACCCCTGATCGCCCAAGCCCAAGCTTGGGGTGCCAGAGTCAGCTTGTTCATGGATGCAGACCCTGCACCGATGGAGTTTGCAAAGGAAGTGGGCGCTGACCGCGTTGAGCTTTACACCGAACCTTATGCGGCAAACCATGGCAGCAGCAAGGGCGCTGAGGTGCTGGCGCAATTTGTGGCGGCGGCCAAGGCCGCCCAAGCTGTAGGTCTAGAAGTCAACGCCGGCCACGACCTGAATTTGGCCAATTTGCGCGACTTTGTGCAAGCTATGCCGGATGTGAAAGAGGTGTCTATTGGCCATGCTTTGATGGCTGACGCCTTGGAGATGGGCTACAGCGCCACCGTGAAGGCCTATTTGGATTGCCTCAAGCCATGAGCCAGATTTACGGCATAGGCACCGATATTTGCGATATCCGCCGCATCCGTGCCGCCTTCGATCGCCACGGCGAGCGTTTCGCGTTGAAGGTGCTGAGCGAAGCTGAAATGCAAACCTTTCGCGCCAGAAGCGTTCGCTGGCCTGACAGAGGCGTACGTTTTTTGGCGACGCGTTTTTCGGTGAAAGAGGCATTCAGCAAAGCCATTGGTTTGGGCATGCGCATGCCCATGACCTGGCGGCATTGCGAGGTAGGACGTTTGCCCAGTGGCCAACCCACCATCGTGCTGCATGGCGCTTTGAAAGAGTGGTGTGCCACGCGGCAACTGCGTGCCCATGTCACCCTGAGTGACGAAACCGACTATGCCACCAGCCAGGTGATCGTCGAACAAACTGCTTGAACCATGACGACTGTGAAACACGCCCCCCTGATTTTGGACATCGCTGGTACCTCGCTCAGCGACACCGACCGTCGCCGCTTGGCGCATCCCTTGTGCGGGGGCATGATTTTGTTTGGCCGCAATTGGGTGGACCGCCAGCAACTCAGCGCCTTGTGTGCAGACATCAAAAGCGTGCGCCCCGATGCATTGATTTGTGTAGACCATGAGGGCGGTCGTGTCCAGCGCTTTCGAACAGATGGTTTCACGCATTTGCCAGCCATGGCGGCCTTGGGCGAGCTTTGGTTGGATGACGACAAAGATTTACCCGGCAGTGGCGCTTTGAACGCCACCAACGCTGCCACGGCCTGTGGTTTTGTGTTGGCCTCGGAGTTACGCGCCTGTGGCGTGGACTTCAGCTTCACGCCTGTGTTGGACTTGGACTTTGGCACCAGCGGTGTTATTGGGGACCGCGCATTTGCCCGCGACCCGCGCATGGTTGCCCTGTTGGCCAAAAGCCTGATGCACGGTTTGTTGCAAGCGGGCATGGCCAATTGCGGCAAGCATTTCCCAGGGCATGGTTTTGTCAAAGCCGATTCGCACACCGATATTCCCATCGACAAGCGCAGCTTGAAGGCCATCTTGCATGACGACGCCTTGCCCTATGCATGGCTGACCACCAGCATGAGCAGCGTGATGCCAGCTCACGTGATTTACCCCAAGGTGGATGCACGGCCAGCTGGTTTTTCCAAACGTTGGCTCAAAGAGATATTGCGCCACCAACTGGGGTTTCAGGGCGCGGTGTTCAGCGACGATTTGTCCATGGCTGGCGCACGTTTGATTGATGGCAAAGTGGTGAGTTACACCGAGGCCGCTGCGACAGCATTGCAAGCGGGTTGTGATTTGGTCTTGTTGTGCAACCAAAGTACGCCAGACAGCCCCCAAGGCGGCAGCGCAGTGGACGAGCTGCTGGATGGTTTAGCCCATGCCCAAAAACAGGGTCAATGGCTAGTCAGCGCTACCAGCGAGCAACGCCGCTTAGCCCTTTTGCCTTCCGCCAAGGCCTTGGATTGGGACGCTTTGATGCAAAACCCTATTTATTTGCAGGCCCTGAGCTTATTGCCCTGAAAAAAGAGGTCGAGACAGAGGGCGGCACAAAGCCTGTCAAAGCGGTTAAAATAGACCCTCTTACCCCGAAGGCAACGGGGATTAGCAGGACTAAAGGATATCCATGGCAACCAAATCTGGCAAAACCTCTGTTGACGAGAGTGGTCTTCGTTTTACCAGTCGTGAGAATGGCTCCCCCTTTGCGGGCATGGGCAAAATGGGCGAAACCATGTCATGCATCAAGTGCGGCATGCACAAACCCCGTCGTCAAGGCAGCCAACAGCGCTTTGCCGGCAGCTTGGCTTTCTTCTGCCATGACTGCAAACCACCTAAACCAGCAGTGCCTGCTGCGCCTAAAGCAGCTTGATTGCTTAGTGGCTACGCCCCTCGCGATGACCAAGATTGCTTCGCTTCGCTCGCACTGATCAGGATTGCTTCGCTTCGCTCGCAATGACGTCATTGCGAATCTAACTACCTCGTCATTGCGAGGGGCGTAGCCCCGAAGCAATCTAGTGGGTTTCCCGACGCAAAGCGGGGAACAAAATGACATCCCGAATACTGGGACTGTCGGTCAACAGCATCATCAAACGGTCAATGCCAATGCCGCAGCCACCTGCGGGCGGCATGCCGTACTCCAAGGCACGCACAAAGTCGTGGTCATAAAACATGGCCTCGTCGTCGCCGCCGTCTTTGGCGTTGACCTGCGCATGAAACCGCGCCGCTTGGTCTTCAGCGTCGTTCAACTCGCTAAAGCCATTACCAAACTCACGTCCCGTGATGTAGAGCTCAAAGCGCTCGGTCACCTCGGGGTGGCTGTCGCTGGCACGGGCCAAGGGTGAAATTTCCACCGGATGCTCGCAAATAAAGGTGGGCTCCCAGAGCTTGTCTTCCACGGTGTCTTCAAAGTACAGCACCTGCAAACCCGCCAAGCTGCGGGTGGAGAGCTTGTGTTTCTCTTCGGTGAAGCCAAGTTTCTTCAAGGCGGTGGTCAGCCAGGTGGCATCGTCTACATGGTCGCCTGCCTCGGTGTGCTTCAGAATGGCTTCGCGGATGGTCAGACGGGCAAAGGGCTTGGACAAATCCACCGGTTTGCCGTCGTAGGTCAGCAGCAGGGTGCCGACTGCTTTTTCAGCCGCGTCGCGGATCAGGCTTTCGGTGAACTGCATCAGGTCTTGGTAGTTCCAATACGCCGCGTAAAACTCCATCATGGTGAATTCGGGGTTGTGGCGCACCGAAATGCCTTCATTGCGGAAATTGCGGTTGATCTCGAACACCCGCTCAAAGCCACCGACCAACAAGCGCTTCAAGTACAACTCGGGGGCGATGCGCAAGAACATCTCTTGGTCCAACGCGTTGTGGTGGGTGGCAAAAGGCCTGGCATTCGCACCACCTGGGATGGGGTGCAACATGGGCGTTTCCACTTCCAAGAAACCGTGGTTCACCATGAAGTCGCGAATACCACTCACCGCTTTGCTGCGGGCGATGAAGCGCTGGCGGGAGGTGTCGTCGGTGATCAGGTCGATGTAGCGCTGGCGGTACTTGATTTCTTGGTCGTTGATGCCATGGAATTTATCGGGCAAGGGGCGCAGGCTTTTGGTCAGCATGCGGATATTGGTGATA
>CAMCWS010000116.1 GCA_945882755.1 Bordetella parapertussis | reverse complement strand
TCGCTGATGCGGGGCTGGCCGGCCACACGCAACTGGGCTTCTATGGTGGCTTGGTTGAAGGCCTCACCTACTTTGTCGTTCATGACTTCGTAATGCACCGAGTATCCGTAGCGCTGCGCCACGATATTCATGGGTACTTTGCCTGGGCGAAAACCGTCGATCTTGACTTGACGAGCAAGTTTCTTCAAACGCGCATTGACTTCGTTTTGGATCACAGTGGTGGGCAAGGTCAAAGTGATTTTGCGTTCCAACTTTTCCAAGGTTTCAACATTCACGGCCATGAGGTTTCTCCATCTCTAAACTTAAAAGCGCGGGGCTTTGGGCATGCATTGGTGCGCGGGGGGGGACTCGAACCCCCACAGTATTGCTACCGTCAGGACCTAAACCTGGTGCGTCTACCAATTTCGCCACCCGCGCGGGATCAAAAAAAAGCAAAGGGCGGTGTGACTGAACATACCGCCCGTCTGAAATTGGTCAAGGCGAAATTCTACCCGCCCCGGCTTCTGTCGAAGCTGCGCTTAACGCTTGACCCTGAACCAAGCGGCGTACATGGCAGGCAAAGCCAACAAAGTCAGCACCGTCGCCACGATCAAGCCACCCATGATGGCCACCGCCATGGGGCCCCAAAAGACGCTGCGTGACAGCGGAATCATGGCTAACACGGCCGCAGCAGCGGTCAGCACAATGGGGCGCAAACGCCTCACAGCTGACTCGACAATGGCATCCCAAGCGGGTACGCCATTGGCGCGGTCTTGTTCAATTTGATCGATCAAGATGACCGAGTTGCGCTGAATCATGCCCATGAGCGCAATCACCCCTAGCAATGCCACAAAGCCAAAGGGACGGTCCAGGGTGAGCAAAGCCAAGGCAACACCCGCAATGCCCATCGGTCCGGTGAGAAACACCAGCAAGGCGCGGCTGAAGCTTTGCAGCTGCAACATCAGTAAGGTGAAGGTGACAAATAACATGAGGGGCAAGCCAGCGGCGATAGACGCTGAACCTTTGGAGCTTTCTTCGACCGCGCCTGCCACATGAATGCGGTAGTCAGCATGTCCATCAGTAGCCCATTGCTTCTCGAGTTTTTTCAACTCTGGCAACAATTGCGCAGTGACGGTTGCGCCTTGCAAGCCTTCCACGATGTCGGACTGCACGGTGATGGCGTAGTCGCGGTTCTCCCGCCACATCACTCCCGGCTCCCAAGTGAACTGTGGCTTGGCAACTTGCAACAGTGGCACCGATTTGCCAGAGGCAGTGGGCACATAGGCGTTGCCAAGGTCAGTGATGGCCTGTCGCTCTGTTTGCGGTTGACGCAAAACGATGTCGATCAGTTGATCGCCCTCACGGAACTGGCCCACGGTGGTGCCGCTGAGCAACACACGCGAGGCCTGCGCAATCGACTGGCTGGTCACGCCCAATGCGCGGGCTTTTTCCTGATCCACGGCCAAGCGAATGACCTTGATGGACTCGTTCCAGTTGTCGTTCACGCCTCGGGTGTTGGCGTTGGTTCGCATCACCGCCTTGACCTCATCCGCCCGCAAACGCAAGGAATGAGGGTCCGGCCCAGCGACGCGAAACTGCACGGGGAAAGGTACCGGTGGTCCATTTGGCAGCAACTTCACACGGGCTCGCACCTCGGGAAATTCTTTGGCCATGATGGCTGGCAATGCCACCCGCAGGCTTTCACGAAACTTAAGGTCTTTGGGCTGAATGATGAACTGCGAGACATTGCTTTGCGGAAAGACTTGGTCAAGCGGCAGGTAAAAACGCGGCACCCCAGAGCCCACCCATAAACTGACCGACTCCACGCCAGCAGTTGCCAACAAACGCTTTTCTACTTGCAAACTTAAAGCTTCGTTGGCGGCAACACTGGTGCCTTCAGGAAACCAAATATCCATCATGATTTCGGGGCGGCTTGAATCGGGGAAAAACTGCTGCTGCACCTTCCCCATCCCAAATATGCCCAGCGCAAACGTCAGTACCGTGGCACCAATCGTCAACCAACGGTGCTTGACGCACCAGTTAACTGTGCGTCGAAAGGTGTTGTAGAAGGCTGAGTCAAACAGTTCTTGGGGCGCACCACCTGCCATATGCGGCTTGACCTTGAGGATGAAGGTTCCCAAATAAGGCACAAAAAACACCGATACCCACCAACTCAGCAACAGGGCAATGACGGTGACGGCAAAAATAGCAAAGGTGTACTCACCCGTCACCGATTTGGCCAAGCCAATCGGCAAGAACCCAGCCGCGGTGATGAGGGTGCCGGTCAACATGGGCATGGCGGTCACCTCGTAGGCAAAGGTGGCGGCGCGGACTTTGTCAAAGCCCTCTTCCATTTTGCGCACCATCATCTCAACAGCAATGATGGCGTCATCCACCAACAAGCCCAAAGCGATGATGAGCGAACCCAGCGATATCTTGTGCAAACCAATGCCAAGGTAATACATCGCCAAAAACGTCATGGCCAGTACCAAGGGAATGGTGATACCCACCACCAAACCAGGGCGCATATCGATGTACCAACCAAAGCGCCCACCCTTGTGCCAACCCAAAGACACAAAGCTGACCAACAACACAATTACCACCGCCTCGATCAACACACTGACGAACTCACTGATGGAGCGCTCGACCGCTTTGGGTTGGTCTTGCAACTGCACCAATTTCACGCCATGAGGTAAGTTGGATTGGATGTTGGCTGTGGCTTCACGCAAAGCTTTGCCCAAGGCAATGATGTCGCCGCCCTTGGCCATAGAGACACCCAATGCCACCACTTGCTTACCTTGAAAGCGGACCTTCACCAAGGCTGGGTCCACATAGCCTCGCTGAATCTGGGCAATATCACCCAACTTGATCTGCTGGCCGGTGGCGCCTCGGATAGGCATGGCTTGCAACTGCTCAATCGCTTGGAACTGCCCTTGAACACGGATTTGCAGCGTGTCCAAAGGCGTTTGCATGGTGCCAGCACTTTCCACCGCGTTTTGCTGCCCGAGTTGCGCCAGCACCGCGTTCAAGTCCAAGCCCAGTTGGGCCAAGCGCTTTTGCGGAATTTCAATATAGATTTTTTCGTCTTGGGTGCCAAACAATTCCACTTTGTAGACATCGGTCACGCGAAGCAACTGCTGCCTGACATCGTCGGCGATGTCACGGATTTCGGCCATGGAAAAACCCTCGGCCTCGATGGCATAGATCACGCCATACACATCGCCAAAGTCATCGTTGAAGAATGGCCCGACCACGCCTTGTGGCAAGGTCTGTCGCATGTCGCTGACTTTTTTACGCACCGTGTACCAAACGTTGGCAACATCAGCGGCTTTAGAGGAGTCTTTGATTTGAAAAATGATTTGCGACTCACCCGGCTTGGAGTAGCTGCGAATCTTGTCGGCAAAAGGCGCCTCTTGCAGGGTGCGCTCTAGTTTGTCAGTGATTTGCTCGGCGACTTGTTGGGCTGTGGCCCCAGGCCAATAGGTGCGAATCACCATGGCGCGAAAGGTGAACGGCGGGTCTTCGTCTTGACCTAGCTGGAAATAAGCGGTCACACCTAAAACCATCAGGACCACCATCAAGTAGCGTGTCAGGGCTGGGTGCATAAGCGCCCACAGGGACAGGTTAAATCCCTGTTTGGTTTCGAACGGCCCGCTCATGGCTTGGTGCCAACAGGCTGAAACAGCGTGACTTTTTGCCCTGGCGACAGCACATGCACACCAGCCACCACCACTTGCTGACCCGCTTGCAATCCGCTGTTGACCACCGCCTCATTTCCGTCAGC
>CAMCWS010000115.1 GCA_945882755.1 Bordetella parapertussis | reverse complement strand
AAGAGTAGTTTTTGTTAGCGATGTGTAGGTACATCACAAAATAATACTTTAAAAGAACTCATTAAAAATAACTCAATGAGAATCATTCCTATTTGTGTACAATATTTTCTTTAACTTGGGTCTCAACAAATGACTGCGACTTCCTTTACAAACCCCTTGTGTGTTTTATTGATTTGTGTATTCCCTGCTGTAGCGCTTGCTGGTCGGCCACTCCTGATAGATGATGCTGCAACCAATGCAGCAGGCCATGGTCATATCGAGAGCTGGCATGACACAGAAGATCGGACATTCAATGTGGCGCCAGCATTTGCCCCTATTGATGGTTTAGAACTCGGTGCGGCGATTGCCAAAAGCAACTCCAGTGGCGAGACCTCTTACAGTCTTCAAGTGAAAAAGTTATTCACATCACCCCAAGAAAATGGATGCAATACAGGCGGCACCTTGGGCAGAACTTCTGTTCAAAATGACAATGCCTACACACTTTATGGATGGGGCATTGTGAGCTGTCAATCACCCCAATGGGGCACGGTCCATTTGAATTTGGGTTGGATCAAAGAGCGTTATGGGTCATCTCAACAATTGACTGGCTTAGCTTTTGAATACCCCCTTGAAAACTTCACGCCGCATGCCGAGTGGTTACGCGTAGAAGGTGAAAAAAACACCATGGCCATAGGCGCTCGCACAGAGCTGTTCAAGGATGTTCAATTAGATGGCAGTTACCGCGTCCAAGATAAACAAGATTATTGGACCCTTGGCGTTAAATGGCAGTTTTGAATTTAACCAAAAACGCCTGTACCGCTTGCACCGACGGGATTGGCGCCTCCTCATGCACCACATGGCCCGCTAACGGGATGGCGGCCAACATGGCGTGGGGAATGGCTTTAAGGTAATCCTGCGCATTGCTGATGGGAATGAACGCATCTTTTTCGCCCCACACCAACAGCACCGGCATCTTCAGGGTTTGCAAACGTGGCACGGGGTCGCTGTTGCGGCTTTGGCGCATACGCTCCATCAAGGCCGCACGCACACCCGGCGCTCGCATCATGTCTTGGTAGCGGCGCAGGGTGTCAGCGGTGAGTAATTTCTCATCGCCATAGGCAGGTGCCACGCCCATTTTCAAAGCCCAAGCAGGCAAACTGAGTTTCATCAAACCCAGCCAAGGTGAGACTTGGTAAGTGAACTCTGTGGTCGAGCGAGGGTCTGGAAAACCATCGGGGGCGACCAACACCAAGTGGCTGACGCGTTCGGGGTAAGCCGCTGCAAAATTCCACGCCATACGCCCACCCATGGAATGCCCACCCAAGGCTACTTTTTGTAAATCTAAGTGGTCTAACAGTTGGGCGAGGCGTGCCACATCCGCTTCATCTGAGTAATCGTTGTTCACCGCTGGCCCTGTCAAACCAAACGCTGGCACATCGATACGCACCACCCGCCACTGCGTATCCAATGCAGCGGCCCATGCGTCCCAGGTTTGCAAACTCGCGCCAAAGCCGTGCAATAAAACCAAGACGGGTGCGTCGCGTGGGCCAGTGTCGTGAATGAAATAGGGTTGATCACCCACCACCAGCTGCGCGGTGCCTGCCTTTGCGTAGCTTTGCAGCAATTGTTCGCGGGGCAGGTCTGGCGTCCAAGCCAGCCACAACGACACAGAGACCAACAAGGCAAGCAACATGGCGAAATCTTTCTTTGTACTAAATAGTGTTAACTTATGCTTAAAATACCCCATCAATGAAACTAAAGAGGTACTCATGTTCAGACATTATTCCATTTCAATCGCTTTAGGGCTGACGGTTTTGCTGAGCGCTTGCGCCACCCAACAGTTTGACCTGGCCCCTGCCAATGGTGCGAAGCCTTCATTCACGGACAACCAGACGTTTTGGGTGGGTGGCATTGGACAAGAAAACAGCGTGGATGGTGCCAAAGCCTGTGGTGACGCCAGCAAAGTCGCTCGTGTGGAAACCATGCAGACAGCGGCCAATATCGGTTTAACGATTTTGACCTTGGGCATTTATTCGCCACGCCAATTAGCCATCACTTGTACCCCTTAAAGGACTTTTCCCATGCGTCGATTTTTCCCTGCCCTGCTGCTGTGTTTAGCCCTCAGCGCCTGCGCCACCCAAAGCGTCGTGCTGCAAAACAGTCCGCCCGTCCTGAAGCAAGAAGAAATGCAACACTTTTTTGTGTCAGGCTTGGGTCAAACCCAGTCCGTCAATGCGGCCGATGTGTGTGGCGGTGCCAACCGAGTGGCCAAAGTCGAGCGGGTAGAAACCGCTTTGAACTGGTTCTTGGGTCTGCTCAGCTCTGGAATTTACACACCCTATACCGCCAAGGTTTACTGCAGCTAAGTTGTTTTTCGCGCCTTTGCTGTAGTGCCGGTCTTGGCGGCTGCCCGAGGTTTTGCCTTAGCAGGCTTTGCTTTGGCAGGCTTTGCGCTGGCTGGTTTCGCGCTTGCCGTGGCAGCGGTGTGCTGCTGCATGTCTTGCATGGTCTTGGCGGCAATGCTTTGAAACTGTTGGCTGACAGCTCCCCACCACTGCATGGGATCAACCATCGGCTGTTCCGTTTTGGTTTTGCCTGTCATGGCCGCAGCCACATCGGCCATGCCGAGGTTCATGCCTTGCAAGGTTTCCAAGGTCATGCGTTGCACCTCTAAGGCTTGAATCGTGGCGCTTAAGGCCTTGGCGTTTTGGTCTAACCAAAACTGCACCGACTTCAATTCTTGGATGCGCTTTTCCAGCTCTTTGGGGTCCAAGGTGGGCGTGACCCACTGCGCGGCTTGGGGCATGCCGGGCGCACCACCGGCAGCGGCAAACTGCTTTAAAAAATCCAAGCCAGGCATGATGTTGTCGAAGTTGAATGGGGATGCGCTGGCCATGGTGTTTCCTTTGTTGTCAGTGTTTATGTTCGCCGTGCTGGGGTTTGTCTTTGCCACCCATGCCCATTTTCTTTGCTACGGCTTTAACTTCCTTCTGGGTTTTAACACCCGCGGCGTCTTCGAACAACAAGGTCAACACCACTTGGCTGTCTTCAGCAACCGGTGCTTTCAAGTCCATCAGCATCACGTGGTAGCTGCCGGGCTTCAAAGCCACGGTTTGGCCTGCGGGCAAATCAAGGGCTTTGACCGCCTGCATTTTCATCACGTCTTTCTCCATTTTCATCTCATGCACTTCTGCACTGCCAGTCAAGTCGGCCTTGACGCCCACCAAACGGGTGGCTTTCTTGGCGGTCAGGTTCATGAACACGCCGGTCGCCTTTTGGCCTTGGCCGGTGGCACGGACCCAAGCGTCGCTGACCTCGACTTGGGCGTGGGCGGTGAATGCGGCGCAGACCCACAAAGCAGCAAAGAGTTTTTTCATGGTGGTTTCCTTTAAGGTGAAGTACGTTCAGTGATAAAGCCAATTTGGGTCATGCCTGCACGCTGGGCTGCGGCCATGGCCTGTGCCACACGCTCGTAGCGCACGGCACGATCGCCTCTGATGTGAAGAGGCGATTGCGGTTTCTTTTGCGCCGCTTCTTGCAACAGGGTTTGCAACTGGGTGTCGTCTACCGCGGCATCGTTCCAAAAATACTTGCCCTCGGCGTCCACCGTCAAACGTATGGTTTGCGGCTTGGCGTCTTGCGGCTGGTTGCTGGCACGGGGTAACTCGATGTTGACCGCGTGCTTCATGACCGGAATGGTGATGATGAAGATGATGAGCAGCACCAGCATGACGTCCACAAAAGGCGTCATATTGATTTCGTTCATGACCTCGTCGCTGTTGTCTTGGGTGTTGAAGGCCATGCTTTAGTCCTTGGCTTTCACACGAGCGCCGGTCATCAACAAAGCGTGTAAATCGTGGGCAAAGCGGTTCATGCGGGTGATGACGGTTTTGTTGCCACGCACCAA
>CAMCWS010000114.1 GCA_945882755.1 Bordetella parapertussis | reverse complement strand
TCTTTACGCAAAATCTTTAATTGGGCATCCACACCAGGTTTAAGCAAAGACACCTGCGCTAGAAGTTCCGCCACATTTTGAACTTTGTGGTCATTCACCGCCAACAACATATCGCCAGGACGAATACCTGCTTTGAACGCGGGACCCGTCTGCAAAACACCGGTGATGATGACGCCTTCTTGGCGATTTACGTTGAAAGTTTGAGCCAACTCGGGGGTGAGTTCTGTGGGCTCGACACCGATCCAGCCCCGCGTGACCAAGCCGTCTTTCACAATACCTTCAAGCACCTGCTTGGCAATGCTGACGGGGATGGCAAAACCAATGCCCATGCTGCCACCCGATTTGGAATAAATGGCGGTGTTGATGCCCAATAAATTGCCTTGCACATCCACCAAAGCGCCGCCCGAGTTGCCAGGGTTGATGGCCGCGTCGGTTTGGATGAAATTCTCAAAGGTGTTGATGCCCAATTGGTTGCGCCCCAGTGCAGAAATGATGCCGCTGGTCACGGTTTGACCTACACCAAAAGGGTTGCCTATGGCCAAAACAATGTCACCCACTTGAAGCTGCTCGGAATTGTTCATCACCATCACAGGCAATTTATCCAAGTTGACTTTAAGCACAGCCAAGTCTGTTTCGGGGTCGGTGCCGATGATCTTGGCTTGCGTTTGGCGGCCATCGTTGAGCATCACCAAAATTTCATCTGCCGCTTCCACCACGTGGTTGTTGGTGAGGATGTATCCCTGTGGGCTGACAATGACGCCGCTGCCTAAGCCGGTTTGGGCTGAGTCATCTTGGTCTCCAAAAAAATAGCGAAACCATGGGTCTTTGTTTTTTTCGAGTCCGGCTTTTTGCGAAGTGTTGATACTGACCACAGCAGGTGAAGCTTTCTTGGCGGCGAAACTCAAACTGCCAGCGCTTACGGTGGGCGAGATGGCGCCTGGGGCGACCTCAAAAACTTGCAGATCGGTATTCCAACTGGGCCTTTGGACCCAATCGGGTTTGAGTGTGATCAGCACAAACCAAACAGCCACCAAGACGGTGACAGTTTGCGCAAACAATAGCCACAAGCGCTTCATGATGCGTTTGAATCAGCCTCTTTTGGCTCATCAGGGGCTTGGGTATGGCGTATGAAGATTTGGGCAGCCCAAATGCCTATCTCATAAAGAATGCACATGGGAATCGCCAAAGCAAGCTGAGACACCACGTCAGGTGGCGTCACTACCGCCGCGATGATGAAAGCCAAAACGATGAAGTAAGAGCGAAAAGCCTTGAGTTTTTCAATGCTCACCACTCTCATGCGTGCCAGCACAATCACCACAATAGGCACTTCAAACGCCAAACCAAAAGCCACAAACATGGTTAGCACGAAGCTTAAATAGGCCTCGATATCAGGCGCTGCGGTGATGCTTTTGGGCGCAAAGCTTTGGATGAATTGAAAAACTTGGCCAAAGACGAAAAAGTAACAAAACGCCACACCAATGAAAAACAGCAAGGTACTGGAAAACACCAAAGGCAAAACCAGTTTCTTTTCATGTGTGTACAAGCCAGGGGCCACGAAGGCCCAGCCTTGGTACAGCACCACGGGCAAGGCAATCAAAAAAGCCGTCATCAGCATGATTTTCAAAGGCACGATGAAAGGCGAAATCACCGAGGTGGCGATCAATCGGGTGCCTTCAGGGAGTTGAGCGACCAAGGGGGCTGCCAAAAAATCGTAAAGCTGCGCAGGGCCAGGGTACAGGCTTAAAACAATACAGACCAAGGCGACGGCAAGCGTCGCCTTGACCAAACGATCGCGCAACTCCTTGAGATGCTGCACAAAGGGTTGTTCTGTGCCGGTGAGTTCGTCGGTGTCTTTGGTGGAAGAGTCAGCCATAAAGGTCTAGTTGTTGCCCATGCCAGAGGGCGGGCGAAATCGGGCCACCCTGGCTGCACCCGATAAGGCGCGGGTACGTACACCTTGGCGTGATTTGAACCACTGCGGCGTGGCCGAGCGCTTGACGCGCCAATTTTTGCCGGGGTGTTGGTAGGTGGGCGGAGGCGGCGTCCATTGATAAGGAATGATGGGCTTGTAACCGTCTTCTGCCTGTCCATCTATATCCAAACTGGCCACACCTTCGTTGAGCTTGGTGGTGGCGTTGAGCACACTTTTTTGCACATCGGTCATGGCGGTGTCCATGGTTTCCTTCATTTTCTTGAGGTCTTCCATGTCCATCGAACGGTTGACTTCCGCCTTGACATCTGACACATAGCGCTGCGCCTTGCCAAGCAAGGTGCCTATGGTTCTGGCCACCCTGGGCATCTTCTCAGGGCCGATCACCACCAGTGCCACAGCACCGATGAGGGCCAGCTTGGAGATTTCCAGGTCAAACATCGCTTAAGGCTTTTGCTTGGCTTCGACGTCGATGGGCGCTTTGTCTGCGTTGGGGTTAGCATTGGCGGCCACTTGCTGGGCCGGTGCGTTGGCAGATTCTTCAGGCGCAGCAGAGCCGTCTTTCACGCCGTCCTTGAAACCCTTGACGGCACCGCCTAAGTCAGCGCCAATGTTCTTGAGTTTTTTGGTGCCAAACACCAAAACAATGATTAAGAGCACGATTAACCAGTGCCAAATTGAAAATGATCCCATGGGATGCTCCTGAATGAAGTAAGGAATTCTAGTCTTAGCCGCGTAACCACGGGCGGGGGCCGCCCATGACATGCCAATGCAGATGGTGAACCTCTTGTCCGCCCTCGGTGCCGGTGTTGGTAACCAGCCTAAAACCACCCTCGGGGTAGGGGTTCACGCCCTCTTGCAAGGCCAGTTTGGGGGCGAGCAACAACATGCGCCCCAAAAGGTCTTGGTGCTCGGGGCCGACCTGCGCCATGGACGGAATGTGCAGTTTGGGGATGATGAGGAAATGGACAGGCGCCCACGGGTTGATGTCGTGGAAGGCAAAAATCTCTTCGTCTTCATAAACCTTTTTGCTCGGTATCTTGCCGGCAACGATTTTGCAAAAGATGCAGTTGGGATCGGTGTGCATGGTGAGTTTGGAGTAGATCGCCACGTCGCTTCGCACCTCGCGAGAACGGGCTAAATGAATGAGTTTAATCTCCGCCAGCTTCACGGGCTTGCGCTTTGCGCAAGGCTTTTTCTTCCAAGCCGCTCAAACCCTCGCGGCGCGACAGTTCTTGCAGCACGTCCTCGGGGCTCAAGTTGTAGTGCGCCAGTGCCACCAAGCTGTGGAACCAAAGGTCGGCCATTTCGCCCACCAGTTTGTGAGGGTCGCCGCCGTGGTCCAAGTCTTTGGCGGCCATCACCACCTCGGTGGCCTCTTCTCCAATTTTCTTCAAAAACGCGTCGGGGCCTTTGTACAGCAAGCGGGCCACATAGCTGGTGTCGGGGTCACCGCCATGCTCGACTTTGCGGCTTTCAATGACGGCGGCCAAACGGGCCAAGGTGTCGTCAGAACTCATGGTTTGGCCTTGTAAATGGTGGCGGGGTCTTGCAACACCGGCTCGACGCTCAGCCACTGGCCGCCGTCAGGGCTGGTTTGCCAGCGTTGGTAAAAGCAGCTGTGGCGACCGGTGTGGCAAGCGATGCTCGGGTCGTGGCCGGTTTGGGTGACGCTGAGCAAAATCACGTCGTTGTCGCAATCCAAGCGGATGTCGTGAACGGTTTGCACATGGCCGGACTCTTCGCCCTTGAACCACAGCTTGCCCCGTGAACGGCTGAAATACACCGCGCGGCCGAGTTCTGCGGTTTTTTGCAGCGCCTCGCGGTTCATCCACGCAAACATCAGCACGTCTTTGCTGCCCTGCTCTTGGGCGATGACCGGCACCAAGCCTTGGGCATCCCATTTGATAGTGTCTAGCCAATTCATAGGGGGACATGTTAAGGGCATCGCCCGGCATGGGCATGGGTTCAGACTGAAGCGTCGCGGTAAGCCTTGAGGACGGCGTTAATGCGGGTTTGATAAC
>CAMCWS010000113.1 GCA_945882755.1 Bordetella parapertussis | reverse complement strand
CATCGCTCGTTGCGGTTTTTGGGTTTGGTTCTATGGTCAATGTCGCTTTATTACATCGCCTACGGATACCCCAAATTTTTGAAAAACCATTTCGTCAGTGTCGACTACATAGAAGGCCAATACGAAGCCAGAAAAGAGTTCCATTCTTTGCTGAAAAAATTTCCGAATTTATATGTTGGGGTTACGGATTCAACACATGAAAATTATTCCCTGTCGTTTTTCAGACCTTATGCTTTTGGTCCTGACTATGCTGACAAGCTTGACCCAGTTGCATTCATGGAAGTTAGTTTCACAACGAATATTGACGATAGGCGTTTCGTTTCAAAAATTGAAACCTGCAGCCACCCCTTTATTATTCTTCCGTCAAACGGTCAACCCTTTACCCTTTTGAATTTTTATACCAACAAGCCGCTTTTTTCAGACGAATTGCGCAGGATTTTTGCAAGGGAATACCGCTTGATTGAAAAAGGAACTTACTTCCATATTTTTCAATGCAGCAAAAAACCGCCTGCGGATAAGCAGTGAATTTTTGGTTTAAGTTCTACCGTAGGTATCCTCAAGCCTGACAATGTCGTCTTCGCCCAAATAGCTTCCCGATTGAACTTCAATAATTTCAAGCGGAATCGTCCCCGGGTTGGCCAGTCTGTGAACTTCTCCGAGGGGAATATAGGTAGATTGGTTTTCTGTTAGCAAAATAACTTTGTCTGCATTAGTGATTTCCGCTGTACCTTTCACCACGATCCAGTGCTCTGCTCGGTGGTGATGTTTTTGCAAACTCAAACTGGCCCCAGGATTGACTTGTATGCGTTTAACTTTGAAACGCTCCCCCTCATCAATGCTGTCATACCAACCCCAAGGGCGATTCACTTTGCGGTGCAGGTTCAGTTCTGACCGTTTTTGTTGTTCAAGTTGTTGAACAATTTTTTTGACATTCTGACTTTGCGAACGGTCCATGACCAACACCGCATCGGGTGTTTCCACAATAATCAAGTTCGTCACACCTACAGAAGCCACCAAACGGCTGGTAGCGTGAATCAAAGTCTGGGTGGTATCCACCATCAAAGTGTCGCCTTGGGCTACATTGCCTTGCGGGTCTTGCAAAGCGTAGTGTGCGGCTTGCCATACAGCATCCCAGGCTCCAAGGTCGGACCATCCCGCATTCAGTGGAACCATTTTGATTGGAAAGCGGGACTGCGGACATTTCTCCATCACAGCGTAGTCAATGGAATCCGCAGGTACCTGAGCAAATAAGGACTGGCTTGGTCGAATAAATGACCCATCGGTGGTTCTCTCAGCCCAAGCGGTTTGGCTGGTAGCCAAAATATCAGGTTGAAACTCTTTTAACGCTTCTAGCCAAACGCTTGCTTTAAGCACAAACATACCACTGTTCCACGAGTATTCACCACCTTTTAAGTAGGATTGCGCGACTTCTAAACTGGGCTTCTCGGTGAATTGGACGACCTTGTACTCACCATGCAGACCCGCAGATCCGGACTGTTGAATGTAGCCATAACCTGTTTCAGGTCGGTCTGGCGTGACGCCCAAAATAACAATTTCGCCACCCGCTGCCACTCGTATGCTTTTTTGCAAAGCCAGTTTGAATGCCTCAGAATTTTGAACAGTTTGGTCGGCGGGTGTCACCACCAAGATGGGGTCTTGACCGTTTTCCATGGCACACATAGCAGCCAACGTAAGTGCTGCAGCGGTATTTCGTGCCAGTGGTTCAAGAAGGAAAGAGTCTTCAACACTCTTTATTTCGCGCAATTGTTCCATCGCCATGAAACGATGCGCTTCATTGGTCACCACCAAAGTTCGACCCACGGTAATGTCATTCGAACCCAGTTGATTGAGACGCTCGACGGCTTGCTGAAAGAGGCTGGTTTCTCCTTTGAAAACTAAAAATTGCTTAGGAAACCCTGAGCGGGACAAGGGCCATAAACGGGTACCTGAGCCGCCACACAGAATGACCGGCAGAACTTGATGTTTCATGATTAAATACTTTCTTTAAAAAGTTGCTAAATGCTCCACATGCGCTTGCAATGAACGCATGGCCACCGGCCACAATGCTTCAGGGACATCGTCATACGCTAGAGGCAACCAATCTTGCAAAGTACCTTGCGGCAAGGCTTGCATGGCGCGACGAACTTTGTCTTCGCGTTTTAAGCGGTGCGCTTTCAATCGCTGTATGCAGTCGATAGCGCTGAAAGGTTCACCCCAGAGATTGCCAAGCACATAACCGTGTGCTGGCAAGATGAATTGAACATGCCATTGTTGGCAGGCTTCGACGAGTTTGTCCAAAGAAGCAAGGTAGTAGCCCATATGGCCGTCAGGTGGATCCACCACGGTGGTGCTGCCATTGAGCACATGGTCGCCGCTTATAAGCAGTCCGTCTTCTTGCAAAACCAAACACAGGTGGTTTGCAGCGTGGCCAGGGGTATGGATCACACGCAAGGTGTGCGTCTCACCTTGGCTGTTCAATACGATTGTTTCACCGTCCTGCAAGGCCCTGTCAGGAACAAACTCGCTGTGTGGTCGGGCATGCGTGGAAGATGGCAACCCCATGACTTGCACAGACAAACCATTGGCCACACACTTGTTTTTCAGCAGCCAAGCAGCAGGCGAATGGTCTGGGTGAGAGTGGGTACAAACGATGGCGCGAATATCCCCCCTGCAAGCCTGCCACAAGCGCTCAACATGCTCAGCGTCAGGTGGGCCAGGGTCCACGACCACATAACCACTTTGGTCGTCCCCAATCAGATAGCTGTTGGTGCCTGGCCCCGTCATCATGCTGGGGTTGGGCGCGGTTAAGCGACGAACATGGGCCAGCAAGGGCACAGCGGTGTGAGATTGCCAATCTAAGTGATGAACAATTTGCCCATCAGGGCAGGTCAATGCCAACTCACCAAAAGGCGGTTCATGTTCCATGAAACGCACCTCTTTGCCATGAAGCAAGCCGGCACGTGGGCAACTGTGAAACCAAGGTTGTTCGTTGGCACAGGCAGCCAAAACACTGTCTACCGTTGTGTAGCTCTGAAGTTTTTCAAGCGTACGAATGGTGGGGAAGATAATGAAAAAATCGCCTGCTGCGTGACGAGACAGTGCCATGGAAGGACTGACCCACACAGGTTCAAACTGTTCTTTCTCATCCGCCACCGGCACTTGTTGCTCGGGCATGCGTGCCACCAAAAAAGGCACATCAAATCGCCTAGGCAAATCACGGTCAGTCACCCAGTGCGCCAAGACATACACCTCATTGGCAGACAGTGTCAAACCATGCGACAGACACTGCTCGGCAAAGTTTTCCGATCTCGACAGCAAAGAATGCGTTTGCGAACTGACCGGCTTGCCATCAGCGTCTTTGGCCAAAAGAACACCCAGTTCTTCAAAACTTTCTCGAATGGCTGCTATCGCTTGGGTCAGGCGTTCGTCATCTTGCGTGGCACGTCTTTCGGCCAAATGGTGACAACTCGTATCTGCAGCGTCGATGCCACCACCAGGAAAAACATAGGCGCCTGGTGCAAAACTGGCTTGCAAAGAGCGCCTTGTCATCAGTACTTCAATACCGTCTTGGGTGTCACGAAGCAACAAAACCGTGGCGGCAGGCAAAGGTTTGGAAGGAATTCGGGCGGGGTGCAGTTGTAAATGAGCGCGTACCATGGACGCATTATGACAAGGCGATAATCAGCCTATGCGCATACGATTTACAAAAATGCAGGGTGCGGGCAATGACTTTGTGGTGCTCGACGAGACCCAAGGCTTGCTGGGCCTCACCCCTGCCCATTACCGCTTCATAGCGGACCGCCATTTCGGCGTGGGCGCAGACCAAATTCTTTCTGTTCGTCGGTCCACTTCTGAAGCAGCAGACTTCGCCTATGTCATCCACAACAGCGATGGCGGTGAAGTAGAGCAATGCGGCAATGGTGCAAGGTGTTTTGTTCGCTTTGTGCGTGAACACGGCTTGACCGACAAATCCACTGTCAAAGTGCAAGTG
>CAMCWS010000112.1 GCA_945882755.1 Bordetella parapertussis | reverse complement strand
GCCCGCTTAGGCGGGCTTTTTTTGTCATTGCGAGGGACCGTCATCGAAGTGGGACGTCATTGCGAGGCCGTAGGCCGAAGCAATCGCTTCGCTGCGCTCGCGATGACGAATAACCGCTAGCGATGAGCGTTACTCCGGCAATAACACCGCCAACCGCACTTGCACCTTCAGCAGTCGTTCTTGGTCGCCTTGGCGGCGGTAAATTTCATGCAAATTGCGCAACATACGGGCAATGATTTCACGGGGCTCAGCGGCTTGCAGGTGAAAGGCCAAAGCATCGTCGGAGATGGCATTAGGTTGGCCAGCCTTGGCACCGGGCAACCAAGGCATGAGGCGCTCGCACAGATCCTCGCGGCTGAGCGATTCGCCGCTGAAGGGGTCAATCACCACATGGCCTTCTTGCGGCGCAGGTAAATCCAGCTTCACCAAAAAATGTCCGGGGAAGCCCACGCCAAACACAGGCAAGCCAATGCTTTGGCCCAACTCCAACCACAGCACCGCCAAGCTGATGGGAATGCCTAAGCGGGTAGACATCACCACATTCAAATAGCTGTTGTGCGGGTTGTCATAGTGGTTCACATTGCCTGCAAAGCGCAGGTTGCTGTAGAAAAAATGGTTGAGTTCGCGCAATTTGTCCAAAGCGTCGGCACCGGGCAGGATGCTGCGCTTTAACCGCGCCGCCCAATGGTCCATGTCACTGAGCACCTGTTGAATGTCCAGCGAGGGAAATTCATCTTGCGCCAAGCTGATGGCGGTCTCTAGCAGCGGAAACTCGTCATCGCTTTGCACCAAGGCGGTGAAATAGTCCAATGCAGAGGGGGGCTTTAGTTTGTAGTCCATGGCGTCATCATGCCTTTAGCGCCGCAAAAGTGCACGTATATCCATGCCAAGACCCCTCAGTGTCGCGAAATACACCACAGCGCAGCCGCCCAATACGCCTGCCATCAAGCCGATTCGCCGCCATGGCGTGGCGCGCAATGCCGTCCAATCCCAATGACCGGCGGCATAGAACAACAGAGCACCCATGGCGACAGACGCCAACAGCACCCGCAGCAGCAGCAAGCCCCACCCTGCTTTGGCTACAAAACTGCGGTTGCGCCGCAAACCGATGAGCAACCACAAGGCGTTGAGCAAGGCCCCCAAGCCAATGGACAGGGTCAGCGCGGCATGGGCCAAATAAGGCACCAGCAGAAAATTCATGACTTGGGTGAACACCAAGACCACCACCGCGATCTTCACAGGCGTGCGGGTGTCTTGTTTGGCAAAGAAACCCGGCGCCAGCACCTTGATAGCCACCAAACCCAGCACACCCACGCCGTAGCCCATCAAAGCCAGCGTGGTTTGCGCCACATCGCGGTCGGTGAAAGCGCCATAGTGGTAGAGCACCGCCACCAGCGGTTGCGCAAACACCAGCAGCGCCACAGCGCAAGGCCAAGCCAGCACCATCACCAAGCGCAAGCCCCAATCGAGCATGGCCGAGTAAGCGTCCGAATCAAGATTGGCCTGCGCAGAAGCGAGTTGCGGCATCAGTACCACGCCCAAGGCCACGCCCAGCAAGGCTATCGGGAATTCCATCAGGCGGTCGGCATAGCTGATCCAGCTCACGCTCCCAGGCGTCAAATGCGAGGCGATTTGGGTGTTGATGATGAGCGACAACTGCGCGACACCCACGCCCAGCAAAGCGGGAGCCATCAGCGACAGAATGCGGCGGGTGCCTGCGTCTTGCCAAGCGGCTTTGAGACTTTGGGGTAACAAGCCCAAACGCGGCAACACGCCCAAGCGGCGCAAAGCCGGTAGTTGCACCGCCAACTGCAGAACGCCGCCCAGCATCACCCCGCCCGCCATGGCGTAAATCGGCTCGATGCCTTGGGTGGCCAACCAAGGCGCACCCCATAAGGCGGCGCTGATCATGCATACATTCAGCAGCACCGGTGTGGCCGCTGGCACCGCAAAGCGCCGCCAGGTGTTCAAGATGCCTGCCGACAAAGCCACCATCGACATGAAAGCAATATAAGGAAACATCAACCGCGTCAGATTGATGGCGGTGTCCATGCCCTGCGCCGATTGCTGCAAACCACTGGCCATGGCCCAAACCAACCAAGGCGCGGCCAGCACGCCCAGCAGGCTCAGCGTCACCACCGCCATCAGCAGCACGCTGGCCACTTTGTCGATCAACACACGGGTGGCATCGTCGCCCTGCTCGGCGCGGGTCGAAGCCAGCACCGGCACAAAGGCTTGGGCAAAAGCACCTTCGGCGAACAGGCGGCGGAACAAATTGGGGATGCGAAACGCCACATTGAAGGCGTCGGTCAGCGCATTGGCACCAAAAACGCTGGCGATCAGGGTCTCCCGCGCAAAACCGGTGATGCGCGAGGCCAAGGTCCACAAGGACACAGTAGAAGCAGACTTGAATAGGCTCACGCGGTGGAGTGTAGCGGCCACCCCCCGCAGGGGGGCAAAAGGGCTTGGTACAATGGCGGGCTTTGCCGTCATCATCATCAAACCCCTAAAGGAAATACCATGGCCTCTGGAAAACCCAAGAAAAAGAACCCGCGCCTAGCGTCGGGCCGTAAACGCGCCCGTCAGGACGTGAAACTGAATGCAGCCAATACCTCGCTGCGTTCGCAATACCGCACTGCGGTCAAGAATGTTGAAAAAGCAGTGTTGGCTGGTGACAAAACCAAAGCCAGCGAACTGTTTGGCAAGATGCAATCGGTGGTGGACACCATCGCTGACAAGCACATCTTCCACAAAAACAAAGCAGCTCGCGACAAGAGCCGCTTGGCCGCCAAGGTGAAAGCCCTGGCCCTCGCCGCCTGACGATTCAGGCAAACAGCCCGGTCGGCCTGTGTGCTGACCGCCGTTTGAAAACGGTGCGCTGACGGCAAAAAGCAGAAACCGCCCTTCGGGGCGGTTTTTTTATGGCTGTTGGGTTTGAATGACCTGCAACTGGTTGTCGCGGGCAAAGCCCATCACAAAGTCCCATGCCATGACATTGTCATCGCGCATATCAATGTGAACAATGACGCATTTTTTGCCCTCCAAGGTGTTGGGCACGCACCAAGGCGAGTAACTTAAATGGTCGCCTGGCACGGCACCCCCAGGGCGGAAACTGCTCATCACGCCTGCCAAACGCTCAGCCCAGTCGCTGGGGCGAAAGGTCTGACCGCTGGTGGTCACGCCGAGAATAATGACTTCTTTGGGGTTGTTGCTTTGCACCAAATCATTCTAGGCTTGGGGTATTTCACGGGTCTGACACCCCAGAGCCCCTAGAATCTGCACATCGGCTCCAGCCTGATGGCTGCAGAGCCGATTTCATTTGTTGCCAAGGAATGCCCATGTCTGCCGCCCACGACCCCGCTGCCCATTTGATGAACACCTATGGCCGACTGCCGATGACGGTGTCGCATGGACGAGGTGTGCGTGTGTGGGACACCGCGGGCAAATGTTATCTGGACGCTTTGTCGGGCATCGCTGTCAACACCTTGGGTCATGCTCACCCCAAGCTCACCACTGAGCTGCAAGACCAAGTCGGCAAGATGATGCACAGCTGCAACTACTACCACATCCCTTTGCAGCAGCAACTGGCGGACAAGCTGGTCGAGTTGTCGGGCATGAGCAATGTGTTCTTTTGCAATTCGGGCTTAGAGGCCAACGAAGCCGCCTTGAAGATGGCGCGTAAATTCGGCCATGACAAAGGCATCGAGCGTCCTGAAATCGTGGTTTACGAGCGGGCCTTTCATGGCCGCAGCATCGCCACTCTCAGCGCCACCGGCAACACCAAAATTCAGCAAGGCTTTGGTCCTTTGGTGGAAGGCTTTATTCGGGTTCCGCTGAACGATATCGAGGCCTTGAAAAAAGCCACGCAGGGCAACCCGAATGTGGTGGCGGTGTTTTTCGAGACCATCCAAGGCGAAGGCGGCATCAACCCCATGCGTGCCGACTACCTACGCGACATCCGCGCCCTGTGCGATGCGCAAGACTGGCTCTTGATGATTGACGAGGTGCAATGCGGCAT
>CAMCWS010000111.1 GCA_945882755.1 Bordetella parapertussis | reverse complement strand
GGTGTCGTCTTGATAGACGCACCCGTCCCGACTTGTATTGGGCCTGAAAAAACCGACTGCCTTAGAGCGGGCGCTTAACGGAGTGAAGGGCTTCATGCCAAAACTCAACTTTAACTTTTACGTGTGAAAGTTTTTTTGCTTACCAAGCCCATCCGCACGGGGCCCCAGTCGCACGGCCAAGCCGCCCCGAAGGGGTGAGGGGGTTAATCCCCCCGAATGCAGGGGGAGGTGGGCTCCTTGTCGCGGGCGAGGTTTCTGCAACCCATTCGGTATGATTCGCGCCATGACAAACTTTTTTCATGCTTCCAACAAACTTCCAACAGCAAAGACATTTAATGACGGTGAAAGACGCCGAAACTATTGATTTCACTCTCAATGACGGCCAAAGACGGCCAAAATTAGGGACTTAAAATCCGCCGCTTTCCTGCATAAGGGGCGTACCGGTTCGATTCCGGTCCCGGGCACCATCAGCTTTTTGCTGCATGTCATAGCCACTGCTATCATGCTTTAATGTCTAAGTTCACCACCACTTTCGAGATCCACGTTCATGGCGCTGTGCCACTGCGCGAGGAGGTTACTTTTGAGCAAATTCAAGACGCATTGCGCTCTGTTTGGGTTTATGCCGGCGCCCGTTCACTGAGCGAAGGCGCTGACAGCTTTTACGAAGAAGAACCCGGCATTCGTTTTGATGCCAACGACCATGTGCTGCAAATGTGTTGGACCGTCAAGGGCGAGGACGATTTCCGCCAAGCCTTGGACGAGATGTGCATGGCGTTAAACGACCTGACCTGCGCAGGTGCTGCTTTGGAAGTGACGTTTTACGATGCCGAGTTCGATGAAGAAGACGAACAACAAGGACGCGATTCGCGTGACGATTTTTTGATGCTGTTTGTCGGCCCAACGCCTGCTGCCATCATGCAGGTGCAGCGCGATTTGCTGGTGCAAGATTTGGTCAACTTGATGGAGCGCCACTTTGAAGCCTCTGAGTTGACGGATGTGGTCACAGAGGTCGACAAATTGTTCAGCAAGCGCTTCGAGTCGCTGGTCAGTTCGCTTGAAATCAGCAAGCCACCCAAGGGGCAGGGCGGGGGCGGCAGCGGACACGGCGGGCGGCGTCCAAGGCATCTTCACTGACAACTTACGCTTGTCATCGTTAGCGCAGTCGTCATTGCGAGCGTAGCGAAGCAATCCCCTCGTCATTGCGAAGGCCTAAGGCCTGAAGCAATCTTCTAGAGCCGTACGCCGCAGGCTCGGCCTCGCCTCCATGCGCTCCTCGCAGTGACGAATCTCAGGGTGGTGGTAACCACATGCTTGCTGCGCGATGCAAGCTTTGCGCATCGCCCGTGGCCAGCAAGGTCAGCTTGCCAACTTCTCCCGAACTGCTGCCTGCTGACATGTCGACCACAGCCAGCAAACCGCGTTCGGCCAACACTTTTTTCACTTGACGCGCCACGGGCAGACCCGTCTCCAAAATATTCACTTGGTCACCGACCAAGGCACGCAAAACAGGCAAAGCAAACGGGTAATGGGTACAACCCAGCACCAAGGTGTCTATCTCACCCGCTTGCTTGCCAAACACGCCCATGGCGTGGATGTATTTCTCACACAGCAACTGCACAGTTGCATCGTCAGCGTCTTGGCATTGCTGTTCGATGGCGTCAGCCAAACCCTCGCAGCCTTGCAGCACAAACTCGGTGTTTCCTTGCAAGCTTTGCAGGAGGTGCAGAAATTTGTCACTGCCCAAGGTGGCTGGTGTCGCCATTACGCCTACTCGATGGGTTTGGCTCAAAACCGCGGCTGGTTTGACGGCGGGCTCTACGCCAAAGAAATCCACCTCGGGGTGGTCGGTGCGAAGTTGCTGTATGGCCAATGCGGTGGCGGTGTTACAGGCAATCACCAAGGCCTTCACTTGGTGCTCATCGCGCAGCGTATGCCACAGCGCTTGTGAGCGTGCCAGCACAAAGGCCGCATCCCGCTCGCCATAGGGCGCATGGGCGCTGTCAGCCATATAGACAAAGTTTTCATTCGGCATTTCGTCTTGCAAAGCCCGCAAGATGCTCAAGCCGCCCACACCGCTGTCAAACACGCCGATGGGGGCCTTCACTGGCTCTTCACCGCAATGCCTTTGAACTCACCCGACGCGATGCGTTTGGACCATTCAGCGGGGCCGGTGATATGGGCGCTGGTGCCTCCTGCGTCCACTGCCACGGTGACCGGCATATCGACCACATCAAACTCGTAAATAGCCTCCATGCCTAAGTCAGCAAAGCCCACCACCTTGGCGTGTTTGATGGCCTTGGACACCAAATAAGCCGCACCACCGACCGCCATGAGGTAGGCCGACTGGTGCTTTTGAATCGCTTCAATCGCGGTGGGTCCACGTTCTGCCTTGCCCACCATGGCGATCAAACCGGTTTGGGCCAACATCATCTCGGTGAACTTGTCCATGCGGGTTGCGGTGGTCGGGCCTGCGGGGCCCACGGCCTCGTCGCCCACGGGGTCAACGGGACCCACGTAATAAATGACGCGGTTGGTGAAGTCCACGGGTAACTTCTCGCCTTTGGCCAGCATGTCTTGGATGCGTTTGTGCGCCGCATCCCGGCCTGTCAGCATCTTGCCATTCAGCAACAGGGTTTGGCCGGGCTTCCAGGCGGCCACTTGCGCTTTGGTGAGGGTATTCAAATCGACACGTTGGCTTTTTTGCGTGTCAGGCGTCCAGTTCACCTTGGGCCACAGGTCCAGCGAAGGTGGGTCGAGGTAAACCGGCCCAGAGCCATCCATCACAAAATGCGCATGGCGTGTAGCGGCGCAGTTGGGGATCATGGCCACCGGTTTGCTAGCCGCGTGGGTGGGGTACATCTTGATCTTCACGTCCAACACCGTGGTCAAACCACCCAAGCCTTGCGCACCAATGCCAAGCGCATTGACTTTCTCCATCAACTCCAAGCGCAGCTCTTCAGTTTGCGAGAGCTTCTCGCCCTTGGCGGATTTGGCTTGCAATTCATGCATGTCCAAGTCGTCCATCAAACTTTCCTTGGCCATGAGAACCGCTTTTTCTGCTGTGCCGCCAATGCCAATGCCCAACATGCCCGGCGGGCACCAACCCGCACCCATGGTGGGCACGGTTTTGAGCACCCAGTCCACCAAGCTGTCGCTGGGGTTGAGCATCACCATCTTGCTTTTGTTCTCGCTGCCGCCACCTTTGGCGGCTACGGTCACTTCCAAGGTGTTGCCGGGTACCAGTTCGGTGAAGATGACGGCCGGCGTGTTGTCGCCGGTGTTTTTGCGGGCGAATTGCGGGTCAGCCACCACGCTGGCACGCAAGCGGTTGTCGGGGTGGTTGTAGGCGCGGCGCACACCTTCATTGATGGCATCGTCCAGCCCGCCAGCAAAACCTTCGAACCGCACGCCCATACCCACTTTCAAAAACACATTCACGATGCCGGTGTCTTGGCAAATAGGGCGGTGCCCTGTGGCGCTCATCTTGCTGTTGGTCAAGATTTGAGCAATAGCGTCTTTGGCGGCAGGGCTTTGTTCACGCTCGTAGGCGCGGGCCAGATGTGCGATGTAGTCAGCAGGGTGGTAGTAGCTGATGTACTGCAGGGCAGCGGCGACGGACTCGATCAAGTCGCTTTGGGTGATGGTGGTCATGGTGTCTTGGCGTGGCTCAGTGATGTGCATCGGCCTCGTTGCCAATGACGCGGGTTTGGTTCAAGAGTTTGTCGGTGAACGCAATAGCTATCGCGCTGAGCAAGAAAGCAATATGAATAATGGTTTGCCAAATAAGCACCTTTTCATCGTAGTTGGCTGCGTTAATGAAGGTTTTTAGTAGGTGGATGGATGAAATACCAATGATCGCCATGGCCAATTTCACCTTCAGAACAGAAGCGTTCACGTGGCTGAGCCATTCGGGTTGGTCGGGGTGTTGCTCGAGGTACATGCGTGAAACAAAGGTTTCGTAGCCCCCCACGATGACCATGATGAGGAGGTTGGAGATCATGACCACGTCAATCAAGCCCAATATGACCAGCATGATGATGGCCTCGGTCAGCTTGGTAGGCAC
>CAMCWS010000110.1 GCA_945882755.1 Bordetella parapertussis | reverse complement strand
GCTACTGCCAATCTGGTCAGCTCATGAGCGCAGCTGCATTGCTCAGCAAAAACAAAAACCCCAGCGACGCTGACATTGATGCCGCTATGGCTGGCAACATCTGCCGTTGCGGAACTTACACACGTATCCGTGCTGCTGTGAAAGATGCTGCATCCATGATGCGCAAAGCCTAATTCAAAGGAAATAAACCATGATGAGCACACAAACCAATCGTCGCGACTTCCTTAAAACCACCACCGTCACCACTTCCGGCTTAGTCTTGGGCGTGGTGTTGCCTGGCACAGTCGCTGAAACCATGGCCGCTGGCACATTGCACACCCCCAATGCATGGGTGCACATTGCTGACGACAACACCATCACTCTTATCTCTGCACGCTCCGAAATGGGCCAAGGTGTTTACACCTCCATGCCTATGTTGATCGCTGAAGAGTTGAACATCGACGTGACCAAAATCAACGTGGCTGCTGGTGCACCTAACGCCGTATACGTCAACGCTTTGTTGGGCGCCATGATCACTGGTGGTTCCACATCCGTTCGTGAAGGCTACGAAAAACTGCGTATCGCTGGCGCTCAAGTCCGCGAAATGTTGGTTGGCGCTGCTGCTGCTGAGTGGGGCGTTCCCGCCAGTGCAGTCAAAGCTGTTAACGGCACCTTGATTGGCCCCGGCGGCAAGAAAGCTACCTACGGTCAAATGGCTGAAGCTGCATCCAAGCAGCCTGTTCCTGAAAAACCCACCATCAAAGCTGCCAAAGACTTCCAAGTGGTTGGCAAGCGCATTCCCCGTACCGACGTTCCTGCCAAAGTCAACGGCACCGCCGAATTCGGTATCGACGTCAAATTGCCCGGCATGGTTTACGCCAGCTTGGAGCAATGCCCCGTCATCGGCGGCAAAGTTGTAAGCGTTGACAGTGCAGCTGCCAAGGCCATGCCTGGCGTGGTTGATGTGGTTGAAATCCCTGACGGCGTTGCTGTTGTGGCCGCCACTTACTGGCAAGCTGTCAAAGCTCGCAAAGCTTTGAAAGTCAAATGGGACAACGGTGCTGGCGCTTCTTTGTCTACCGCTTCCATGTTGGCCAGCCACGTAGAAGCTGCTGCCAAAGGCAAAGTACTGCCTATCCAGCCCGCCAAAGGTGATGCTTCAGGTGCCATCGCTGGTGCCGCTAAGAAACTCAGCGCTACCTACATCACACCTTTGCAATCACACTCTCCTCTGGAACCCATGAACTTCACGGCTCATGTCACCGGTGGTAAAGCTCGCTTGATTGGTGGAAGCCAGTTCCAGCAAGGCGCTCAAGGCGCTGCTGCTGCAGCTTTGGGCATGAAGCCAGAAGACGTTTCTGTTGAAACCACTTTCTTGGGTGGTGGCTTCGGTCGTCGTATCGAGTTGGACTTCGTGGTTCAAGCGGCCCAAATCTCCAAAGCGGTCAGATTGCCTGTGAAGTTGATTTGGTCACGTGAAGACGACATGACCCATGACTTCTACCGTCCTGTTGGCTACAACCAGCTCCACGCCGGTTTGGATGCCAGCGGCAAGCCTGTCGGTTTGCACTTCAAGGTCACTTCACAGTCCATCACACAACGTGCTTTCGGCTTGCCAAAAGACACCATGGATCCTTTCATGGTGGAAGCCGCTGTTGCGCCTTACAACATCGCCAACACCCAGCACGACCTCGTCATCCATGACGCAGGTTTGCGTGTCGGTTACTGGCGTGGTGTGAGTCACAACATGAACTGTTTCGCCAACGAAAGCTTCGTTGACGAGATGGCTCTGGCTGCTGGCAAAGACCCCGTCGAATACCGCATGTCCATGTTGGAAGGTAAGCCCCGTTTCCAAAACGTGCTCAAGTTGGCAACTGCCAAGGCTGGTTACAGCAAAGGTGCTCCAAAAGGTCGCGCCTTCGGTGTTGCCATCATGGAAGGCTACGACACTTATGTTGCAGTCGTTGCTGAAATCAGCCAAGGTGCTGACGGCGAAGTCAAAGTTCACAAGACCACTGTCGCAGCTGACATGGGCATCATCGTGAACCCAGAAATCGTCGAGCAACAAATCCAGTCCATGGTCATCATGGGCATGGGTACGGCTCTGAAGCACGCCATCACCATCGAAGGCGGCGTCATTCAGCAAACCAACTTCAACACCTACGCCATGGTTCGTACCAACGAATCACCCTTGGTGGACATCGTGTTGGTGAAGAGCTCAGAGAAGCCCGGCGGTATCGGTGAACCTGTCACCGCTACCATCGTCCCAGCTCTGGCCAACGCTGTTGCCAAGTTGACCGGCAAGCGTGTTCGCAACCTGCCTATCACTGGCAAAGCGATCCAAGAAGCTTAAATCTTCCTCTGATCTGCCCAACCCCTTATGGCGGTTGGGTGGTTCAGAAAGACAAACCTTCTAAAGAGCGGCTAACCCCGCTCTTTTTTTTCGTCTTAAAAAAAGGAGTCAATATGTCTAAACCAGTGATTGGGTTTATCGGTGTGGGTTTCATGGGTGCCGGCATGGCTAAAAACTTGGTGACCAAAGGCTATCCCTTGGTGATCATGGGTAACAAAAACCGTGAACCCGTAGAGCGCCTGAAAGCATTGGGCGCCACCGAAGCGACTTCTGCCAAAGAGCTGGCACAGCAGTGCGACATGGTTCACCTGTGTGTGACAGGTTCACCTCAAGTTGAGTCTTTGATGAATGGACCCCATGGTATTTTTGCCAGTGGTAAAAAGGGCCTCATTGTGATCGATTGCTCAACATCCAACCCTGTTTCTACCAAGCAATTAGCTGTTGCTGCCCAAGCACACGGCATGCATTTCATCGATGCACCGCTAGGCCGAACACCCGTGGAGGCAGAAGCCGGAACCTTGGACGCCATGGTGGGAGCGGACGACGCTGTGTTTGCCAAGGTGAAACCCGTCATTGAATGCTGGGCAGCCAACATCGTGCATTTGGGCCCAGTGGGCTTGGGCCACACCATGAAGTTGGTGAACAACTTTTTGGCCATGGGCTACGCCGCCTTGTTCTCAGAGGCCTTGTCCATCGCACGAAAATCAGGTTTGAGCAAAGAGCAGTTTCATGCAGTGATTGGCTCAGGCCGTATGCGCAGCCCTTTTTACGATACCTTCATGAAGTGGACCATCGATGGTGACCGCAATGCCCATAAGTTCACCATCAGCAATGCCCACAAGGATATGCGCTACATGGCAAGCTTGGCCAATGAAATTGGCGCACTGGCCCCCATTCAGGCCATGGTGAAAAACTCTTTTGCCGCCATGGAAGCGCAGGGTGAGGGGCAGATGTTTGTGCCCATGCTGGCAGACTTTGTGGCCGAACAAAACGGACTCACACCTTCACACAAGCGCTAGGCGAAAAAAAACCACCTCCTTGATGGAGGTGGTTTTAATCAAGAGCTTAGTAAAACTATTTCCTTTGAACAGTAGACAAGAATTCAATGAGACTTTTGATTTCTTCGTCGGGAATGATGCCACTCCACGCGGGCATTCCTAAGTCTGGACGCCCTTTGGTGATGGTAGTGAAAGCCACATCTTTCCATTCGTCTTTGTAACGTATGGTGAGTTTTCGCAAATCGCGCTCTTGGACAGGAGATGCTCCATTAGCGCCATGGCAGTGTGAACACTTGTTGTTGAACATCGACTTGGCTTCATCCGGACTTAAGGAGGCGTTTGCCACCAGCAAATCAGGTTTTTGAGCCTCTTTCATGCCCACACGCACAAAGCCAGACTTGGCTGGAAGCTTTTGTGCAGTCACGGTGCTGGAAGAATTCAGAGGTGTCTTGGTGGTGAGCACCAAATCGATAGGTGCCTGTGTGGGGAAGCCATATTTCACAACCAACTTGCCAATCTCAGGTTGCAAATCTTGCAAAGCTTTGTTGATCTGGTCTTTCAGGCCAGGCTTGGACTTAGATACTGCCACAGCCACTTGGCCGGTCAGGCTATCGCCTCGCACGGGCAAAACTTGCCAACGGCTATTGAACAACTTGAGGTTGTCAAAGCCAGCGCTGGGACCCCACATCAAGGCTAAATCGACTTCACCTTTTTCAAGGGCTTCAAACATTTGCTCATGGGTGCGGAAAGTGTTCCATGTATAGCCTTCACGCGTGGCCAACAAAATTTG
>CAMCWS010000109.1 GCA_945882755.1 Bordetella parapertussis | reverse complement strand
AGGCCGAAGCAGTCACTGGTTTGCTTCGTCAGTTTGCTTCGTCAGTTTGCTTCGTCGCTGCGCTCCTCGCAATGACAGCTCCTCGCAATGACGGGTAGGCTCTGGTTAGGGCTGGGTATCGATGAAGCTTTGGCGCTGCATGAGTTTTTCTTGCAAGGCGTTCAAGTTGGGGTAGTCTTCGCGCCAGCCGATATGGGGGAAGCGAAAGTCCAAATAGCCCAGGGCGCAGCCCACCGCCAAATCGGCCAAATTCAAATGGATGCCACAACAAAACGGCTTGTCGCCAAGGCCGTGGCTCATGGCGCCCAAGCTGTCGTGGACTTTGCCCAGATGTCGATCTATCCACAGCTGGCTGCGCTCAACCTCTGTACGTCCCGCCCAATGCGCCTCTAGGCGGGCGGTGATGGCGGCGTCCAGCAGGCCATCGGCCAGCGCCTCCCAAGTTTTCACCTCGGTGCGCTCACGCCCGCTGGGCGGGATGAGCTTGCCCACAGGCGACAAAGTGTCAAGGTATTCCACGATCACGCGTGAGTCAAACAAGGCCTCGCCACCTTCCATGACCAAACAAGGCACTTTGCCCAAGGGATTGGAGGCGGTGATGGTGGTGTCTGCTGCCCAAACGTCTTCCAACACAAACTGGTATTCGAGTTTCTTCTCGGCCATGACAACGCGCACTTTGCGCACATAGGGGCTGGGGACAGAGCCAATCAGTTTCATACTTACGCTAATTTTGTTTCGCTGCAGGTCATTCTATAGAGACAACAAGAGCCTGCCTCACGCCAAGCTGACAAGCCCCGCCTAGAATCGGCAATATGAATACTTTTGCTGTGACCGCTTTGTCGCCCTTGGATGGGCGTTACGCCAACAAACTCCAAGCTTTGCAGCTGCTCATGAGCGAACACGGCTTTATGCAACGCCGCGTTCAGGTGGAGGTGGCTTGGTTCATCGCTTTGAGCGACGCTGGCATGGCCGAATTCGCGCCTTTGAGCCACGCTGCACGTGGGCATTTGCAACATTTGGTGCAAAGCTTTTCGCCCCAAGACAGCCTGGCCATCAAAGCGATTGAGCGCACCACCAACCACGATGTGAAGGCGGTGGAATACTGGCTCAAAGACCAATGCCAACTGCCCAGCCTGCCTGTAGCACTGCGCGAAGAGTTGATGCAAGCCAATGAATTCATCCATTTCGCTTGCACCAGCGAGGACATCAACAACACCAGCCATGCTTTGCAGTTGCAAGCCGCCAGAGAACAGGTGCTGTTACCTGCCGTGGATGCCTTGATCGACAAACTGCGCGAGATGGCGCACCGCTATGCGAATGAAGCCATGCTGAGTCGCACCCATGGACAAACCGCCAGCCCGACCACCGTGGGCAAAGAAATCGCCAATGTGCTGATGCGTTTGCAAAACGCTCGCCAACGCATAGACAGCGTGCCGCTGTTGGCCAAGATGAACGGCGCGGTTGGCAACTACAACGCCCATGTGGCCGCCAGTTCAGACATCGATTGGCCAGCGTTTGCGCGTGGCGTCATCGAGTCGCCGCAAAGCGCGGGGGGCTTGGGCTTGGTGCAACAACCCTACAGCATCCAAATCGAACCGCATGACTACATGGCCGAGTTGTTTGATGCCCTGGCCCGCACCAACACCATCTTGATCGATCTCGCGCGTGACCTGTGGGGCTATATCTCTTTGGGCTATTTCAAACAGCGCTTGAAAGAGGGCGAAATTGGCTCGTCCACCATGCCGCACAAAGTTAATCCCATCGACTTTGAAAACGCAGAAGGCAATTTGGGCTTGGCCAATGCCTTGCTGCGCCATTTGAGCGAAAAGCTGCCCATCAGCCGCTGGCAGCGCGACTTGTCCGACAGCACCGTGCTGCGCAATATGGGCGTGGCTTTGGGCCACTGTGATTTAGCCTACCAGTCGCTGCTGCAAGGCCTGAACAAGCTTGAACTCAATCCCCAAGCCTTGGCAGCCGATTTGGACAACGCATGGGAAGTGTTGGCAGAACCGATACAAACCGTGATGCGTCGCTATGGTGTAGCGGGTGCTTATGAGCAACTCAAAGACCTGACACGCGGCCAGCGCGTCACCCGTGAAGCCTTGCATGGGCTGATACACGGCTTGGCCATTCCAGAGACTGAAAAACAGCGGCTGCTGGCTTTGACACCGGCCAACTATGTGGGCTTGGCGCCTTCCTTGGCGCGTTCCGCATAGCGGTTAAATCGCCACGAGTCACCATGCAAGGTGATGCGTCGCCACACCGAGCGCTTAGCCCCGGGACTCAGTTCAGGCCAGCGCTGCACCTCCTCGAAAGTACGACCACAGCCTTTGCAAAGCGGGTCCCCTTGGCTGGTGGAACAAATCGCAATACAAGGCGTATCCATAGTGGTGTCGTACCACGCCTTCCATGCGGCATAAGCCTTGGCGGGAAAGCCTTTTTCTGCCGCCTCGTCTTGGTGGTGGTAAATCATCAAGGCATAAACCTCGGCCAAGGCGCGCAACTCTGGTACCAAGGTCACACCATCGGGTGAGGGCGTCAATGTGCGCCAATGGTTGATGGCCGACTCAATGTCGGTGATGTGGATGGCGCTCATGCTCAATAGGGCTGTAAAAGTTCGCGACGTACCCGCTCTAAGGTTCGTAAACGCGAATCGATGATAGAGGCTTCCATGTTGCCCGCGCGGTCGAGCTTGCCGTCTTTGGCGAGTTGTTTGGCCAGTTCTTGGGCCGCCCTTAAGCGGTCGATGGCACCTACCTCGTCCCATCGCACCACATGAAACTCGGCGTCTGCGCGCAATCCACGCAAGCGGTCACCGGTTTGCATCAGGGCTTGCGAAGATAAATCCCAAGCCATGGCATCGCGTGGGTGTTGCGCCAGCCAAAGCTGCATGGTGTCGCTGGCCTGCGTCGCCAACGTGGCTTGTTTGGCCTCGATGCGGCACAGGGTTTGCAGCATGACACGCGAACGGTCGACCACTTTGGCACCCAAGGTTTGTAAGCATTGCAGCGGATTGTTCAACCGCCGCTCGGTGTCCGCCGCCAACCATTGGGCCGCGCGCAAACCAGCTGGGTCCTCACGCACCAATTGCAGCAAGGTGTTCATGGCTTCGCGTGCCTGCGCTGCGCGGCGTTGCTGGGTGTAGGCCATGACTCCTGCATACAGCATGGCGGCACGCTTGGCCACCGGTAATTGCAGGGAAAAGTTTTTTTCCAAGGTGTCGCTGAGCACTTGCATATCGTCCGTCTTCGGACTCATCAATGCGCGGGCTCTTGCAGTCATCATGGCGTGTTCGATGCTGGTCTCTACAGGAGCAAACGTTTTGCCCATGACCAGCCGCGACTGCATGTCACCTATTCGTTCTGAGGTCAGCGGGTGGCTGCGCAAATAGGGGTAATTGCCGTTGTCGTTCAGGCGTGCCGCTTGTTGCAATTTTTGAAACATGCCCACAAAGCCTTGCGAATCAAAACCGGCTTGGGCATGCACATTGAAACCCAAACGATCGGCCTCGCGCTCCATATCACGCGAAAAATTCAGCTGCCCTTGTACCGAACCGGCGGTGCCACCCATCATCACCGCACCGGCAGCGTCAGGGCTGCGGCTGGCGGCCAACACGCCTAAGATCATGCCGGCAATCAAAAAAGGGGTGGTGCGCCCTTGCTGGTCTTGCATGCGGGCGATGTGGCGTTGGGTGACGTGGCTGAGTTCATGTGCCATCACCGAGGCCAACTCGTCGCGGCTAGAGACCACCGCGATCAAACCAAGGTGCACGCCCATGAAGCCGCCTGGCAAAGCAAACGCGTTGACCGACCTGTCGCGCACCAAAAACACATCCCACGCAAAGGCTTCTTCTTGCTCGGCTTGCAAAGTTCCCAGCTGCATGGACGCGTCGCGCAGCGGCTGCCAAATGGATTGCAAATAGTCCAGTAAGACGGGGTCGTCCATGTAGTCGGCGTCGGTGACCAACTGGCGCATGATGGACTCGCCTAGGCGCCGTTCTTGCTGCACGCTCATGCTGTTGCCGTCCCCAATATTGGGCAGCCGCCCAGCGCTGTTTTGCGCTTGCACACCCACCGGCGCCATGCTGCCCAGCGCCAGCGCGAGGCTGAGCACAAGGGGGCGCAAATGCGATAGGGGTGTCATGGGGCTAGGGGAAGGGGAACGTATGATGGCA
>CAMCWS010000108.1 GCA_945882755.1 Bordetella parapertussis | reverse complement strand
GAGGCTGGTTTGGGTGTGGTCATTCGATGAACGTATAGCAAGCGGCCAGTGTAGGGGCATCAAAGCCCCATGGTATCCACCAAACGCAGCACCAACATGCCAGACAACGCCCACATGGTCAGGCCAATCAGAATATCCAACACCTGCCAGGCACGCGGTTTGGCAAACAAGGGGGCCAGCCACCGTGCGCCAAAGCCCAAGGCGCAAAACCACAGCAAGCTCGCACTGCTCGCACCCGCCACAAACCAGACTTGCAAGTCTGCGGGTTGCTGCGCACCAATGCTGCCCACCAGCAACACGGTGTCCAAGTACACATGGGGATTCAGCAAAGTGAAGGCCGCGGCTTGCGCCATGGCTGCCGCCCAGGTCAGCCCATCACCTTGGTCATGGGCCAACAGGCTGTTTTGCTGCAAGGCGCGGCGTAAGGCTTGCCAGCCGTACACCGCCAAGAACACCGCACCGGCCAAAGCCAGGGCATGGGCCACCATAGGGCGTTCTCCCAGCGCTTGACCCATGCCCAACACTCCAGCGGCTATCAACAAGGCATCGCTGAGGGCACAGAAAAACACCACGCTGGCCACATGCTCACGGCGCAGGCCTTGGCGCAAGACAAAGGCGTTTTGTGCCCCGATGGCAACGATCAGGCCCAAACTCAAGGCCCAACCTTGCAGAAAAACAGATCCCATCAGTGGTATGGCCTCACCCGCTAAGATGCCTTCTTTATGAATGGCAACGCTTTAGAAAAAACACCACAAACCGGTGCATATGCCGGTGGTCAGCTGTATGGCCACGTCAATCAAGGTGCCGATCAGCAGCAAAGGGATGCCCACATAGATAAACACCCACAGGCCTGCTTGCCAAGTCAGGCGCGGCTCGGGCAGGCGGTGTCCCATCACGGTTTGCACGGGGGTACGTTTAAACAATTTGCGCCACATGCAGCCATGTTAACCAAAGCGGGTGTAGCGGCATGAAGGTCGAGTGGGGCACCCAAGACACCGCGGCATGGGACGCTGCCCACGCCCAAGCCGCAGGCCCCTTGCAGCAAGACTGGGCCTATGGCTCGACCATGTTGGTCAGCGGTGGCACCGTCATTCGGGCTGTGATTCAAGCCGATGGAAAAACCGTAGGCTTAGCCCAGTGCGTGGTGCGACGTTTTGGCAACTTCGGCGGTGTGGCCCTGTGTACCCGAGGCCCTTTGTGGCTGGCACCCTTGAGCGGCAAAGACAAAGCACACGCCTACCGCAGTCTGCGCCAAAGCTTGCCAGTCAAGGGTTTGCGGTTCATGTTCGTCACCCCCAACGAGCCGGGCGGTGAAGATGTGGGTTTGTCCCACATGAAGCGTGTCATGACCGGTTACGCCACCGCACTGATAGACCTCACACCCTCAATGGCAGACCTTCGCGCTGGTTTGGATCAACGTTTTCGCCAACCCTTGGCTAGCGCAGAAAAATCTGATCTGACGGTACACCGCGTAGGCACCAACGTGGGTCAATACCGTTGGTTGATGGATGCCGAGCAGCAGCAGCGTGACAAGCGTGGTTTCCAAGGTATGCCTTTGCATTTTGTCGATGCTTACATCGCTTCCCGCAAACAGCCCGTCCATAACGTCTTGATTTTGCGAGCTGACTTAGGGCGTGACCGCGTGGCGGGCATGATGTTTTTGCTGCACGGCCAAGCGGCCACCTACCAAATTGGCTGGAACAGCGACGTTGGGTGTGAGGCCCACGCCCATCACTTGCTGCTTTTCCAGGCCATGGAAGCTTTGAAAGAACGCGGCATACGCGAGCTGGACTTGGGTGGGATCAATACAGCCCGAAGTGCGGGTGTTGCGCGTTTCAAGATCAGCACCGGCGCCAAAGTGCTGACTTTTGCGGGTACCTACTTGGTATGAGCCAGCTCCAAGCCATTGCCATTAGCTGCGAACGCGGCGGTCGCCCTTTGTTTTCGCCACAAAGCTTCACCTTGAACCCCGGCCAAGCCATGCAAATCGAAGGCGACAACGGTTCGGGCAAAACCAGTTTGCTGCGCATGGTGTGTGGTTTGGCACCCACGGCCAGCGGCGAGGTGCGCTGGGGCGGGCAAGCTATTTCCGAGGTGCGCCATGCTTTCTCGCGTGACTTGCTGTATTTGGGCCACAGCCTAGGCTTGAAAGACGAACTCTCTGCTGTGGAGAACCTGCGCGTCGCCTCGGTAATGGCCGGTCATCCCATCGGTCACGAACAAGCCTTGCAAGCCCTGCAAGCGCAGGGTCTTGGCAGCAGGTCGCATTTGCCGCTGCGGGTCTTGTCGCAAGGGCAAAAGCGGCGCGTGGCACTGGCGCGTTTGCAGCTGTCCAAAGCCCGCTTGTGGGTGTTGGACGAACCCTTTGTGGCACTGGACACGCTGGCCGTTCTTGCCTTGCAGCAAGTGCTGCGTCAGCATCTTGCGCAAGACGGCTTGTTGCTCTTTACCAGCCACCAAGCGGTGGATTTGGGTGGCGCTGTGCTGCCTTGGAGGTTGGGCGCATGAATGCTTTCTTTGCTTTGGTGGCGCGTGACCTGCGTTTGGCCTTTCGTCGCAAAGCCGAGGTGTTGAGCGGTGTGTTTTTCTTTGTGGTGGTAGCCGCCTTGTTTCCTTTGGCCATCGGCCCCGAAGCCGCCACTTTGCGTCACATTGGCCCGGGCGTACTTTGGGTAGGGGCATTGCTGGCCAGCATGCTGACCTTGCCGCGTTTGTTTGAAAACGATTGGCGGGATGGTTCTTTGGAGCACTTGGTTCTGTCCCCGCACCCCTTAGGGCTTTTGGTCTTAGGGAAAATCTTGGCGCATTGGTTGGTTTCTGGTTTGCCCTTGGTAGCATTGGCCCCCTTACTGGGATTGCAGTTCGATTTGCCTTCGGATGCCTTGGGCATGTTGGCACTCTCTCTTTTGTTGGGCACCCCGGTTTTGTCTTGCATTGGCGCGATTGGCGCTGCACTTACCCTAGGGGTGCGAGGCGGTGGTGTGTTGGTCGCTTTGTTGGTTCTGCCTTTGTTTGTGCCTGTGTTGGTGTTTGGTGCTGGCGCAGTAGAGGCTTTGAACAGTGGTTTGGGTGCGCAAGCCCATGTTTCAATTTTGTTGGCGATGTTGTTGCCAGCTGTGTTTTTCAGCCCTTGGGCGTGCAGTGCGGCTTTGCGCATTGCCTTGGAATGACTAAATGACGATGCGCTGGTTCTATTACGCTGCTCCCCAAACCTTTTACGGCTTGGCAGGACGCTTGTGGCCTTGGTTGGCGGTCTTGGCTTTGGCGCTGACTGTGGCGGGCTTGTGGGTGGGCTTTGCTTTGGCGCCTGCTGACGCGCAGCAAGGCGAGGGCTACCGCATCATCTTCGTGCACGTACCCGCTTCTTGGATGTCCATGGTGATTTACCTTGCCATGGCATTTTGGAGTGTGCTGGGCCTGACTTTTAACACCCGCTTATCGGGCATGATGACCCGCGCATTGGCACCCACAGGAGCCATCTTTGCGTTCTTGTCCTTGTGGACGGGTGCTTTGTGGGGCAAGCCCATGTGGGGCACCTGGTGGGTGTGGGATGCGCGTTTAACCTCCGAATTGATATTGTTTTTTCTCTACCTTGGCTACATTGCGCTCACCTCGGCCATTGACGATGTGCGTCGCGCTGACCGCGCGGGGGCTTTGATTGCGATTGTGGGTGCCATCAATGTGCCCATCATTTATTTTTCGGTGAAGTGGTGGAACACCTTGCACCAAGGTGCGTCGGTATCGCTGACCCGCTCGCCCAGCATGGCGCAGTTGATGCTGTGGGGCATGTTGCTGATGGCCTTGGCCATGTGGGTTTATACCTTGGCCATTGTTTGCTACCGCGTTCGTACCCTCATCATCGAGCGTGAACGTCATACCGATTGGGTTCAGGCTCTGCCTGAAGTTGCAGGAGCCAAAACATGAGGTGGGAGAGCTGGTCAGAATTTTGGTACATGGGTGGCTATGGCCTGTATGTATGGGGCAGCATGGCCATGACCGCTTTGCTGCTGCTGGTGGAAATGGCGCAGGCCCGCCTGGCCCACCGCCGCGCCTTGGCAATGGTGCGGGCTGAACAAAGTTTGGAGAACCCATGATGAGCTTGTCACCTCGACAAACCCGATTTGCGCTGATTGCAGGTGGTGTGCTGGTGCTGGCACTGGCGGCGGCCTTTGTGCTGAACGCGTTTCAAAACAATTTGGTGTTTTTCTTCACACCTACCCAAGTGTT
>CAMCWS010000107.1 GCA_945882755.1 Bordetella parapertussis | reverse complement strand
CAGGGCAACAGTGTGCTGCGCAAAGCGGACACCTTGATTCAGGCTGACAGCATTGACTACTACCAGCCCGACGACCGCGCTCGTGCCAGCGGCAATGTGTACATGAACCGCGGCGGTAACCGCTATCAAGGAAGTTTGCTTGACTTGCAAGTCGATGCATTCAGCGGTTTTTTCCTTAACCCGTCTTACACTTTTTTGCGCTCAGAAGGCCATGGCAAAGCTGAGCGCATCGACTTCATCGACGACAAGCATGCGGTGGCCAAGAAAGCTACCTACACCACCTGCACCCGTAAACCTGGTCCCTCATGGTTGCCTGACTGGATCGTGGAGGCAGAAAAAATCAACTTCGACAATGACTTGAATGAGGGCTTGGCTGAAAATGGTGTGCTGCGCTTTATGAATGTGCCTTTGCTGCCCATACCCTCCTTTAGTTTTCCTTTGAGTGCCCAGCGTAAGTCGGGTTTTTTGCCCCCCGCTTTTGCGATCGACAACAAAGGCGGTATCGAGGCCAGTTTGCCTTACTACGCCAATTTGGCGCCTAACCGCGACCTGACAGTGACAACCACCTCGATGGCCAAGCGCGGCACACGATTTGACAGCGAGTTTCGTTACCTTGAGCGTAAGCACCCCAACCCGCCTTTTGATGGCGTCGCCAAACTCAATGTCATGCCTTATGACTCTTTGCGTGGTAGATCCCGCTGGGGCTATTCGCACCAACACAATGGGTGGTCAGATGCCAGCCAACCTATAGGGTTTGGCTTTAATATCAATCGAGTCAGTGACGCTGATTATTGGAAAGATTTCTCCACCGTCGCGGGCGGACCCTTAACGCAACGTTTGTTGCCTTCTTCTGCCACTTTGGGTTGGGGCAAGGGCACATTCTCTACCTCTACCAGTGTCACCCAATACCAAACTTTGCAAGACCTGACCTCACCCATTGCGGCCCCCTTTAACCGCTTGCCACAGATCAATGCCAATTACTTGCGTGCGGATGTAGGTGGCATGGATATGTCGGTGGGCGGCGAAGCCACCCGCTTCAGCGCGGACAGGGTTTGGTATTGCGCGCAAGGTACGAACTCAACCTCATCCGTGTGTAATCAGCCCAATGCGCAACGCTTTGTCTTGCTCACCCAAGTCAGCGCCCCCCAATATTTGCCTTATGGCTATGTCACGCCTAAGCTGATGCTGCAAACCCGCCAATACCAGTACGACGAAACCTACAACGGCATTTACGGCACCAGCACAGCTAGTAACAATGCCAGCGTCACCGTGCCTAGCTTTAGCGTAGACAGTGGCGTGGTGTTTGAGCGACCCAGCCAATGGTTTGGCACAGATTGGACGCAAACTTTGGAGCCACGGGCTTATTTTGTCAACACGCCTTACCGCGACCAAAGTGACCTGCCGAATTACGACACAGGCTTTAACGACTTTAACTTTGCCACCATCTTTACCGAGAATGCTTTTTCTGGACAGGACAGAATTTCAGACAGCCGGACTTTGACTGTGGGCGCCACATCCCGCTTGATCAACCCTGAAACGGGTGGTGAGGGTGCCAAGTTTGCGCTGGCGCAGCGCTTTCGTTTCAAAGACCAGAAGGTGTTACTCACACCCACAGACACGCCGTTGACAGACAGCTACAGCGATATCTTGTTGGGTGCCAGCACCTATTTAACGCCACGCTGGGCGCTTGACAGCATCGTGCAATACAACCCCGAAACTGCAATCTCTGAGCGTTCATCGGTGGGTACACGCTACACCCCCAGCAGCTACCGTGTCTTAACGGCCTCTTACCGCTACCAGCGTTCTGTCTCCACCACCATGGACGTGGCATGGCAATGGCCGCTCAACGACTTGTGGGGTGACCGCGGTGTCGATGATGGCCGCGGGCGGGGGTTGGGGGAGCAGCGTTGGTTTACTGTGGGCCGGGGTAACTACAGCATGCTGGAGAAGCGCTTCATCGAAACCCTGACGGGTTTGGAGTATGACGCGGGGTGTTGGGTAGGTCGCGTGGTTGTTTCGCGCAGCCAGGTGTCCTTGACCGACAGCCCCAACAGCCGCTTGATGTTCCAATTGGAGTTCAACGATTTTTCCCGTGTAGGCATTAACCCCCTGTCGTCATTAAAGAACAATATCCCGCGCTACCAAAACTTGCGTGAAAACCAGCACCGAACACCCAGCCGATTTGGCCAATATGACTGATTTATTTATGACCCGTTTCTCGAATGTTTTGCGCAGTCTGGCTGTGAGCCTTTGCTGTGCTGGCGCTTCAGTGGCCATGGCTCAAACCCTCAAGCCCTCGCCTGGAGGCGTCGGCGCCGGTTTGAGTGTGCGCATCCCGCCCCCAGCCTTAGCCTCCAAAGAAGTTTCGCGTGCTTCAGACTTTATCGTGGCGGTGGTCGATAACGAGCCCATCACCAACCAAGAAGTCACACGCTTGGCCGCCATGGCCGACCCAGCCGCCGCCAAACTGGGCCGCAGCAATTTGTTGATGGAAGCCATGGAAACCTTGATTGACGAGGCGGCGCAAATAGGTGTTGCCAAGCAATACGGGATGCAAATCAGTGCAGACGATCTGGACAAGACCATCGAAAAAACGGCGCAACGCAACCAATTGAACATCCAGCAGCTGCAGCAACGTTTGCAAGAGCAAGGCTTGTCTTGGGAGCAATACCGCACCCAAGTACGACGCCAGATGTTGCTCCAAAGGGTACGCGAGCGTGAGGTCAACGCCCGCATCAGGATTCAAGATTTTGAAGTCGATGCTTTTTTGCAAGAGCGCAATAACGCTGCCAACCCCAATGCCGATATCAATATTGCCCATATCTTGTTTCCCTTGCCTGAAAACGCCAGTGCAGACGATGTGGCCAAGCAACTGACCAAAGCCGACGAGGTGATGCGAAAACTCAAAGCCGGTGAAGATTTTTCAAAATTGGCCGCACAGTTTTCCAGTGCGGCGGACCGCAGCAATGGCGGCGTTTTGGGCTTGCGCCCTCCCAGCCGCTACCCCAGCTTGTTTGTCGAGGCGATCAAAGACGCCGCGGTGGGCCAGTTGGCGGGGCCACTTCGTTCGGCCGCCGGTTTCCATTTATTGAAATTGCTGGAAAGACGCAGTGCGGACGCATTGCCCGCCACCGTGACGCAAACCCGCGCAAGGCATATTTTGCTGCGCCCAGGCGGCAATCTCAGCCAAGATGCTGCACGTGCTCAGTTGGCCACGTTCAAGCGCAAAATTGAACTCGGCTTGGCGGAATTTGACGCACTGGCCAAAGAGCATTCGCAAGACGGCAGCGCCAACCAAGGCGGTGACTTAGGCTGGGCCAACCCCGGCATGATGGTGCCTGAATTTGAAGAGGCCATGGCCAAGCTGGCTCCGGGTCAGGTGGGTGACCCGCTGGTTTCGCGCTTTGGTGTACACCTGATTCAAGTGCTTGAGAGGCGCGAAGCGCCGCTGAGTTTGCGCGAACAACAAGACTTGGTGCGCAACATTTTGCGTGAGAAAAAGTTTGAAGAAGCCTATAAGAACTGGGAGCGCGAGGTACGCGGCCGCGCCTTTGTCGAATACCGCGAAACCCCGCAATAAGTGAAACACCAAGCCCGCAAGCGCTTTGGTCAGCACTTTTTGACCGACAAGGCTGTGATTGCAGAGATAGTGGACGCCATTGACCCGCAGCTTGGGCAAGCGATGGTGGAGATTGGCCCAGGGCTAGCGGCCATGACCCAGCCCTTGGTCGAGCGCCTTGGGCATTTGCAAGTGATTGAGTTAGACCGCGATTTGGCGGTACGGTTGCGCCAACACAAGCAGTTGACGGTGCATGAAGCGGATGTGCTCAAAGTTGACATCACGGCATTGGCCGCTGGCTTGGGTACGCAGTCCCTGCGCGTGGTGGGCAATTTGCCCTACAACATCTCCACCCCCATTTTGTTTCACTTGCTTGACCATGTGGCGGTGATCCAAGACCAGCACTTCATGTTGCAAAAAGAAGTGGTCGAGCGCATGGTGGCTGCGCCATCCAGCGCGGCGTATGGGCGTTTGAGCGTGATGCTGCAATGGCGTTACGCCATGGAAATGGTGGTGGAAGTCGGCCCCATGGCGTTTGATCCTCCTCCTCGGGTAGACAGCGCAGTGGTGCGCATGACGCCGCACCCTCACCCCGAGCAGCTACCTTTGGCTTTGCTGAGCGAGTTGGTGCAAGTGGCCTTCAGCCAGAGGCGCAAATTGCTCAGGCACACCTTAGGCAAATGGCTGCAAGAGCGCGGCGTGGCCGCGGACTTTGACGTACAGCGCCGCGCCGAAGAGGTGGCGGTGGCCGAATATGTGCAGCTGGCGCAGCGCGTGAGCGCCAGCAGGCACGCCAGCTCAAGCAGCTAGTCGATTTGCAATCGCCGCTTTGGTGGCGGGCAATTCAGCCGGCAGGTGATGCGCCAGTTGCTGGAACAATTCTTCGTGCAGGCCCAACTCGGTTTGCCAAGCGGCTTTGTCGATGTGGGTGACCGTGTTGAATTGCTCGGCGGTGAAGTTCAAGCCATTCCAGTTGAGTTCGCCATAGCTGGGGCTGATGCCGAACACGTTTTCTTGGCCCTTGGCCTTGCCTTC
>CAMCWS010000106.1 GCA_945882755.1 Bordetella parapertussis | reverse complement strand
CTGCCCATGATGCCAATACCAATACAAGCACCGATAGCGCCCAGTCCAATGATAAGACCCGATGCAAGTGCGACTAAACCAAGTACGTGTTCCATGAGAAGCTCCTAAGCAAGATGATGGAAGGTTGAGGAAAGAAAAACTCAGTGTGTGTCGTGCGCTTGCCCGATGTAGACCAAGGTCAACATCATGAAAATAAATGCTTGCAACGCAACGATCAAAATGTGGAAGATGGCCCAAATAGAGCCCGCAATGATATGGCCAATAGGCAACAGTATGCCGCTCAAGCTCAACGCTGCAGCGCTGCCCATGAGAGCGATCAGCATGAAAATCAGCTCGCCAGCATACATATTGCCAAACAGTCGCATGCCGTGAGACACGGTTTTGGCAACGAACTCAATCATTTGAAAGCCAAAATTGATGGGCCAAAGAATAGGATGAGCACCAAAAGGCGCGGTGGTGAGTTCATGCAACCAACCGCCCAAGCCCTTGATCTTGACGTTATAGAACAGGCAGATCAGCAGCACCGACACCGACATGCCCAAAGTGGTGGACAAATCGGCGGTGGGAACCACGCGGAAATAATGGATGCTGTGGTCCAAGCCTGTCCACTCAAACAATTTATGGAACAGATCAACAGGCAAGAAGTCCATGCTATTGAGCAGGAAAATCCAAACAAAAACGGTTAACGCCAAGGGCGACACCAGCTTGCGGCTTTGCGCATTATGAACAATGCCACGCGCTTGGGTATCTACCATTTCAAACAAAATTTCAACCGCCGCTTGAAAGCGCCCGGGGACCCCAGAGGTGGCAGCACGTGCGGCACGCCACAAAAAGAATGAACCGACAACGCCCAGCAAAACAGACCAAAAAACCGAGTCGATGTTGACGACGGAGAAGTCAATCACACCCCCCATTGGCTTGGTTTGCAAATGGGTCAAATGATGACTGATGTATTCGCCGGCGGTGAGTGTGCTGGTGGTATCGGACATGTTCAAATTTTCAAAATCAATCTTGCAGCGTCGCTTGTCTGGGCTTTCCCCAGGCCAGCGCCAACCAATATACCTTCATCGTCAACAACAAGCCCACTAACAGAGCGGGCCAACTGACTTCATTCAAAACCTTGGGCGCCAGCACCAACAACAGCACTGTCAACACCATCTTGACGCCTTGCCAAACGGCAAAACTCATGGCTGCAGAGACTGCGTTGACCGAAGCCAACCGTGAAGTCATGCCTCTGGCAAACAAAGCTGAAGGCACAACCACTGCAAAAGCGCCGTACATCAATGAAAACAATATTGACGAACGGCCCCAAATCCAAGTTGCTGACAAGGCCAAGACCAGCGCCAGCATCAACTGCACCCCAACCACTTTCCACACCGACAAAGTCGGTTGACTGGCTCGCCAGGCTTGCGCCTCTTGTGCCGTCATCGGGCGAAAATCTAAGGTTTCGTCAACTTCTGAAGTTGCCTCAACCGCGGTCTGAGTGCTCTTTTTTGCGACCAAGGAAGCTTTGGCGGGAGATTCCATATTCTTCCTAAACTTGCAGCAAAGCCACTAATTGTAAAGTATCTTAATAACCCCACCTGAACCCAATCTTTCAAAGCCCTTTTTATGACAACGCCCAGCACCGACAGTCTGATTGAGTATCCCTGTGATTTCCCCATCAAAGTCATGGGCGAGCAAGTCGATGGCTTTGTCGACGCCATGCGCATGATCGTGCGCCATTTCGATCCCGATTGGGACGATTCGCGCCTGAGCCAACGTCCCAGCAGCGGCGGTAAATACCTTGGGCTGACCATGACCATCAGGGCCACCAGCCGCGAACAACTCGACGAGCTTTACCGCACGCTGAGCACCCACCCCATGGTGAAAGTGGTACTTTAGTGTCAGCTGCTAATGCGGGCAGCTTGCTTGTACGCCGCCTAGGTCAGGTGGACTACCTTCGTACTTACCAAGCCATGCAAGATTTCACATTGCAGCGAGACAGCCAAACCCCCGATGAAATATGGCTTTGCGAGCATCCGGCGGTCTTCACCCAAGGGCTAGCTGGCTCGTCCGCCCATGTGCTTTCTGTGGGCACAACACCCGTCATTGCCACCAACCGAGGCGGCCAAGTGACGTTTCACGGCCCCGGGCAAGTCGTGGCTTATGCCTTGATTGACCTTCGCCGTGCAGGTTACTTTGTCAAAGAATATGTTTACAAGATAGAAGAGGCCGTAGTGCGTACCTTGTTGCATTTTGGCGTGACCGGTTTGCGCGTGGGGGGTGCGCCAGGGGTGTTTGTTCGCACCGCTGGCTTGAGCGAGCATGCGCTGCTGGCTTCTCGGCCAGCGCCACGCGACGCTGCTTCGGTCAAACCCACGCCAGACTTTTCTGGCCTCGCCAAAATCGCAGCGCTTGGCGTGAAGGTCAGCCGTCACTGCACCTACCATGGCGTGGCGTTGAATGTGCGTATGGACTTATCACCTTTTGAAATGATCAACCCCTGCGGATACCAAGGTTTACAGACCACAGACCTTTTTACAATCGGCGTTGATGTAGGCTGGGATGAAGCGGCCAATGTCTTGGGCGAGAAACTTCGCCGGTATTTGGCCCCCTGACCCACGCAACCCAAACCAGGCCACCCCTCACCCCTATGACCACTTCCGACAACGGCATCTTGACGACCAGTCCAGCCAACCCCGAGCACAACCCCCTGGCCAAGCAAAAGTCTTTGTCCAAGGTTTCGCGCATTCCCATCAAGGTGGAACACACGGGCGAAGTATTGAAAAAGCCCGACTGGATCCGCGTCAAAGCGGCCTCGCCCAATTCGCGCTTTCATGAAATCAAAGACATCTTGCGCAAAAACAACTTGGTCACTGTCTGCGAGGAAGCCTCTTGCCCCAACATCGGTGAGTGCTTTGGCAAAGGAACGGCCACCTTCATGGTCATGGGCGACAAATGCACCCGTCGCTGCCCGTTTTGTGATGTCGGCCATGGCCGACCCGACCCCTTGGATGTGAATGAACCTGCCAACTTGGCCAAAACCATCGCCGCTTTGAAACTGAGTTATGTGGTCATCACCAGTGTGGACCGCGACGATTTACGCGACGGCGGCGCCGCGCATTTTGTGGCGTGCATTCAACAAACCCGCGCTTTGTCGCCCCAAACGCAAATCGAGGTGTTGGTACCCGACTTTCGTGGCCGCGACGACCGAGCTTTGGGTATTTTGAAAGCTGCGCCGCCCGATGTGATGAACCACAACCTGGAAACCGTGCCGCGCTTGTACAAACAAGCAAGGCCAGGCAGCGATTACGCCTTCAGCTTGAACCTGCTGAAAAAATTCAAAGCGCTGTTTCCCGAGGTGCCCACCAAAAGCGGTTTGATGGTGGGCTTGGGCGAAACCGATGAAGAAATTTTGGCGGTGATGCAAGACATGCGCGAACACAATATCGACCGGCTAACACTGGGCCAATACCTTGCCCCAAGTTCGCACCATTTGCCTGTACGCCGCTATGTGCATCCAGACACCTTCAAAATGTTTGAAGCCAAGGCTTACGAAATGGGCTTTCAGCATGCGGCTGTTGGCGCTATGGTCAGATCGAGTTACCACGCTGACCAGCAAGCACACGCTGCATTGATGCCTAAAGCCTGATATTGCTAGCCTTGTGGGCCAAGAGCTTAATTTTCGAAGAAATCATCCATTCGACGATTGAACTTCACCAGCGCTAGCCGGTGTACGCCAAGCCAGCATCAAGCCATCCCACTGCAAGCGGGCCACTTTGAGGTGACGCTCTTTCACATGGCCATAGCCTTTGATCTTGTCGGGAATGCGTGCAATCTCCAAGGCCAAGGCTTGACGCTCTGAGCTAAAGCTGAGCGAGACCTCCTCCATTGCCAACAGGTACTCGCCAATCAAAGCCCGCTCGGTACGGCGCTCTTCTGTGTAGCCAAACACATCCAAGAAAGTGCCGCGCAAGAAACGCAGCTTGGACAAGACCTTGAAACCACGCAGCATGGAGGGGCCAAATTTTTGTTTGATCAACTCGCCGTTGGCGTTTTTGCGGGCGATCAGGGGCGGTGCCAAGTGGTAGTTCAAGGTGAAGTCGCCTTCAAACTGATCGGCTATGCGCTTTAAAAAGCTTTCATCGCTATGCAAGCGAGCCACTTCATACTCGTCTTTGTAAGCCATCAATTTAAAGAGGTTTCGCGCCACCGCATCGGCCATGGCAGGCGAAGTTCGCTGCAGCATTTTGTCGATGAAGTTGGTGTACTTGTCCGCATAGGCTGCGTTTTGGTATTGGGTCAAAAACGCAACCCGCTTGGCGACCATGTCGTCCAAAGATTCGCGGGACTTGAACTGCACCACTTGTACCGGTGCTAACAAGGCCTGCATCTTGGTGATGTCAAACGCACACCAGCGCCCCCAAGCAAAGGCTTTTTTGTTGGACTCGACTTGCACGCCATTGAGTTCGATGGCCCGCATCAACGCTTCCAGACCCAGAGGAATCCAGCCCTTTTGCCAGGCATAGCCCAACACCATGGGGTTGATGTAAATGCTGTCGCCCAGCAACTGGGTGGCGAAATGGTTGGCATCAAACGCGCCCAAGTTGCGGTTTTCACCGTCCAAGGCTTGCAAGATATTGGCCACACAGCCTTCGCTTGGGTTGGCCCATGCGCCGTTTTTCACAAAAGCTGCTGTGGGCGT
>CAMCWS010000105.1 GCA_945882755.1 Bordetella parapertussis | reverse complement strand
TTTGGAGAACCCATGATGAGCTTGTCACCTCGACAAACCCGATTTGCGCTGATTGCAGGTGGTGTGCTGGTGCTGGCACTGGCGGCGGCCTTTGTGCTGAACGCGTTTCAAAACAATTTGGTGTTTTTCTTCACACCTACCCAAGTGTTAAAGGGCGAAGCGCCCCAAAACAAAACCTTTCGCATTGGTGGCTTGGTGAAAGTGGGCAGCCTGCAACGCAACGGTTCGGATGTGTCGTTTGTGGTCACCGATACCGCCCAAGATATACCCGTACGCTACAGTGGATTGCTGCCCGATTTGTTCAAAGAAGGCAAGGGCGTGGTGGCGCAAGGTCGCTTGGATGCGCAAGGTCTGATGACCGCCTCCGAGGTGCTGGCCAAACACGACGAGAATTACATGCCCCCTGAGGCGCAACACGCCTTAGACGAAGCCGCGCAGGCCCGTACCGCGCAATCTGTCAAACCTTGAAAGCTGGTGGCTCATGATTCCTGAACTTGGTCAATTTGCGTTGGTGCTGTCTGCCGTTATCGCTTTGTTTTTGGGGACTGTGCCACTTGCCGGTACTTTGCGTCACAACGTGGTGTGGCAATCGCTGGCACGTCCGGCTGCGCTGCTGCAGTTTGTGTTGGTGTCCTTCGCCTTTGCCTGCTTGGCCTCTTCTTTTTTAAGCAACGACTTCTCGGTGAAATACGTTGCCGAGCATTCCAACACCTTGCTGCCCAAACCCTACCAATTCGCAGCGGTGTGGGGCGGCCACGAGGGTTCGTTGTTGTTGTGGATGCTCATGCTCACTGGTTGGACTGCAGCGGTCGCGATTTTTTCAGCCAGCCTGCCATTGGCCATGGTGGCGCGGGTGCTGGGGGTCTTGGGTCTGGTGTCGGTGGGTTTTTTGATGTTCATCTTGACCACCTCCAACCCCTTTGACCGACTCTTTCCCATGCCGGCCGATGGACGCGATCTCAACCCTTTGTTGCAAGACCCTGGCTTGGTGATTCACCCGCCCATGCTCTATATGGGTTATGTGGGCATGTCGGTCACGTTTGCGTTTGCCATTGCCGCTTTGCTGTCGGGGCGACTTGACGCTGCGTGGGCTCGCTGGTCCCGCCCTTGGACCGTGATCGCGTGGTCTTTTCTGACCCTTGGCATCGGCTTGGGTTCTTGGTGGGCGTATTACGAATTGGGCTGGGGTGGTTGGTGGTTTTGGGACCCCGTGGAAAACGCGTCCCTCATGCCTTGGTTGGTGGGCACCGCGCTGATTCACTCTCTGATGGTGACTGAAAAGCGTGGCAGTTTCAAAGCTTGGACCGTGCTGTTAGCGATTGCGGCTTTTTCGCTGTCACTGCTGGGTACTTTTTTGGTTCGCTCAGGCGTACTGACCTCGGTTCACGCGTTTGCGTCTGACCCTTCTCGCGGCATTTTTATTCTCATCTTTTTGGCGGTAGTGGTCGGTGCTTCTCTTACCTTGTTTGCTTGGCGAGCGCCAGCGGTGACCTTGGGCGGCACCATGGGCTTGGTCTCTCGAGAGTCTTTCTTGTTGCTCAACAGCGTCTTGCTGGTGGTGGCCACTGGCGCGGTGTTGCTGGGCACTTTGTACCCGCTCATCATTGATGCGCTGAATATGGGCAAGTTGTCTGTGGGACCGCCCTATTTCAATTTGGTGTTTGCACCCCTCATGGTTCCGCTGCTCTTTGTGCTGGTGCCGGGCACCGTGGCGCACTGGCGTGAAGCTCGCATGAGCGAGGTGTTTTGGCGACTGCGCTTTGTTGGTGGCGCCGCTTTGTTGTTGGCGATTGTGCTGCCTTTTGTGCTGGGCAGTTGGTCGGCTGGCACCATGCTGGGCGTGTTTCTGGGCATGTGGGTGGGCTTGGGCAGTTTGCAGCATGTGGTGGAGCGTTTGCGCAAACCGGGCCGTATTGGTGGTTCGTTTTGGGGTATGCATTTGGCGCACTTTGGCATGGCGGTGCTGGTGCTGGGCATCACCGGCGTGAAGTCCTACGAGGTCGAACGTGATGTGCGCATGGCCATGGGCGACACCGTCACCATTGCCCCCTATACCTTTCGCTTGGTGGGCATGGAAGATGTGATGGGGCCCAATTACAAAGCCCTGCAAGCCAAAGTCGAGGTGTTGAAAAACGATCAGGTCATTGAAACATTGCGTCCGCAAAAACGCCGTTACTTCTCTACCGCTATGCCAATGACGGAAGCGGCTATCGACACGGGGCCTTTACGCGATTTGTATGTTTCATTGGGTGACCCTGTAGCGGGAGACACGCCTTCTTGGAGCATGCGCGTGTACTACAAACCTTTCGTGCCATGGCTGTGGGCGGGTGTGCTGTTCATGGTGTTTGGCGGGGTGCTGGCCGCTCTCGATAGGCGCTATCGCCGCAACACCAACCAACAGTCTGTTCGTACCGCATCTGAGGCTTTGTCAGGTTCGGCATGAAGAAGTTTTTGCTCCCCTTGGCTTTGTTCGCCGTTTTGGTGGTTTTTCTGGGCGTGGGTTTAAAGCGAGACCCCCGCGAAATTCCTTCCCCCTTGGTGGGCAAGCCTGCGCCGGTGTTCAGCTTGCCTACCCTGAGTGGCGACAAGCCCTTCAGCCCTGCCGACATGAAGGGCCAAGTGTGGATCTTCAATGTGTGGGCCACATGGTGTGTGGCTTGCCGCGAAGAGCACCCTTTGCTGGTGCAGTTTGCCAAAAGCCAGCGTATTCCCATCGTGGGCTTGAGTTACAAAGAACTGCAAGGCAGCGAAGCCGCCAACGCACTCAGCAGTGAGGCGGATAAATTGCAACTCGCCCGTGAACGCAGTTTGAAATTTTTGGAAACAGCTGGCGACCCCTACAAGCTGTCGGTGATGGATCTCGATGGCAGTGTGGGTATCAACTATGGTGTTTATGGTGTGCCGGAGACTTACCTGATCGATAAAGAGGGCATCATCCGGTACAAGCGGGTAGGCCCTGTCACCCCTGAAATTCTGATTGAAACGATTCTTCCCTTGATTCAACAATTGGACAAACCCGCATGAAACATGCACTCCTTGTGGCAAGCTTCTGTGTCACGTCTTGGTTGGCGCAGGCAGGGGAAGCCCAACCCATGGCGCAAGACCCCCAAGTCGAAGCCCGCTTGGTGGTGATTTCCGAAGAGTTGCGTTGCTTGGTGTGCCAAAACGAGGCCTTGTCCTCTTCGCATGCCGAGTTGGCTGAAGACTTGCGTCGCGAGGTGCGTAAACTCATACGTGACAACAAAACCGACGCCGAGATCAAAGCCTATTTGGTTGAACGCTATGGTGATTTTGTGCTCTACAAACCGCCCTTCAAGCCCTTGACATGGCCCTTGTGGTTCGGACCTTTTCTCTTGCTTGTGTTGGCGATTGGCGGTTTTTGGCGCTATTTACGCCAACGCCGGCAACTCACGCATCCCCACCTTGACGCTGCTCAGCGAGCCCAGGCGGAACAACTTTTGAAAGATTGAATGAACGCGGTTCAATGGTTTTTGATTTGTGCGGTACTCATGTGTGTCGCCGTGGTCTTGGTGTTGGCGTGGAGTTTGCGCCGCGCGTCGCGGGCAGGTTCGCAGCTCAGTGAACACGAGAATGTGTTGTCGCAGGTGGCGGTTTACCGCGAGCATTTGGCCGAGTTGCAGCATGAACTCGCGCAAGGCACCCTTGACCAGGCTGGTTTTGACACCTCGCATGAAGAATTAACCCAGCGACTGCTGGAAGACACCCCCCAAAAGACCGCCTCTGCGCCTGTGGCCTCGCCGCATTGGCGTGGCTTGGTGGCAGGTTTGGCCTTGGCCATCCCCTTAATGTCATTTGGCATGTATTTTTGGGTAGGCACACCGGTGGGCATCGACCCCCTGCTGGCCAACCAAGTGGGTGGCGACGAGCAAATATCGACTGAAAAGCTCCAATCCATGTCCGATCAACTGCGCCAACGCTTGGCCGAGAACCCCAACAATGCCGAAGGCTGGGTGATGCTGGGTCGCATAGAACGCGCTTTGGCTCGTTTTGATCCGGCGGATGAAGCTTTCAAAAAATCGCTCGCTATTGCCGCCAATGACGATGTGCGCATTGAACGTGCCGAGGTGTTGGCGCAAAAAAACCAAGGCAAGTTTGACGGTGAACCTTGGGACATCATCCAAAGTGTGCTCAAAGCAGACCCCGAGCATGGCAACGCTTTGCTGCTGGCTGGCAGCGCCGCTTTCTCCCAAGGTCAATTTCAAGACTCGCTGAAATACTGGGACAAAGTCCGCGGTTTGTTGCCTGCTTCCTCACCTGACTTACCCGCCTTGGTCGAAGCCATCAACAAAGCGCGTGAACGCCTGAACATGCCGGCGCTTGACCCTGACACCGTGGTGGCCCAAGCGCCACAAAGCCCTGCGCCAACGGCCAAGCCCACGCAGGGCAAAACAGCGCCAGGCGCTGAGCGTATTGCCGGCCGTGTCAGCCTAGACCCTGCCTTGGCTTCGCAAGTTTCCCCGCAAGACACGGTGTTTATTTATGCCAATGCCGCCGACGGCCCACGTATGCCATTGGCCATTGTGCGCACAACGGTGGACAAATTGCCTTACGACTTTGTGCTGGACGACAGCATGGCGATGAACCCGCAAATGAAACTCTCACACATCAGCGCGGTGATGGTGAGAGCGCGTATTTCAAGAAGTGGGAACGCCATGGCGCAACCTGGCGACTTAGGGGTGAGCGCTGGCCCCATCAAGCCCGGTAGTAAAGAAAAGATCAACTTGGTGATCGCCCAGCCCTTGAGCAAGTAAGGGCCGGACGGCAT
>CAMCWS010000104.1 GCA_945882755.1 Bordetella parapertussis | reverse complement strand
GATGGAAACCATCGCTGGTGTCCATGGTGTCCAAGCGCACTGCGTTGCCTGCCTCTTGGCCCAAAGCGGCTTCAAACGCGGCGGCATCTGTGGGGTAGTCTGAAGGGTCGATGCCCACCACGATCCCGGCATTGGCATTGCGCTCGTTGCGCGAGTACTGGCTCATGCCATTGGTCACCACCCGCCCGATTTCACTGGTGGCCGCCACCACGGTGCCACCGGGGCACATGCAAAAGCTGTAGACCGCACGGCCATTGTTGGCGTGGTGCACCAGCTTGTAGTCGGCCGCGCCCAACATCGGGTGACCCGCATGCAAACCCCAGCGTGCGCGGTCAATCACACCTTGTGGATGCTCGATGCGCACACCGATCGAAAATGGCTTGGCTTGCATTTGCACGCCGTGGCGGTGCAGCATGGTGAACGTGTCGCGGGCGCTGTGACCAAGCGCCATGACCACATGATGGGTGGGCAGGTGGTGGGTGGCACCGCTGCTGAGGTCAAGCACTTGCAAGCCGCGCAGCTGTCGTTGTCTTGGCTTGCTGGAAGCACGGGTTGGCGCCTGCGAGCCGGAGGCCGTCCCGTCTTCAAACAACAGGTCAACCACGCGTTGCCCAAACCGCACCTCGCCACCCAAGCGGATGATTTCCTCGCGCAAACCTTCAACCACTTTGACCAGCTTGAACGTGCCGATGTGCGGGTGCGCCGCCCACAAAATCTCTTCCGGCGCACCAAAGCGCACAAACTCATTCATCACCTTGCGGCCCAAATGCCGCGGGTCTTTGATCTGGCTGTAGAGCTTGCCGTCGGAGAAAGTGCCCGCGCCGCCTTCGCCAAACTGCACATTGCTTTCAGGCTGGAGGACCGATTTGCGCCACAAACCCCAGGTGTCTTTGGTGCGTTGCCTCACCTGCGGGCCGCGCTCGATCACGATCGGCTTCAAGCCCATTTGCGCCAACACCAGGGCCGCAAACATGCCGCAAGGCCCAAAGCCGACCACCACAGGCCGCTCAGTGCTTGACCATTCGCCTGGCGCTTGGACGGGTGGACGCCATTGCATGTCTGGCGTGGCCTGGATATGCGGGTTGCCTGCGTGGGTTTGCAGCAGAACGCGCGCTTGATCGGGATCGGTGAGTGCCAGGTCAACGATGTAGACCACCTGCAGGTGTTGCTTGCGGGCGTCGAAACTGCGTTTGAAGACATGCCATTGGCGGATGTCTTTGACCGCCACGCCCAAGGTGCTGGCGATCCGTGGTTCCAGCGCGGGCGTGAACAGGGGCGGTTCGTCACGGTTCTGGGGAGGATCGAAGGCTGCGTCGAGGGGCAGTTTGAGTTCGGACAGGCGGATCATGGCTGGGGGTCCGTGGTGATCGGACAAGGCTCAAGGATGGCCTGCATTATCCGTCGATAATCCCTGTGTGAAGCTCGCTAGGCCGTCGCTGGTGCAAGGACAGAAATGTCGCACTGGAGGAACGTCCGGACTGCACAGGACAGCGCAGGAGGTAACGCCTCTCCACCGTGAGGTGAGGATCAGAGCAACAGAGACGAGTCAATCGGCATGCTTCGGTATGCTTGTTGGGTGAAACGGGCAATCTCTGCGCGCAGCAATACCAAGTAGGCCAACGTTGAGGCGGTTCGCTGAGTTGGCGGGTAGGTAGCACCGAGCCGGGTGGGTGACCCCCGGCCCAGAGGAATGACGGTCACGTATTGGGAAACCAATATGCACAGAATCCGGCGTATCGGCGGGCTTCACTTTTTATTGAATTGACATGCATATAAGCAGTATGAATTGGCAGCATCGGTGGCAAAGTTTTGCGGTGTTCTCGGTGTCTTTCTTGGCCGTATCGGTGAGCTTAGGCGTTGCCATGGTGTCCATAGCCAAACTGCTGCTGTTAATTGCGGTTGTGGGTCAGCTGTTTTTTGATGTTAAGCAACGGAGCTTTCCTTCCTTCAAACTGTGGCCCTCAATGACATGGTGGATATTGCTGGCCATGGTTTGGATGAGTCTGAGTTTTTGGTGGACTGAGTCAAGTTCTGCTGATGCTTTGGCGGGATGGGGGAGGCACAGTCGTATTCTGTGGTTTATACCTGTGCTTTATCTATTGCGAAGCCCAGAACAGTCTTTGTTCACCTTGAAATGGTTTGTGGCTGGCATGGTGGTGATGATGTTGTCATCTTGGGCCTTGGTGGCTGGATTGCCAGTGCCTTGGGCAACGGCGAAAGAACTGCCTTCGCTGGGCATTGTGCATGGCAGCACCTTGGAGCAACCTGTGCTGCTTACTTTTTTGGCAGTTGTGCTCTGGTTTATGCGAGATCACTGGCCGCAAGGTCACTGGCGTTGGGTACCTATTGGCATTTTGCTTCTGACCGTTTTCAATGTTTTTTTTGTGATGACAGGGCGCAGTGGCTTCTTGGTCATGCTGGTGTTTATTTCGATGGCTGTGTGGTGGCAATTACCCAAGCGTTGGCGCTGGTTGGTGGTGGGTTTGCCATTTGTACTTGCTGCCTTGATGATGGTTTTATCGCCTCGATTTCAAACCAGAACCTACCAAGTCGTTAAAGACGTTATCAGCTACCAACAGGGAAGTGTCGAATCATCCCAAGGTCAACGTTTAGATTATTGGCATCGCTCATTGCTGGCTGTTCAAGAAAAACCTCTTATTGGTCATGGGGTTGGAAGTTGGCGCATGAACTACCACCGTTTGGGTGGAATGCAAGCAGACGCACCTTCAAATCCCCATCAGCAGTATTTGCTGTGGTTGGTCGAAGCTGGGGTAGTCGGCTGCATATTTTTTCTAGGTTTATTGTTTGCTCAGTACAAGGACGCCCAAGCTTTGCCAACCAACGACAGGCAAGCTTTGACCACCATCACCGCCATTGCGGCTTTGATGGGGTTGATGAACTGCCCGTATTTCGGCGCTGGTATGGGCGAGTGTTTGGTTTATTTGGCTGCCAGTTTGTTGTTGTTACGAAGATGAAAAAAACATGTCTTACCCTATGCAATCCTTACCTTTGGAATTAGCCATTGTTGTTCCAACTTTCAACGAAAAAGCCAATATAGATGAGTTGGTGAACCGCATAGGCCGTGTCTTGCAGGGCATTGAATGGGAAGTGGTGTTCGTGGATGATGATTCGCCAGACGGTACAGCCGAACACATCAAACAACTCTCCTTGGCCCATCCAAGGGTCAGGTGCATTCACCGCATTCAGCGGCGAGGATTGTCTTCCGCTTGCGTGGAAGGTATGTTGTCAAGCTCTGCTCCCTATTTGGCTGTCATGGATGCCGATTTGCAACATGATGAAACCCGCTTACCCGTCATGCTGAAGGCTTTGCAACAAATGGGTTGTGAACTGGTGGTTGGAACGCGTTACATGGAGGGTGGCGGCGTTGGCGAATGGGATGAATCTCGGCAACTCACTAGCCGGTTTGCGACATGGTTGAGTCAGCGAGTTTTGCGGGTCACCCTCAAAGACCCCATGAGCGGTTTTTTCATGTTGCGCCGAGAAGTCTTTATGGCTGCTGTGCACAACCTCTCCAGCATGGGTTTCAAAATCTTGCTTGATATTGTGGTGTCTTCACCGCGCAAACTGTCATTCACAGAAATTCCCTACACCTTTGGATTGCGCCATGCGGGGGAAAGCAAGTTGGACGCTAGGGTGGCTTGGGACTACTTGTTGATGTTGGCTGACAAGACCTTGGGCCGTTACCTGCCCACCTCTTTGATTTCTTTTGGCGCAGTAGGAAGCTTAGGGGTGATTGTTCATGTGTTGGTACTGTCTTTGGCGCTAAAGCTATTGGCACTACCGTTTACAGAATCTCAGACTGCTGCGGTGGTGCTGGCCATGGTATTTAATTTTCACCTCAATAATTTGCTGACCTACCGCGATAAACAATTGCACGGGTGGATGTGGTGGTGGGGCTTGGTGAAATTCATGGCCGCTTGCGGCGTGGGTGCCTTGGCCAATGTGGGGGTTGCATCCTGGGCCCACAGCGGTGGCGGCGGTTGGCTGTGGTCTGGCTTGGCCGGTATATTGGTTGGACTGATGTGGAACTACAGTGCCACGGCCATTTTTGTTTGGCCGCAACGGCGCAAGACCTGATTTGCGCCAATCTCTTTTGAATCAATGCCCATGTTGAACCCCGCTGATTATTTGTATTTACTGTCAGTCAAGGACATGGGCCATGGACTTTTGCTTGGATTTTTCTTTCTCATCGTCTTGCCCAAAGGATGGCAATTCAGAGCACTGGGTTCGCTGAACACGCTTTCAAAAATTATTTTTGCACTGGCGCTTTCGCTGGCTGTTGGTTATTTGATTTTTCCTAATTACTTTGATCATGCAGAGCCCACTGTGGCAACCCTTGGGCAAATAGTCCAGGCAGGTGGCTTGGCTTATCCCAGCGGTGACCAATGGCAATTCATGGGGCTGATTTATGGGCCTGGCATTTATTTAAGCAATGCAATTGCCATGCTGGTTGGCGACCCTGTTCTGGGTAGCAAATTGCCTGGTGTTTTGGCGTATGTCGTGTCTTTGGTGGTGCTTTGGCAGCGACTGCCAAGTCCTATTTCACGCTCAGCTTTGGTGTTGATCTTTTTCTTTTATGAGTTTGGATTTTGGAACCGTCCCGAATCCTATTTGCTATTACTGAGTACTTTGGCGGTTGCTTTAGTAATCAAGTCCCCCTCTTGGAGCTTATTGGGTATTGGTCTATTGGCAGGTATCGCTACAACGTTCAAGTTCACAGGCTTTTTATTTTTTTTCCCCGTGACCCTTTTGCTGCTGGTGCAGGGTCACTCTTTGCGGCAGTTGTGGGTGGCGATTTTTGCAGGATTGGCCGTGGCGCTTGCCCCTTATGCGCTGTCGAGTTTCTCGCTTGCCAACCATCTCGCTTATGTTGAGTCTTTGGCAAGCCAAACCCTTAGCGATGGACTGTTTCATCGCAACATCGCATATTCTCTGTTTTCCATATTGCCCATTGCATGGCTATGGACTGCCCTGTCCAAAGGTAACAGTTCAAAGAACCACTATGGGGTGATGATCCTGGTTGTGATCGTTATTGAATTTTTGGTGTGTGTATTGGCATCTAAACCTGGCGCTGGACCACACCATTTGCTCCCTGGCTTGCCCATCAAACTCTGGCTGATCCATGAGCTCAGTCGTTCTCAGGACGTCAATGGACATCGCTCGTTGCGGTTTTTGGGTTTGGTTCTATGGTCAATGTCGCTTTATTACATCGCCTACGGATACCCCAAATTTTTGAAAAACCATTTCGTCAGTGTCGACTACATAGAAGGCCAATACGAAGCCAGAAAAGAGTTCCATTCTTT
>CAMCWS010000103.1 GCA_945882755.1 Bordetella parapertussis | reverse complement strand
GCAGATTCAAGTTCTTCGTAAAGCGCGTCATCGATGACTTTGCCGCCAAACACCCCAGCGATGCTGCTGCCTGTGCGTTGCAAACTGCTGCGCAAACGTCCCAGCCAGCTTTGGGCCGCGACTTGCGAGGCCGATGGCCCTTGCTCAGGCAGGGCTGTTGGCGCTGGGGTCTTTCGTTTGAACAGGCTGAACATGGGGTCAAGGGTTTCTAGAATGACGGGTTGCTCGCCATGGGGCGAGTTGGAGTTAAAGCCATTCTATGAAACCCTTCCTACTAGCCTTTCCCCGCAACGCCAAGCTGTGTCTCGTGGGGCTGGCGCTGCTGCTGACCCTGCGTCCTGCCTTGGCACAAACAAGCCCCGCGGCTCAACAGTTCACCTTGAAAAACGGCATGACGCTCATCGTCAAAGTGGACAAACGTGCACCTACCGCGGTGCATATGCTGTGGGTACGGGTCGGTTCCATGGACGAGGTTGATGGCGTGTCGGGCGTGGCCCATGTGTTGGAACACATGCTTTTCAAAGGGACCGCCAAGGTCAAACAAGGCGAGTTTTCACGCAAAGTGGCGGCTTTGGGTGGACGAGAAAACGCCTTCACCAACAAGGACTACACCGGTTACTACCAGCAAATTCCGGCCAAGCGTTTGCCAGAGGTTATGGCGCTTGAAGCCGATCGCTTCGCCAACAACCAGTGGCCAGACATTGAGTTCACCAAAGAGGTCGAGGTGGTCAAAGAAGAGCGACGCATGCGCACCGAAGACTCGCCCCGTATGTTGATGTACGAGCAGCTCTTTGCCACCCAATTTATTGCCTCGCCTTACCGCCGCCCCGTCATTGGCTGGATGAACGACTTGGACGCCATGACGCCGCAAGACGCACGGGACTTTTACAAACGCTGGTATGTACCTGCCAACGCCGCCATCGTGGTGGTGGGCGATGTGGATGTGGCCGAGGTCCAGCGATTGGCAGAAACCACCTACGGGCAAATTCCTGCTGGCGTGGTGCCTGCACGCAAGCCCAGAGAAGAGCCCACCCAAACCGGTACCCGCCGCGTAGTGGTGAAGGCGCCTGCAGACCAAGCCTATCTCGCCTTGTCGTGGAAGGTGCCCAATTTCTCTGGCTTTGAACCCACTGACGACAACCGCGACGCGCTGGCGCTGACGCTGTTGGCCGCTGTTTTGGATGGTTACAACGGCGCAAGGCTGGAACGTGCCTTATCCCAAGGCGAGGGCCGCTTGGCTGACAGCGCCGGTGCTTCCAACACCATGAGCGGACGTGGCCCGCAAGTGTTCATGCTCGACGCGGTACCCGCCAAAGGCAAAACACCAGAGCAACTTGAAGCCGCATTGCGAGCCCAAATTACCAAAATTGCCAAAGAGGGTGTCAGCGAAGCCGAGATGCGCCGGGTCAAAGCGCAGTGGATGGCTTCCAATGTTTACCAGCGTGACTCCACCTTCAACCAAGCCCGGGAGTTGGGCAGCAGCTGGATCGAGGGCATGCCTCTGGACAGCGCCGAACGTGTGCTGGAGAGCTTGAATGCCATTACCCCTGCCCATGTGCAAGCGGTGGCGGCCAAATATTTCGGTGACGACACATTGACAGTGGCCACCTTGTTGCCACAAACAGGGGCGAGGACTTTTCCGCGCAAACCTGTCGCAGGATCACGCCACGGGGAGGGCGCACGATGAAACGCTTTGCATGGTTGGCCCTATGGCTTTTGCCCTTGGCTTCATGGGCAGGTATCCCAATTCAACACTGGACGATGGCGACAGGACCCAAGGTGTATCTGGTGGAAGCGCCCGGCATTCCCATGGTGGATGTGCAACTTGAATTTGATGCAGGCGATCGCCGTGATCCCTCTGGCCAAAGCGGCTTGGCTGTGGCAACTGCCCGCATGATGGGCAAGGGCATCAAGGCCTTTCAAGGCCAGCCTGCCATGGATGAAAACCAGTTGGGTGAAGCATGGGCGGATTTGGGTGCCATGGTCAACGCCAACGCTGGCGACGACCGCATGAGCTTTTCGCTGCGCAGCCTGACCCGCCCCGAGTTGCTTGACGCAGCCGTGGCTTTGGCGGCAAGGCAGTTGGCCGCCCCCAGTTTCCCTAACGATGTATGGCAAAGCGAGCGTGAGCGTTGGGTGGCTTCGATCCGTGAATCTAATACCAAGCCTGCCACGCAGGCTGGCAAGGCCTTTAACCAAGCCGTGTTTGGCAAGCACCCTTACGGCGCGGAAGTCGATGAAGCCAGTTTGCGACGCATTGACACCGCCGCCATGGCGCAGTTTGTGTCTCGCCATCTGTTGTTGTGCCAAGCCAAGATCAGCGTGGTGGGTGCCGTCAACCGAGCACAAACAGAGCGTTTGCTTACCCAACTGCTCAGCGGCTTGTCCCGCCAAAGTGCTTGCCCCGCGCAGCCTGTGGTGCCTGAGGTGATGCCTTTGAAAGAGGCGAAAACCCTGCAGATTCCTTTTGAATCTGCCCAAGCCCATGTCTTCATAGGCCAGCCGGGCATTGCCCGCCAAAACCCAGATTTCTTTGCCTTGACCCTTGGCAACTATGTTTTGGGTGGCGGCGGTTTTGTGTCGCGCCTGACAGACCAAGTGCGTGAAAAACGCGGCTTGAGTTACAGCGTTTACAGCTATTTTTCGCCGGGCCAACATGCTGGCGCTTTTGCTGTGGGACTGCAAACCCGACCCGACCAAGCTGCCCAAGCGGTGCAAGTCGCCTCTGAGGTATTGCGTGACTTTGTGCGCAACGGCCCCACAGACCAAGAGGTACAAGCTGCCAAGGATTTCATGATTGGCGGCTTTGCCCTGCGCTTGGACAGCAACCGAAAACTGTTGGACAACCTGAGCAATATCGCGTGGTTTGGTTTGCCTCTGGATTATTTAGACACATGGTCGGCTGAAATTGACAAAATCACGGCGACCCAAATACAACAAGCGTTTGCCCGCAACTTGCAGCCTGAGCGCATGGTGACGGTTATTTTGGGTGCCAAGCCTTGAAACCAGGCGAGGTGCGCATCATTGGCGGCGAGTGGAAGCGCAGCAAGCTGCCCCTGCCACGCAACGTCGATTTGCGCCCCACGCCGGACCGGGTGCGTGAAACCCTCTTCAACTGGCTGGGCCAAGATTTGACTGGTTGGCATTGTGTGGACGCTTTTGCCGGCACCGGTGCGCTGGGTTTTGAAGCCGCTTCCCGAGGCGCAGCCCATGTGCTGTTGTGTGATGTCAATGCTTTGTGCATCGAGGCCATGGCCAAAAGTCAGGCCAAGCTGGGCGCCAACCAACTGCGCATGCTGCGAGGGGATGGCTTATCGACCCTGAGACAACAAGCGCCTCAAAGCGTGGACTTGGTGTTTTTAGACCCGCCCTACGACTTCCCGCAGTACCCAATGGCCTTGGCGGCGGCAGCGGCTTGCATCAAACCTTCGGGGCAGATTTACCTAGAAGCCGCCAAAGCCTGGCGCGATGACGATGTCAGCGCTTGGGGCTTGCGTGTGGCCAAGCACCTAAAGGCAGGCGCGGTACACGCCCACTTGTTGCAGCCAGCGGCATAATGCCCTCATGCCCACCCAAGTCATCGCCCTGTACCCTGGAACCTTTGACCCCATCACTTTGGGTCATGAGGACATTGTTCGCCGGGCCGCTCGCATGTTTGACCAAGTGGTGGTGGCGGTGGCCAGTGCGCACCATAAGAAAACCATGTTCACCTTGGAAGAGCGCTTGAGCCTCACCCGTGAAGCCTTGCAAGACTGCCCCAATGTGCAAATCAAAACCTTTGACGGCTTGGTGATTGATTTCGCCGCCAGTTTGGGTGCCACCACCATGGTGCGGGGCATTCGCTCCATGACCGACTTCGATTACGAATTTCAGTTAGCAGGCATGAACCGCCGCTTGGCGCCCAAGATAGATACCGTGTTTTTAAACACCTTGGATGTTTACCAGTGCATCTCCAGCACCTTGGTGCGTGAGGTCAACAACTTGGGCGGCGATGTCACCCAGTTTGTCTCGCCCAGTGTGTTGCGTTTTATGCAGGCCAAAAAAGCAGCTTGAGGAACCCATGGCTTTGATGATCACTGACGAGTGCATCAACTGCGATGTGTGCGAACCCGAATGTCCCAACAACGCCATCTTCATGGGCGTGCAGATTTACCAAATCGATCCCGCCAAATGCACCGAATGCGTCGGCCACTACGATGAGCCGCAGTGCGTCCAAGTGTGCCCCGTGGCGTGTATTCCGCTAGACCCACAGCATGTCGAAAGCCGCGACACACTGTGGGCCAAATACCAAGGCTTGGTGGATCAACCGGCACCTAGCGCTTGAGTATTTAGGCGCTATTCAACGGGCGCTGTTTTACGGGCCTTTTTCGTCTTCGCTTTTTTCTTTTTGGTCTTGGTTTTGGCTTTGTCCATCACCCCGTCGCTGCCCTGCGCTTTGAAGGCGCGGGGCTTGCCTTTGTCAGCCACCTTGTCCGACTGAGAGTCTTCACAAGCCGTCATTTGGCCAGCTTGTTCGCACAGCAGGGCCGGTTTTTCTTTGGGTTTGGCGTGAAGGGTGGGGGAGGTAGCCAGCAAGGAGCTAAGCAGTGTCAGACCCAGCGCCGGGGCCAACAGGGGGAGGATTTTTTTCATGCGAATCGCCTTCCTTGAGAGGAGAGGCCGCCGCCGGACGTGGCGGTTTGGGCCTGGGCGGTTTGCTGGTATGGACCATTTGCATGGCTTTTTCCATCTCGCCGCTTACCAAGCAGGCTAAGGCTTGTAGGCTGCGGTCGATGGAAGTGTCAATCAATATTCGCTGCTCAGGTGCAGGTTTCTTCAAAACCCAGTGAACCACTTCCGACTTGACACCGGGGTGGCCAATGCCTAGGCGCAAGCGCCAGTAGGCGTCTGTGCCCATTTGGGCATGGATATCGCGCAAGCCGTTGTGACCCGCGTGGCCACCACCGAGTTTGAGTTTGGCTTCGCCGGGCGTGAGATCGAGTTCATCGTGGGCCACCAACATCTGTTCTGGGGCAATTTTGTAAAACCGCGCCAACGCGGCCACCGATTTGCCCGACAGGTTCATGAAAGTGGCAGGCTTCAACAACCAAATGGTTTCGCCCTGTAGCGTGGTTCGCGCCACCCAGCCGTGGTAATTTTTCTCAGGCTGCAACTGCACCTTGAGTTGCTGGGAGAGCTGATCGATGAACCAAAACCCAGCGTTGTGGCGGGTGTCCTCGTATTCAGCGCCAGGGTTGCCCAAGCCAACAAACAATTTGATCATCGGGGAATTATCTACCCGTCAATGCGAGGAGCTGTCATCGCGAGGAGCGTAGCGACGAAGCAATCACACCGGGCAAAAAACAGACCCTGTGATACATTGAATGCATGTATTCAAAAGAGGGTTTGATATGGCGACTTCCATTCGTTTAGCGCCAGAGACCGAGCAAAGGCTTGACTTCCTCGCCTCTC
>CAMCWS010000102.1 GCA_945882755.1 Bordetella parapertussis | reverse complement strand
CCCACAATGCGGGCGGTGAATTCACGCTTGTCAGTCAGTGTGACGATCACTTGGTCTGCACCATCGACCACATGGGCGTTGGTCATGATGAAGCCATCGTTGGTCAAAATAAAGCCCGAGCCCACACCGCGTGGTTGCTCTTCGGGTTGCTGAGGACGGTTGGGCTGTCTGGGTTGACCAGGTTGGCCGGGCTGACCAGGTCTGCCGGGCGGGGGCATGCCAAAAAAGCGGCGAAACAGTTCTTGTAATTCTTCGTCGCTGGGGCTGCCGCTGTTGGGACCCCCGTTGTTGGGGTTTGCGCCTGCAGCTGGGTTGACCGCTACTTTGTCGATGGTTCGAATATTGACCACGGAGGGGCCGACGGTTTCGACCAAATCGGTGAAATCAGGCAGGGTGCGACCCGCACCACTGGACTGCGCCCAAGCCGATTGCAAAGGCAGCACGGCAGGTGCACTCCACAGCACCGCGGTCAGGCTCAAAACGCCCAGCCACAAGCCCATGCGCTTGTCATTGAATTTGCTCAACATCATGTTTAGCTCCAAAACCTCAGAGGGGTAGTTGTATTAGAAAAATTCAGCGTCTGTGATCAGGCACTGGCATCACCTCAGCAAAATCGGGGCAATCTCGCGTTTTTAAAGGCGCTTGAACACCAAAGTGCCGTTGGTTCCACCAAAACCGAAATTATTTTTGACTGCGACATCCATTTTCATGTCCCGAGCTGTGTTGGCGCAATAGTCCAAATCGCATTCAGGGTCAGGGTTGTGCAAATTGATGGTGGGGGGCGCTTTTTGGTCGTACAGCGACAAAACAGTGAACACGCTTTCAATGCCACCAGCCCCACCCAACAAATGACCAGTCATAGACTTGGTGGAACTAACCACCATGGACTTGGCATGGTCGCCAAAAGCTGCCTTGATGGCCTGAGTTTCATTGATGTCGCCCAAGGGAGTGGAAGTGCCATGGGCATTGAGGTACTGCACCTGATCGGTATTGATTTGGGCATTACGCAAAGCGCTGACCATGGCACGGCGTGGGCCGTCCATGTTGGGGGCGGTCATGTGACCGGCATCAGCGCTTCGACCATAGCCAATCAATTCGGCATAAATACGAGCACCACGCGCTTTGGCGTATTCGTATTCTTCCAGCACCACCACACCTGCGCCTTCGCCCAGCACAAAACCGTCGCGGTCACGGTCCCAAGGCCGCGACGCGGCTTGCGGGTCATCGTTACGGGTGGAAAGGGCTCGCATGGCGGCAAAGCCGCCCAAACCCAAAGGAGATACCGTGGCTTCTGCGCCACCAGCGATCATGACATCGGCATCGCCATATTCAATGATGCGACCAGCCTCGCCAATGCTGTGCAAACCGGTGGAGCAGGCAGTGGCAATGGCCAAATTGGGGCCTTTGAAGCCGCAACGCATGGAGACATGGCCGGAAATCATATTGATGATGGAAGCCGGCACGAAAAAAGGCGAAATACGGCGAGGGCCGCGGGCCATGAGTTCGTCACGCATGTTCTCGATCAGTGGCAAACCGCCAATGCCCGAGCCAATCAAGCAGCCAATGCGGTAAGACGCCTCTTCGTCCAAAGCGTCGCCCGTGGCCAAGCCCGCATCCGCAACAGCCTGCAAACTGGCGGCCACACCCAAATGGATGAAGCGGTCCATGGTCCGCGCTTCTTTGGGGGAGATGTAGGCGTCGAGGTTGAAGTTTTTCACTTCACCTGCAAAGTGGCAAGCGAACGCTGACGCATCAAAGTGGGTGATGCGATCTATGCCAGACTGACCGGCCAAAATGCGTGCCCAGGATTCCTGTGCTGTGTTTCCCACGGGGGACACACAGCCCAAGCCTGTCACGACCACGCGACGACGGCTCATGCGAAACCTCAGTAATTAGGCTTTTTTATGTGCCAGTGCGTAATCAATAGCGTTTTGCACGGTGGTGATTTTTTCAGCGTCTTCGTCTGGAATTTCAATGCCAAACTCGTCTTCCAGTGCCATCACCAGTTCCACGGTGTCCAAGGAGTCAGCGCCCAGATCGGCCACAAAGGCTTTTTCGTTGGTGACTTGTGACTCTTCCACGCCGAGTTGTTCGGCAATGATTTTTTTGACACGTGTTTCGATATCGCTCATATTTCCCTCAGAGGGTTGGTTAGAAGTCCACGATTTTAGCCGCGCGGACGAAACGGCTTGCTAATGGCTTATACCGAGGTATCAGGCCATGAACATCCCGCCATTGACGTGAATCTCTTGCCCCGTGATGTAAGAAGCCTGCACACTGGCCAAAAAAGCCACTGTATGCGCCACATTTTCGGGTTTGCCAAGGTGGCCCAAAGGGATTTGGGTCAGCAAAGCTTGTTGTTGTTCGGGCGGCAGGCCAGCGGTCATGTCGGTTTCTATGAATCCTGGCGCCACGCAGTTCACCGTGATGTGGCGGCTGCCCAGCTCTCTCGCCAAGGCGCGGGTCATGCCAGCCACACCGGCTTTGGCGGCAGCATAGTTGGCTTGGCCGGGGTTGCCTGAGGCGCCCACCACGCTGGTGATGTTGATGATGCGGCCATAACGCTGCTTCATCATGGGTTTCATGACGGCGCGGCTCAAGCGGAACACCGCCTTGAGGTTGGTGTCGATGACCGCATCCCAGTCGTCGTCTTTCATGCGCATGGCCAAGGTGTCGCGGGTGATGCCAGCGTTGTTGACCAGCACATGCAAACCGCCTGAGGCTTTGACCATGCCATCCACCAAAGCCTGCACCTGCTCGGCGTCGTTGACTTGCAGGCAAGCGCCTTGGCAACCGGCAAACGCCGACAACTGCTCGCTGATGCGAGCCGCGCCCTCGGGCGTGGTGGCGGTGCCGGTGACATGAAAGCCTTGTTGCGCCAAGGTCAGCGCAATCGAGGCGCCAATGCCGCGTGAGGCGCCGGTGACCAAAGCGATCTGAGGGGTGGTGTCGGAAGTGGTCATGGTTCTCAAGAAAGAAGGGCTTGCACCTGCGCCAAAGTGGCGGGGTCATACAAAGGGGCGGCTTGCAAACTGGCGTCGATGCGCGGGGTCATGCCAGCCAGAACCTTGCCGGGGCCGCATTCCACCACATGGGTGACGCCGCGCTGCTGCATGGCGCGAATGACTTCCACCCAGCGCACTGGCCCAAAAGCTTGGCGGTAGAGGGCGTCGCGGATGTCGTCGGCGCCGCTGGGGCTGGCCACATCGATGTTGTTGACCAAGGGGATGCTGGGCGGGTGAAAATCCACCGAGGCCAAGGCCATGCGCAGTCGCTCTGCGGCCGGCTTCATCAAGGCGCAGTGAAATGGTGCGGATACTGGCAGCGGCAAGGTGCGTTTGGCACCGGCAGCCTTGAGCAGTTCGCAAGCTTTGTCCACAGCGGCTTTGCTGCCAGAAATCACGGTTTGGCCGGGGTCGTTGAAGTTGGCGGCTTGCACCACTTCGGCACTGCCCGCGCCGAAGCTGTCTTGCGCTTCTTGGCAAACCGCGTTGACTTTGTCTGAAGGCAAGCCCAGCACCGCCGCCATGGCACCGGTGCCCACCGGCACCGCCTCTTGCATGGCTTGGGCACGCAGCCGCACCAAAGGCACGGCTTGGGCCAAGCTGAGCACACCACTGGCGACCAAAGCCGAGTATTCGCCCAGCGAATGGCCCGCCACAAACGCAGGGGCTGCGCCGCCCGCGTCGCGCCAGACGCGGTAAGCGGCAACTGCGGCCACCAGCATCACCGGTTGGGTGTTGGTGGTGAGCGCCAAATCTTCTTTGGGTCCAGCGTGGATGAGTGCGCCCAAGTCTTGGCCCAACGCGGCGCTGGCCTCGGCCAAGGTGTCGCGAACCACGGGGTTGTCGCCCCAAGCGTCGAGCATGCCCACCGACTGTGAGCCTTGGCCCGGAAATACAAAAGCAAATGTCGTCATATCAAAAGCGGAAAAGTACCGAGCCCCAAGCAAAACCACCGCCCACGCCTTCGAGCATGACCAACTGGCCGGGCTTCATCTGCCCTGAACGCACACCCGCGTCCAGCGCCAGCGGAATGGACGCCGCCGAGGTGTTGCCGTGATCTGCCACAGTCAAAATGACTTTTTCCATGGGGAGTTTGAGTTTTTTGGCGGTGCTTTGGATGATGCGGATATTGGCTTGGTGCGGCACCAGCCAATCGAGGTCGGCATCGGTCAGCCCCGCTTTATCCAACACGGTGCGTGCCGTGGCCTCGAGCACGCCCACCGCCAGTTTGAACACGCCTTGGCCGTCCATTTTCAGCACCGGATCGCCCAAAATTTGGCCGTTTTGCACATGCCCTGGCACGCACAACAGGCCCACATGCTTGCCGTCGGCATGGATGTCAGTGGCCAAAATACCGGGCTTGTCAGAGGCTTCCAGCACCACAGCGCCCGCACCATCGCCAAACAACACGCAGGTGGTGCGGTCTTTGAAATCCAGCAAACGCGAAAACACTTCCGAGCCCACCACCAAAGCACGGCGGGCATTCCCTGCGCGGATCATGGCGTCGGCCACGCTCAACGCATAAATGAAACCAGCGCACACGGCTTGCACATCAAACGCCGGAGCGCCTGCGATGCCCACCGCGTCAGCATCGAGCTGAGCCAATTTGTGCTGCAAGATACAGGCTGTGGACGGGAACACCATGTCGGGCGTGGAGGTGGCGACGATGAGGAGGTCGATGTCTTGGGGCCGCTTACCAGCGGCTTGCAAAGCGTTTTTGCAGGCCTCAAAGGCCAAATCGCTGCTAAAAACACCTTCCGCAGCGAAGTGCCGAGCGCCAATGCCGGTGCGCTCAACGATCCACTCGTCAGAGCTTTCCACCCCATCGGCGGCCAATTGGGCGACCAAATCGGCGTTGCTCAAGCGGCGCGGGGGAAGATAGGAGCCTGTACCGGCGATGCGGGAATAACCAGTCATGTCAAAGCGTCAGGCGATGGTTTCTGCTGCCATGGCAGCGGCCAACAAGGGGGCTGCATGGGCCAAACGGCGCTCCACCCGCGCCAGCAATTGGTGATGGGCGGCATCATACGCACGGCTCAAGGCCACCTCAAACGCCAAAGCATCAGCAGAACCATGGCTTTTGAACACCAAACCGCGCAAACCCAGCAAGGCTGCGCCATTGTGACGCCTGTGGTCAACCAGTTTCTTAAAACCACTTAACGCAGGATAAGCGATGAAGCCAGCAATTTTCGTGAAGATATTGGCAGAAAAGCTCTTTTTCAAGAAGCCACTCACCATGCTGGCGAGTCCTTCGCTAGCTTTTAAAGCCACATTGCCGACAAATCCGTCGCACACCACGATATCGACGGTTCCGTGGAAAATATCATCGCCTTCGACATTGCCATAAAAATTCAAATCGCCACTTTTAGCAGCAGATCGCAACAATTCAGCGGTTTTTTTGGTATTTTCGCCGCCTTTAATGTCTTCTTCGCCGACATTGAGCAAGCCCACTGTGGGATTTTCATCGCCATTGAGCACCGACACCAAGGCCGT
>CAMCWS010000101.1 GCA_945882755.1 Bordetella parapertussis | reverse complement strand
CAACCCGAAGAGCAACCACGCGGTGTGGGCTCGGGCTTTATTTTGACCAACGATGGCTTCATCATGACCAACGCCCATGTGGTCGATGGTGCAGACCAAGTGATCGTCACACTGACTGACAAGCGTGAATTCACCGCCCGCATTGTGGGCGCCGACAAACGTACCGATGTGGCCGTGGTGAAGATCGAAGCCACGGGTTTACCACCAGTGAAAATTGGCGACCCTAACCGCCTCAAAGTGGGCGAATGGGTCATGGCGATTGGCTCACCCTTTGGCTTGGAAAACACCGTCACGGCCGGTATCGTCAGCGCCAAAGGTCGAGACACTGGCGACTATCTGCCCTTTATCCAAACCGATGTCGCCATCAACCCTGGCAATTCGGGAGGCCCGCTGATCAATATGCGCGGCGAAGTGGTGGGCATCAACAGCCAAATTTATTCCCGCTCGGGTGGCTTCATGGGCATTTCTTTCTCTATCCCTATCGATGAAGCGGTGCAGGTCAGCACCCAACTTCGCGCCTCGGGTCGCGTACAGCGCGGCCGCTTGGGTGTGGGCATTGGCGATGTGAGCAAAGATGTGGCTGAGTCATTGGGACTTGGCAAGCCACAAGGCGCTTTGGTCAGCAATGTGGAGGCGGGCTCGCCTGCAGACAAAGCTGGCCTAGAGGCTGGCGACATCATTTTGAAATTTGACGGAAAAAAGATAGAAAAATCTTCTGATCTGCCCCGCGCTGTAGGTGGCACCAAACCCGGTACATCCAGCACCGTGACGGTGTTCAGGCGCGGCACCACCAAGGACTACCCCATCATGGTGGGTGAGTTTGAAGCGGATAAAACCGCTCAAAGCAAGCCTGCCCCTGAAAAGGCTGTTGCCCCCAATGCGACCCAACTTTTAGGGCTGACCGTCAGCGATTTGACCGATGCCTTGAAAAAAGAACTCAATCTCAAAGGGGGTGTACGGGTAGACGCCGTGGCTGACCCCGCTATGAAGGCTGGCATTCGTGAGGGAGACGTGGTGGTGCAGGTCGCCAATACCGAGGTGGCCGATGTAAAAGCTTTTACCCAAGTGCTGACGCGCATCGACAAAAGCAAGCCCATCAATGTGTTGCTGCGCCGCGGAGAGTGGGCGCAATACACTGTGATCCGTCCGCGCTAACATATTTGAATACAAAGGAATTAATATCAGTGGTTTTTGACGGATTCATCCAACGATTCGAAAATATTTTTCTGTTTTTATGGTTGTGACCAGTCCGTCTTGTTTAAACATAAAATTGTCTAAAGAATTGATTCTAAAAATCCAAATCGATATAAAAAGACGCTAATTCACCACCATGCGAGATTCACAAGACTTTCCCCCCAACGCTCCACAGCTCACCCACAAGTTGTTCTGTTGTTTTTGCGCTGATTCTGTGGATAAGTTGTGAATAAATTCTGTGTGGCTGGGTTGCAACGGTGGTTTGAGGAACTTGTAAGGGCTTTGGGCAACCGCCTTTTTCCCTACAATGAATTCCCAACTATCGCAGTTGCCATAGATTGTTGGTTCCGGGCGCGTCATAACCTGACGCGCCCTTTTTTATGCTTTTCTTCTCTGTAAATTCAAATACTTAACTGCTTGCCTTGATGAACCACATCAGAAATTTTTCCATCATTGCGCACATTGACCATGGCAAATCCACACTGGCAGACCGCTTGATTCAGCGCTGCGGCGGCTTGAGTGACAGAGAGATGGAGGCGCAGGTTCTCGACTCAATGGACATTGAGAAAGAGCGGGGGATAACCATCAAGGCGCAGACCGCTTCGCTGCGCTACAAAGCGAAAAACGGCGAAATATACAACCTCAATTTGATCGATACGCCCGGGCATGTGGACTTTTCTTATGAAGTCAGCCGCTCTTTATCGGCTTGTGAAGGCGCATTGTTGGTGGTGGACGCCAGTCAAGGCGTGGAAGCGCAGACGGTGGCCAACTGCTACACCGCCCTCGACCTCGGTGTCGAGGTGGTGCCTGTGCTCAACAAAATGGACTTGGCTTCGGCCGATCCCGACAACGCCAAAACCGAAATCGAAGACGTGATCGGCATCGACGCGACGGACGCGATTCCCTGTTCGGCTAAAACTGGCATGGGCGTGGACGAGATCTTGGAGGCGGTGGTCGCCAAAATTCCACCGCCACGCGGTAACCCTGACGGACCTCTTCGCGCCATGATCGTCGACAGCTGGTTTGATACCTATGTGGGTGTGGTCATGCTGGTGAGGGTGGTCGATGGCCGCTTGGCCAAGGGCGAGCGCTTCAAAATGATGGCCACCAACGCGGTCTACAACGCCGACAACCTGGGTGTGTTCACCCCCGCCAACGAGTCCCGCGAGTCCTTGGAAGCGGGTGAGGTGGGTTACATCATTGCCGGCATCAAAGAATTGCAAGCTGCCAAGGTGGGCGACACCATCACTTTGGAGAAAAAACTGCCCAACAACCTCGGACCGGCTGAACAAGCCTTGCCAGGCTTCAAGGAAATCCAGCCGCAGGTGTTTGCTGGTTTGTACCCTACGGAAGCCAACCAATATGACGCCCTGCGGGATGCCTTAGAAAAACTCAAGCTCAACGATTCTTCCTTGCGCTACGAGCCCGAGGTGTCGCAAGCCTTGGGCTTTGGTTTTCGCTGCGGCTTTTTGGGGCTGTTGCACATGGAAATCGTGCAAGAACGCTTGGAGCGTGAATTCGACCAAGACCTGATCACCACTGCGCCTAGCGTGGTGTATGAGGTGCTGCGGGCCGATGGCGAGCTCATCATGGTGGAGAACCCCTCCAAGATGCCCGAGGCCAGCAAGATGGAGGAAATCCGCGAGCCCATCGTCACGGTGCACTTGTATATGCCACAAGACTATGTGGGCGCGGTCATGACCCTGGCCAACCAAAAGCGTGGTGTGCAACTGAACATGGCTTACCACGGCCGCCAGGTGATGCTCACCTATGAAATGCCCTTGGGTGAAATTGTTCTGGACTTCTTTGACAAGCTCAAAAGCGTCAGCCGTGGCTACGCTTCCATGGACTACGAGTTCAAGGAGTACCGTGCTGCTGACGTGGTGAAGGTCGATATTTTGTTGAACGGTGAGCGGGTGGACGCTTTGTCCATCATTGTTCACCGCAGCCAGTCGCAGTACCGTGGCCGTGCGGTGGTTTCCAAGATGCGTGAAATCATCAGCCGCCAAATGTTTGACGTCGCCATCCAAGCAGCGATTGGTGCCAACATCATTTCACGCGAAACCATCAAAGCCTTGCGTAAAAACGTGCTGGCAAAATGCTATGGCGGTGACATCAGCCGCAAGCGCAAACTTTTAGAGAAACAAAAAGCAGGCAAGAAACGCATGAAACAAATTGGATCGGTGGAAGTACCCCAAGAAGCCTTTTTGGCGATATTGCAGGTGGAAGATTGATCGCCGCACTCACCGGCTTGGTGTTGGCCGCATTTGTAGGCTATGCCGGTGCTTGGTACGCAGGCATGGTGGAAGGCAATTTTGCGTTGCTTTTGTTGATGGCCACCACCGTCACCGGCGTGTATTGGGTGGCGGAAAAATTGTATTTTTGGCCCAAGCGTCAACGCTCGGCCCAAGCTTTGCAAGAACAGTATGCCAAGCGTGAACAAGAGTTGATGCAGCAAGGCATCGCCATACCGCCTGAGCACCAGCAGCTTGGGGCCAAGTTGGAAGAGATGTACCGCCAACCTTGGTGGCTGGATTGGACTGCAGGTTTGTTTCCGGTCATCGCCGCGGTTTTCATCTTGCGCTCTTTCTTGTTTGAGCCTTTCAAAATCCCCTCTGGCTCCATGATCCCCACCTTGCATGTGGGCGACTTGATTTTGGTGAACAAATTCCATTACGGCATACGCTTGCCCGTCATCAACCACAAACTGACTGACGGCAACGCGGTGCAGCGTGGCGACGTCATGGTGTTTCGCTACCCACCCAAACCCAGCTTGGACTACATCAAGCGTGTCATTGGCGTCCCTGGCGACGAGATCGCCTATATCAACAAGCGACTCACCATCAATGGTCAAGCCGTTGGCAAAACCTCTGTGCCTGAATTTTTCGACGCTGACAATATGCGCTACAGCAAGCAGTTCGAGGAACCCTTGCCCATTGGCAGCACCCCAACAGACATGAGCAATCTGCGAGTCCACCGCTTGCTGAACGAAGACCGCGCACCTGCCTTTGTGAGTGGCATTGATGACTTTGCTTACAAAGAAAACTGCATGTACAACGTTGAAGGTTTTGTTTGTAAAGTGCCGGCCGGTCACTATTTTCTGATGGGTGACAACCGCGATAACTCACTGGATTCCCGCTATTGGGGCTTTGTGCCCGACCAAAACATCGTGGGCAAAGCGTTTTTTGTGTGGATGAATTTTGGCAATCCCAGCCGAGTCGGTGGTTTTGATTGACGATGGCCGAGGTGCATGCGAAGTTGACCACCTCGGGCTTGCAAGACAGGTTACAGCACCGCTTTGCCCAGCCTCAGTTGCTTGAGCTGGCGCTGACTCACCGCAGTTTCAGCAGCCAACACAATGAGCGCCTCGAGTTTTTAGGCGACTCGGTGCTCAATTTGGCGGTGTCTCGCATGCTCTACACAGCATTGCGCGACCAGCCCGAGGGCGATCTTTCCCGGGTACGCGCCAATTTGGTCAAGCAAGATACTTTGCACCGCTTGGCCCTTGATTTGGGTTTGAGCGGCTTGATCCGCTTGGGCGAGGGCGAAATGCGCTCAGGCGGCCAGCAGCGTCCCTCTATCTTGGCCGACGCCTTGGAAGCCATCATTGGTGCGGTGTTGATGGATGCAGGTTACGACGCAGCTGAAGGCTTGGTGTTGCGTTTGTTTGACAAGGTGGCCATCTCTCCAACGATGACCGCTGCCGCCAAAGACCCCAAAACCGAATTGCAAGAGTGGTTGCAGGCCAGGCGTATGCAACTGCCCATCTACCGTGTGGCAGGTACCACCGGTGCGGCGCACCAACAAACCTTCGATGTCGAATGCGAAATTGCCGAGCTCAAGCAAGCCCAGCGCGGCATTGGCAACTCGCGGCGCAGCGGCGAACAAGCGGCCGCGGCTGCCATGCTCCAATGGTTGCAGGAGCATCCTTTATGACAGAACCTTTAACCTCGGCACCAACCGGCACGCAACGCTGTGGCTTGGTGGCCATTGTGGGCAAGCCCAATGTGGGCAAATCGACCTTGCTGAACGCCTTGGTGGGGCAAAAAATCAGCATCACTTCGCGTAAAGCGCAAACCACACGCCACCGCATCACCGGCATCCGCACCGCGGGCGAGACGCAGTTTATTTTTGTGGACACGCCAGGCTTTCAGACCGACCACGCCAATGCGCTGAACCGTTCGCTCAACAAAACCGTCATGGGCGCGGTCAGCGATGTGGACTTGGTGCTGTTTGTGGTGAATGCGGGCAGCTTTGCTGCTGCAGATGCCAAGGTGCTGGCGCTGTTGCACAAAGGTATTCCGGCATTGCTGATTGCCAACAAGCTCGACAAAGTCCATCGCCGAGAAGACATCGCTCCGTGGTTGCAAGAGATGCAAACACG
>CAMCWS010000100.1 GCA_945882755.1 Bordetella parapertussis | reverse complement strand
GGCGTAGGCAAGACCACCACCACGGTGAACTTGTCGGCTGCTTTGGCCGCCATTGGTCAACGTGTGCTGATGGTCGACTTGGACCCGCAAGGCAACGCCACCATGGGCTCGGGTGTGGACAAGCGCCAGTTGACACACACGATTTATGACGTATTGCTGGGCGAGAGCAGCATCGCCCAAGCACGGGTCAGCAGCCAATGGGGCGAGGCGGCGGCCAAGCCCGACTCACCCAAATACCATGTTTTAGGGGCCAACCGTGAATTGGCCGGCGCTGAAGTCGAGCTGGTCAGCCTAGAGCAGCGTGAGATGAGACTCAAACTTGCGTTGCAACAAGTTGACGCAGACTACGACATTGTGCTTATAGATTGCCCGCCATCCCTGTCTTTGCTCACACTCAATGGACTGTGTTCGGCGCATGGCGTCGTGGTGCCCATGCAGTGCGAGTATTTCGCCCTCGAAGGACTCACCGACTTGGTCAACACCATCAAACAAGTCCACGCCAACCTCAACCATGACTTGAAAATCATCGGTCTGTTGCGGGTGATGTTTGACCCGCGCATCACCTTGCAAATGCAGGTGAGCGATCAACTCAAAGCACACTTTGGCGACAAAGTGTTCAACACCCTGATACCTCGCAATGTGCGTTTGGCGGAAGCCCCCAGCTATGGCTTGCCTTGCGTGGTGTTTGACCCCAGCGCCAAAGGCAGCCTGGCATTTATCGACTTTGCCAAAGAGCTGGTCGTGCGTTTCGAAACTTTTTGACCCACAGGACAAGCATGGCGACCAAAAAAATCAAAGGACTGGGCCGAGGACTCGAGGCCTTGTTAGGCCCGACGGTCAATGAAGCCCCAACTGCGGCAGACGATCGCGCACCCTCCACCTTGTCCTTGGATGTCATGGTGGCCGGTGTCTACCAGCCACGCACCCGCATGGACGAAGGCAGTTTGTACGAGCTGGCCGAGAGCATCAAATCGCAGGGCATCATGCAGCCGATATTGGTGCGCATGGTGCAAGCCGGTGCCAATGCTGGCAAATACGAAATCATTGCTGGTGAGCGGCGTTTTCGCGCGGCCAAATTGGCGGGTTTAAGCGAGGTGCCAGTGTTGGTGCGCGATGTGCCCGACCAAACCGCCGCCGCCATGGCTTTGATTGAAAACATGCAACGCGAAGACCTCAACCCGTTGGAAGAGGCCCAAGGCTTGCAGCGCCTGATCAAAGAATTTGGTTTGACCCATGAGGATGCCGCCCAAGCCGTGGGCCGTTCTCGCAGTGCCGCCAGCAATTTGTTGCGTTTACTGAACTTGGCCGACCCAGTTCAAACCATGTTGATGGCGGGTGACTTGGACATGGGCCATGCCAGAGCCTTGTTGTCCTTGGACAAAGCCGCCCAAATCACGGCAGCCAACCAAATCAGCGCCAAAAAACTCTCGGTCAGAGAAGCCGAAAGCTTGGCCAAAAAAATAGGCGCAGAGTTTTCTTTGGTGGCGCAAAAGCCCAAGAAAGAAAAGTCCCGTGACTTAAAGCGCGTCGAAGAAGAATTGGCCGATTTGCTCACCGCACAAGTGGAAATTCGCATCAAAAAAACCGTCAAACGCCACGGCCGTGTAGATGAAATGGGCGAAGTTGCCATTTCGTTTGGTTCTTTGGATGCCCTCAATGGCATCATTGATAAATTGCGTGTCGCCTAAGTGCCAAGGGCCTTGCGTGTTTACCTCAACAGACATGCTCGGCTCTTCCTAGAATAATAGATACCATCCCTGTTGGAGAAAAGATTCATGAAACCCACCTTTGCCCGCCGCGCCCTCACCGCCTCTGCGCTCGCTTTGCTGACCCACAGCGCTCTTGCCCAAGAAACTTTCAAAATTGGCATCGTCAGCTTTTTGTCTGGCCAAGCTGCGGAGAGTTTCGGCATACCTGCGGTGAATGGTGCCAAAGTCTTGGTGGACGCTTTCAACAAAGGCCAAGCACCAGCGCCTTACAACAAGCCAGGGATTGGCGGCTTGCCCATCGAAGTGATTTACGTGGACGAGGCAGGTGGAGCAACCAAGCAGGTGCAAGAACTGCGTAATCTGTATGAGCGCGACAAAGTCGATGTGGTGGTGGGCTATGTAGGCTCTGGTGACTGTTTAGCGGTTGCCCCCGTGGCTGAAGAGCTGAAGAAGTTTTTGATTTTGTACGACTGCGGCACCCCCCGCATTTTTGAAGACAACAATTTCCGTTATGTGTTTCGCACCGCTGCTCATGCCACCATGGACAACGTGTCGATGGCGCGATATTTGAAGGCGCGAAACATCCCCGTCAAAACCTATAACCTCATCAACCAAGATTACGCCTGGGGCCAAGATTCACGCAAAGACTTCATGTTGTCGATGACGAACCTGTACCCAGATGCCAAAGCAGGCGTAGACCAGTTGCCCAAGTTTGGCGCAGGTCAGTACGGCACCGAAATTTCCTCCCTCATGTCTAAGCCTGCCGACGTGGTGCATTCCAGTTTGTGGGGCGGCGACTTGCAAGCCTTTGTGTTGCAAGCAGGGCCGCGCGGCTTGTTTAAAAAGTCCCAAGTGGTGTTGACCGCCGGTGACCATGTTTTGCCTGGTCTTGGCGAAAAAATGCCCGACGGCACGATTTTGGGTGCTCGCGGTGCTTATGGCTTGATGGCACCTCCCTCCCCCTTGAACACCTGGTTCTGGGATGTCTACAGCAAAGCCAACAATGTCTACCCTGTGCAAGCCCCTTACCGCATGGCGCAAGCCCTGATGGGCTTGAAGTTGGCTGCTGAGAAAGCCATGGCCGCCAACAATGGCAAGAAGCCTTCCACCGAGGTGTTGGCCGCTTCTTTGCGTGGCAGCGAGTGGATGTCGCCTGGCGGCAAGATCCGCATGGCGCTTTCCAACGGCCAGCAAGCGATTCAAGACGCCGCGATTGGTCGCACAAAGTGGGATGCCACTAAAAAAATGGTGGTGCTCAACGACATTCAACGCTTTGACGCTGAGTGTGTGAACCCGCCACTGAATGTGAAGTCCGAAGATTGGTTGAAGTCGGGCTTTGCAGGTGCCAAGTGCGATACCAAGCCTGCTGCAGCGGCCAAAGCGGCTGATAAAAACCCTGCGAAAAAATAAGAACCTGTGAATTTAGCACTCACCATCGCCATTGACGGCGTGACCTATGCGTCATGGCTGTTCATCGTTGCACTTGGCCTAACACTGGTGTTTGGCGTACTGAAAATTCTCAACATCGCCCATGGCAGTTTCTATGCTTTGGGCGCGTATGTCACCGCGACTTTGGTGTCCTTGGCGGCATCGTGGGCTTTGCCACCCGCCATGTCCTTGGTGGCGATGTTGCTGGCCGCGGTGTTGGTGGCCGTATTGGTTGCACCCTTGACCGAGCGAGGCTTGTTGCGGTTTTTCTATGGCCGGGATGAGGTCCTGTTGGTGCTGGTCACCTACGCCATGTTTTTGATGATGGAAGACATCACCAAATTGATTTGGGGTGCCAATCCCTTCTATGTCTCCGAGCCTTACGGCATGTTTGGCAGCATTGATATCGGCACCCAAACCTATGTGGGCTACGACTTCATGTTGGTGGCCCTTGCCGTGGTGGTGGGCTTGGGTGTTTGGTGGGGCTTGAACCGCACACGCTTTGGCAAGATTGTGACTGCCGTGATTCACAGCGCTGAAGTAGCGTCCAGCATGGGCATACAGGTGTCGCGTGTTTATATGTTGGCGTTTGCGGTGGGCATCTTTTTGGCCGCTTTGGGCGGCGCCTTCACCGCGCCCATGTTGTCGGTGCAACCCGGCTTGTCGGTGGGCGTCATCATCATCTCGTTTGCAGTGGTCATCATTGGCGGCTTGGGCAGCATCGAGGGTGCGGCCATTGGCGCGTTGATCGTCGGCTTGGCCCGCGCTTTGGCGGTACATATGTGGCCAGTGGCCGAGTTGTTCTCGGTGTATTTGGTCATGGCCTTGGTGCTGATGTTTCGTCCCCAGGGTTTGTTTCAGCGCATACAGGCGCGAAAAATTTAAGCCATGACACTCAGCGCCTTGTTATTGCGAGCTTTGATCGTGCTGCTGGTGTTGGCAGGCGTGGGCTATGCCCTGCCCTCGTGGATGCAATTCATGCTCACCATGGCCAGGGCCAATGGCTTGGTGTCTTTAGGTATTGTGTTGCTCATGCGGGGCGGCGTGGTGGCTTTTGGCCAAGGCCTCATGTCTGCTATTGGGGGGTATGCCGCGGCCTTGGTGTTTTTGAATTGGGGTGTCACCGACGCGGTTGTGCTGGCCATGCTTGGCGGCTTGAGCGCCATGCTCATCACCGCGCCATTTGCGCCTTTGCTGGCCCGCTACCGAGGCATTTTCTTCTCCATGCTCACCTTGGCCTTGTCCATGGTCGGCTATGGTTTGCTGGTGAAAACCGAGTCCTTGGGCGGCTCGGACGGTTTCAATATGGGCCGCGTCACGCTATTTGGTCAGGCGCTGGCAGATGAGCAGGTGCGTTTTGGTTTGTATGCCACCACCTTGGTCTTGACCTTGGTAAGCGCTGTGTTGGTGCGAATTTATTTTTTATCCAGCCGAGGCTTGGTGACCCGTGCGGTGCGAGACAACGAATTGCGGGTGGAGTATTTGGGCGGATCGGTCAGCCAAACCATGAGCTTGAATTTTGTCTTGGCGGCGTTTTTGGGTGGCATGGGCGGCGCTTTGGCGGTGATGGCCTTGGGTCACATTGACCCCAACTTCAGCTACTGGACCACCTCGGGCGAGTTTGTTTTCGTGGCCATCTTGGCGGGCAGCCAAAGCGTGGTGGCGGTGATGTTGTCGTCCTTGGTGCTGGAGATGGTGCGTTCTTTTTCCAGCGCTTACTTTCCCAACACCTGGCAATTGGCGCTGGGTATTTTCCTGTTGCTGGTGATTCGCTTCATGCCGCTGGGCTTGGGCTCCTTGTGGAGCAAGACTGATAAACCCTCGGAGAAACAGCCATGAGCGACGAGCTGCTGTTGCACGCCCAAGGCTTGAACAAACAATTTGGCGCGGTGGTGGCCGCGCAAGACGTGAACGTGCGGGTCAAGACCGGCGAGCGGGTGAGCTTGATTGGCAGCAACGGTGCGGGCAAGACCACCTTTGTGAACATGATCACCGGCTACGTTCGTGCGGACAGCGGCAGCATATGGCTGGGTGGCACCGACATCAGCCGCATGAACCCTCGACAAATCACCCGCATGGGAGTCGCACGTTCGTTTCAAATACCGCAGCTCTACCCGAGCATGACGGTTTTGGAAAACATGTTGGTGGCATTGGCCTGCCATGAAAACCGTTTGTCCACCTGGTTGCCTGCTGCCACCTCTGCGCGGGTGTTGCGAGCCGACGAGGTGTTGTCGCGCTTCAATTTGCTAAAGCACCGCGACCGCTTGGTGTCCGAGTTGCCCGGCGGTCTTCGCAAGCTGATTGACATCGCTTTGGCCATGACCGGCGCACCGCGCTTGTTGCTGTTGGACGAACCCACCAGTGGCGTCGCGGCAGAAGAAAAATTTCCCATGATGGACACCATCATGCAGGCGCTGCAAGGCCAAGCCTTGACCGTGCTGTTTGTCGAACACGATATGGATATCGTGAACCGTTACTGCGACCGGGTGGTGGCTTTTTACAGCGGCCGCATCATTGCCGACGATGTGCCCTCTGTTGCGTTGGCGCAAACCGATGTGCGCCGTTACGTCACCGGCGAACGACTGCCCGAGGATGCGCCCCATGCTTGAGTTGCGCGATGTGCATGTCGATATCGCTTCTGCGCAAGTTTTGCGCGGACTGCGTTTGCAAGTGGCCAAGGGCCAGATGGTGGGTTTGGTTGGCCGCAACGGGGCAGGCAAAACCAGCACCTTGCGCAGCATCATGGGGCATTTGACGCCGCGTATCGGGCAGATTCTTTTTGATGGCCAAGACTTGGT
>CAMCWS010000099.1 GCA_945882755.1 Bordetella parapertussis | reverse complement strand
GTGGTGCCCATGCCGCGGTGTACTTCGATGCCCCATTCGGTGAGCTTGCCCGCCACCACATCGGCAGTACGTTGTTCTTGGAAACACAGTTCGGGGTGAGCGTGGATGTCACGGCGTACCGCAATGATGCTGGCCGCTTCGGTGGCGATAGAGTCAAGCAGTTTCATAAGTTCACCCTCTGTGTTTGGCTTGGGGAATCAGTCTACCCGATTCGTCTTTGCGAGCGCAGCGAAGCAATCCCCCGTCTTTGCGAGCGCAGCGAAGCAATCTACCGCCGCGTGCCGCAGGCTCGGCCTCGCCTCCATGCTTGCACAACGTCGGCTGCGGCCGACCTGCGCCACTCGCCGTTTGAGGGTCTTTGGGCTGCGGCAATAAAACACAGGTGACTTTGCGTATCGACACAGATGTGCTGAACAAGCTCAAAGTCACATGAGAAGGTCAGATAGTCAGAGGAGGAGACGCAGGTTGTATGTACTCGCTCATTTTGGGGCACCTACCCAGAAACCTTCGCACGGTGAGCGGCGCAGGTCGGCCGCAGCCGACGTTGTGCAAGCATGGAGGCGAGGCCGAGCCTGCGGCGGTTGCCGTGGCGTGAGATTGCTTCGCTGCACTCGCAATGACGGGAAGTTTGCTTCGCTGCGCTCGCAATGACGACTCGTCGCAAAGACGTGCAAAATGCGGCCATGACATACACCATCTTGGGCGCCTGCCCCCACGACTGCCCCGACACCTGCTCCTTGGTCACCACCGTAGAAGACGGTGTGGCGATCAAGGTGCAGGGCAACCCCAAGCACCCGCTGACAGACGGTGTGCTGTGTACCAAGGTATCGCGCTACACCGAGCGCACCTACCACCCCGATAGGGTGCTGCACCCCATGAAGCGCGTCGGCCCTAAAGGTAGCGGCCAGTTTCAGCGTGTCAGTTGGGATGAAGCGTTATCTGACATTGCCACAAAACTCAAAGCCATAGCCGACAAAACGCCGGAACGCATACTGCCCTACAGCTATGCAGGCACCATGGGCATGGTTCAAGGCGAATCTATTGCCATGCGGTTTTTCAATCTGCTGGGTGCCGCCAAACTGGACCGCACGATTTGCTCTAGCGCTGGCAGCGAAGCTTTGACGCAAACTTTTGGCAGCAAGGTAGGCATGAAGGTGCAGCACTTCGCCGAAAGCAAACTCATTCTTATATGGGGCAGCAACGTCATCACCAGCAGCGTGCATTTTTGGCGCATCGCGCAAGAAGCCAAACGCCAAGGTGCCAAGTTGGTGTGCATAGACCCGCGTCGAACCGAAACTGCTGACAAATGCGATGTACACCTCGCCATCAAGCCTGGTACTGACGCGGCGCTGGCCTTGGGGTTGATGCACCAACTCATTACCCACGACTGGCTGGACCACGACTACATCGCCCAGCACACCTTGGGCTTCGAAGCCCTACGTGAACGCGCCTTGCAATGGCCGCCCGAGCGTACTGCCGAGGTGTGTGGCTTGAAGGTGGAAGACATCCGTCAACTGGCGCATGACTACGCACATACACAGCCTTCCGCGATTCGCTTGAACTATGGCATTCAACGCTCCCGAGGTGGCGGCAACGCGGTGCGTGCTGTGGCTTGTCTGCCCGCACTGATTGGCGCTTGGCGTCACCGTGCTGGCGGCGTGGTGCTGAGCGCTTCAGGCCATGCTTTGCACAACGGCGCTGCTTTGCAACGCCACGATCTGCACACCCATACCAACGCGCCACTCATCAACATGAGCACGATTGGCGACGTTTTGAACACGCCGGGCTTGATCGAGGCGGTGGTGGTTTACAACAGCAACCCTGTGGCCGTGGCGCCTGAGTCTGCCAAGGTGGTGAAAGGCTTTGCCCGCGAAGATTTGTTCACCGTGGTGCTGGAACATTTCATGACCGACACCGCCGACCATGCCGACTATGTGTTGCCCGCCACCACGCAGTTGGAGCATTGGGACATCCACAACAGTTATGGCCACACCGACATGGTGCTGAACCGCCCCGCCATTGCCCCCATGGGCGAGGCCAAATCCAATACCCAAATTTTTCGTGAACTCAGTATTCGCATGGGGCTGCACAACCCTTTGCTGCAAGAAGACGACGAAAGCCTGTGCCGCTTGGCGCTGCAAAACCCGCGCAACCTGCAAAGTGCTTCTCCGGTGACTTGGGATGCCTTGTTAAAAGACGGTTTTGCCCATTGGCCGGTAGCGGATGCGCCGTTTGCCCACGGTGGCTTCCCCACGGTCTCGGGGAAATGCGAGTTCTTCAGCGAACGCTTAGCGGCCCAAGGGAAAGACGGCTTGCCCGACTTCATCCCCAACTACGAGTCCACCACGTCGCAAGACCGCTATCCGTTGGCCATGATTTCACCGCCTGCTCGCAACTTTTTGAATTCCAGTTTTGTGAATGTGAAAAGCTTGCGTGACATGGAGGGCGAGCCTCTCCTTGAAATCCACCCCGATGACGCAGCCCTGCGTCAACTCAAAGACGGTGCAAGGGTGCGGGTGTTCAATGACCGCGGCAGCTACGAATGCAAGGCGCAAATCACCACCCGTGCCCAACCCGGCATGGTTGTGGGTTTGGGTATTTGGTGGCGCAAGCTTGGCACCGATGGCAAAAACGTGAACGAACTCACGTCGCAAAAACTCACCGACATGGGCCGTGCGCCGGTGTTCTACGACTGCGCGGTGCAGGTCGAAGCCGGTTAACGTGCGGCCAATGAGGCGACTGCAGCCAAGCGTTGGGCGGCGATTTCGCGCAGACCATCAAAAATCAAACCGTCGATCAACACACAACTAACCGACATGCTCGGCGCCATCTTCCACCCAGCGCCACCCGTCATATAGCAAACCGGCTCGGCATGGCAATGCACCCGCACATGCTGCACCATGCGCTCGACCGCACCGGCGATGGCAAAGGTGCCTCCGCTGGTGAGGGCATCGCTGGTGTTGGTGGGAAAAGCGCGGACCTCGCCAGTGGGCACCCGCAAACCCGCGGTACCCGACTCCAAGGCACGCAGCATGATGCCGTGGCCGGGCAAGATCAAACCACCTAAAAATTCGCCCTCGGCAGAAATCGCTTCCACGGTGACGGCCGTGCCGACCATCACCACCACCATGGGTCGAGCGGCGGTTTTTGCGGTTTGCGCCCGCATATGCGCCAATGCGCCGATCATGGCAACCCAGCGGTCGGCACCCAGCCGTGCGGGGTGGTCATAGCCGTTCACCAAACCGGCTTCTTTGGCAGAAGAGACCACCCAATGCGGCGTCAAATCCCACAGCTCGAGTTGCTCTTCCACACGGCGACGCACCGCCTCACCGGCCACGATGCAACCCAGCATGCGATCAGGCACCGGCAATTTGCCCCATTCGTCGTCGGCGAGTTTGTCGATGTTTTCTAAAAACACTGCACCATGCGCCAGCAACTGGGCACGGGGGTGAGGGGCGTCGTACATCGCCCATTTCAAGCGGGTATTGCCAACGTCAAGTGCGATGAATGCCATACAAGGTGTGCGAAGCAACAGAGGGCGAGATGTTACCTATCTGTAGGCCCCTCAGGTTTGCCTGAAAGCCTTGGCAAATTGAACAACTTCTGCGGCAACGGTTTGGCAGGCTTGCATGGCTTCTTGTGCGCCGGTGCTGCTCGGGTCTTCAAATGAGGTTTGCAACACATTCAAGGTCGCCCCAAAAGGCGTGGGCCAGCCGCGCAAGGTGTGGACGATGTCACGCATGCAAGACAAGGTGGTACCCATGGCTTGCGAGCCGTAGGCGCACACAATGCAGCCCACGGCTCTGCCGCTCAAATACACCCGCTCGTCTTTGTTCATGTCCTCGACGTAGTCGATGGCATTTTTCAACAAACCTGAGATGCTGCCGTGGTAGCTGGGCGTGGACCAAATCACGCCATCGGCACGGCGCAAGGCTGCTATCAAGGCCGCTTCCGCCGGGCTGCGTTCGGTGCGCCTAGGGTCGTACAGTGCCAAGTTCAAATTGGGGCCCGCAAACAGTTGGGTCTCGCAACCCAAACTGGCGGCGTGGGCCAAGGCAACTTTGAGGGCTTTTTCGCTGGAGGACCCGTCGTGCAAGGTGCCACCCAGGCCGACGATACGAAGGGGTTGAGTCATAGGTTTCTTTGTTAACCCATGATGATCGCACACGCCCCAACAGCCATGACCTGAGGGTGCGTTAAGAAAGCACAGGTCTTTGCATGGGGTAGCAAGCTTGCAAAGCCTGCGCGGCTTGCAGCACCAGTGCGTCGCCAAACATAGGGCCGACCAACTGCACGCCCATGGGCAAGCCATGTGAAGACAGACCGCACGGCAGGCTGATGGCAGGTTGTTGGCTGAGGTTGAAGGGGTAACTGAAAGGCGTCCAGCCCAGCATGGCTTGTGAGTCCATGGGGCTATGGCCCGCAGGCAGTGCTTTGAAGGCGGTCACCGCGGTGCTGGGTGTGAGGATCAGATCAAAGCGCTGCATGAACTGGCGCAAATGCGAGCCCAAAACGCCACGGCGTTGGTTCAGTGCATGGATGGCGTTGGTGTCCAACTGTGCGCCCAACTCAGCTTGCGCTTTGAAGTCAGGGTCGGTCACCGCTTGTTGCGCGGGGCTCAAGTTTCGCCACACTTGGTAAGCCCCGGCAAACCACAAACCGGTGGTGATGTCCAAAGGGTCTTCGTTCAAGGGGTCGACCTGCTCCACCACCGCACCCAAATCTTGCAAGTGCTTGGCAGCTTGCGCGGTGGCGGCGGCAATCTCTGGATCGATATTTTTGGCGTAGCCCAAGGTCGGCGAATACGCCACCCGCAAACCCTTGACGCCGCCTTTCAGGCCAGCCACATAGTCCACGCCATCAAAAGGCAAAGAGGTCCAATCGCGGGCATCAGGCAAGGCGATGGTGTTCATCAACAGCGCCACATCCTCTACCGTCATGGCGTGCGGCCCCAAATGCGCCACAGAGCCAAACGGCGACAAGGGGTAGGCTGGTACACGGCCAAAGCTGGGTTTCAAACCCACATTGCCGCAAAACGCGGCGGGAATGCGTACGCTTCCTGCGCCATCGGTGCCGATGGCCAAGGGTCCCAAGCCAGCACTCACCGCAGCGGATGCGCCACCCGACGAGCCGCCGGGCGTGTGCTCGGTGTTCCAAGGGTTGCGGCTGATACCTGTGAGCAGCGAGTTGGTTTCGCCCTTGCAACCGAACTCAGGGGTGGTGGTTTTGCCCAAGAGCACCGCACCGGCTTCGCGCAAACGTGCGGTGACCGGTGCGTCCACCTCCCAAGGCTGGTCGGGGTTGACAGTTTTGCTGCCACGCAAAGTCGGCCATCCCTGGGTAAGGATCAGGTCTTTGATAGACAGGGGCACACCATCCAAAGGTAGGACGTCTGCGCCACTGCGGCGGTGCGCTTGCCAACGCGCTTCGCTGAGGTGGGCGCTGGCCATGGCAGCTGATTCGTCGATCAGGCAAAAAGCATTCAGCAAGGGGTTGAGCCTGGCGATGCGTTGCAACACCGCTTGCGTGGCCTCCACAGGGGAGGCTTGTCCGCTGCGGTACAGGCCCAACAGTTGTGTGGCGGTGCATTGGGTCAGGTCGGCCATGGCAACTTCTCCAGTTAAGCGCTTGTGCGTGTCAGCGGACTGAGTTTGCGCCACGGCAAATCCGCAGGGTCAGCGGCCATGGGGCCAGCGGCTTTGGCCACCAACACATGGCTGGCGATGGGTTCGAAATCGGCGCGAAAATGGTTGGAGCTTTTCAGCACAATGAGTTTCATCGCCTCAGGCGTGATGCCCACGGTGCGCAGCATTTCACGGTCAAAGAGTTGCGCTTTGCCGCTGACCACCGCCACCAACACGCCTTGAATATCCAAACAAGCACTGGCACCCAATTGGCTGGTCATGCCGCGCATCATCGGGCCTTTGAGCACACAACGGCCCTCACTCACCGCCAACACTTTGGCGCGAACTGCCAACGGCGC
>CAMCWS010000098.1 GCA_945882755.1 Bordetella parapertussis | reverse complement strand
GGCCTTGCCGTCTTTCCAAGGCACCATGCGAACCACGGTGTTGCCCTTCATTTCGGCTTTGAAGCCGCAACCCACGCCGCAGTAAGCGCAGGTGGTGATCAGGCTGTGCTCGGGTTGACCGAGTTCAATGATAGATTTTTCTTGCAAGGTGGCGGTGGGACAAGCTTCCACGCAAGCACCGCAGGACACACATTCGCTGTCCATGAACGGCTGGTCTTGACCGGGTGACACGCGGCTCTCAAAACCTCGGCCAGAAATAGTTAAGGCAAATGTGCCCTGTGTTTCTTCACAAGCACGCACACAGCGGTTGCACACAATGCATTTGCTGGCGTCGTAGGTGAAATAAGGGTTGGACTCGTCTTTCTTGGCGTCGCAGTGGTGTGCCCCAGCAGCCTCACCCACGCCGTAGCGCACATTGCGCAATCCTGTGACACCTGCCATGTCTTGCAACTCGCAGTTGCCGTTGGCGCTGCAGGTCAGGCAGTCCAGCGGATGGTCGGAGATGTACAACTCCATCACGCCTTTGCGCAAGTCTTGCAGCTTGGGGGTTTGGGTATGTACCACCATGCCAGCTTCGGCGGGTGTGGTGCACGAGGCAGGAAAGCCTTTGCGACCATCGATTTCCACCAAGCACAAACGGCAAGAACCAAAAGGCTCCAAGCTGTCGGTCGCGCACAGCTTGGGCACTTGAATGCCCGCTTCGACAGCGGCACGCATGAGCGAGGTGCCTTTGGGCACATTCACTTGGTAGCCGTCAATTTCGAGTTGAACCGTTTGATCAGAAGTACGCGCTGGCGTGCCGTGATCACGCTCTTGTTTCAAGAACATCAACATGGTATTTCCTTAAAGAACTTGAGCCTCTTTGGCTTCCAAACCAAAGTCGGCGGGGTAATGGTTAAGAGCGGACAACACCGGGTAAGGTGTCATGCCGCCCATGGCGCAAAGGCTGCCGTGCAGCATGGTGTTGCACAAGTCGCGCAGCAAATGCACTTGTTGTTCTTTGTTGTTGGAAGTGCCAATGCGGTCTATGGTTTCCATGCCGCGGGTCGAGCCGATGCGACAAGGTGTGCATTTGCCGCAGCTTTCGATCGCACAAAATTCCATGGCGTAGCGGGCCAGCTTGGCCATATTGGCTGAGTCGTCGTGAACCACGATGCCGCCGTGACCGACCACCGCACCCATCGCAGCGTAGGCTTCGTAGTCCAACGGCACATCCCATTGCGATTCGGGTACATAAGCGCCCAAGGGACCGCCGACTTGCACCGCTTTGATGGGACGACCGCTTCGGCTGCCGCCACCAAAATCAAACAAGAGTTCACGCAAGCTCAAACCAAACGCACGTTCAACCAAACCGCCTTGCAAAATATTGCCAGCAATTTGGAAGGGCAGGGTGCCGGTGGAGCGACCCACGCCAAAGTCTTTGTAAAAGGCCGCACCCTTGGCCATGATGATAGGCACGCTGGCCAAGGTGATGACGTTGTTGATGACGGTAGGTTGACCAAACAAACCTTCCAATGCTGGCAATGGTGGTTTGGCGCGAACGATGCCGCGCTTGCCCTCGATGCTCTCGAGCATGGCGGTTTCTTCGCCACACACATACGAGCCAGCAGCTTTGCGCACCTTTAGGACAAACGCTTGGCCGCTGCCCATCACGTTGGCGCCCAAGTAGCCAGCGGACTCGGCCATGGCAATGGCCGTGTTCATGGTGGCAATGGCGTGTGGGTATTCAGAGCGGATGTAGATATAGCCTTGGGTGGCACCGACCGCTAAACCGGCGATGGCCATGCCCTCAATCAGCATATAGGGGTCACCCTCCATGGTCATGCGGTCCGAGAAGGTGCCCGAGTCACCTTCATCCGCATTGCAAACCACGTACTTTTGCGCAGCTGTGGTGCCTCGCACGGTGCGCCACTTGATGCCTGCAGGAAACGCCGCGCCACCACGACCACGCAAGCCTGAGTCCAACAACTCTTGCACCACCGCCGCACCATCCATGGCCACAGCGTTTTTCAGACCCAGCCATCCGCCATGGGTCGCATAATCGTCCAAAGACAATGGACGGGTGATGCCCATGCGGGCAAAGGTCAGACGTTGCTGTTTGGCCAAATAGGGGATTTGGTCTGTGACGCCAAGTGAAAGGGCGTGCTGTCCGCCGTTCAAAAAGTCTGCCGCAAAAAGTGAGGGCACATCTTCAAACGCCACAGGACCATAGGAGACGCGACCTTGTGCTGTGACAACCTCAACCAAAGGCTCAAGCCAAAACATGCCGCGAGAACTGTTGCGCTGTACATCGATAGCCAAGCCACGCGCAGCGGCCTCTTTGTGAATGGCGTCAACAACCTCATCGGCACCAGCAGCCAGTGCAGCAGAGTCGCAGGGAACAAAAACAGTGAAGCTCATGCGGCGCTTTCCAAAGACTTGACCAATCGAGTTAATTTGGCTTGATTGACACGTGAATGCAATTTGTCGTTAATTTGCACGGCGGGTGAGGATGCACACAGACCTAAGCAATACACAGGCTCAAGCGAGTACATGCCATTGGCACTGGTTTCATGGCCATTGCAGCCCAGCAATTTTTCAGCCAGGGCCCACAGTTCTTCGCTGCCACATGACTGGCAAGCTTCAGCGCGACAGACTTGAATGACGTGTTTGCCAGGAGCCGTGCTGCGAAAGTGGTGGTAGTAAGTGATGACGCCATGCACTTCTGCACGTGACAGGTTCAAGCCCTGCGCAATGGAGGCCACGCTGCTGGCGGGAATAAACCCGAGCTTGTCCTGAATGTCGTGCAACAAGGGCAACAACGACCCCGGTTCAGAGGCGTGTTGTTGCACCAGTTGGTCGATAAGGGCCTGTTCAGGCAAAGCTTGGGTTGAATTCATGGCTCAATCAGTTGAAAAATTTGCCTACGCTCAGGAGCGTACGGTAGATGCCCCATGCCAAGGGAATGCCCACGGCCGTCCAAGCAAAGACAACCCATAGAGGATTGGATTCGCTAGCCCCGCCATGGGCAGCACCCACTTCGGAGGCGCTGGCTTTTTCGTGGGCGAGTTTCTTTTCATGGGCCAGTTCTTCGGCTGTCATGAAGTGTTTGGCGTCCACGGGTTTGATCATCAGGTTGGCAATCAAACCCACCACCAACATACCCACCAAAATAAACATGGTTTGGTTGTAAACCTGCTCACGGGGGATACCCAAACCGAGTTGGTAGTCGCGCATGTAATTGACCACCACGGGACCCAAAATGCCTGCTGTGGCCCAAGCAGTCAGCAAGCGACCGTGGATAGCGCCCACCATTTGCGTGCCAAACAAATCGGCCAAATAAGCGGGTACCGTGGCAAAGCCGCCGCCATACATGCTCAAGATGATGCAAAACGCCGCCACAAACAGCATCTTGTTGCCGGCCATGGCACTTGCTGGCACAGAAGCGTACAAAGCAGCGCCCAGCACAAAGAAGATGATGTAGGTGAGCTTGCGACCGAGTTTGTCTGACAAACTCGCCCACACAAAACGGCCGCCAATGTTGAACAAGCTCAGCAAAGCTGTAAAGCCAGCGGCGATGCCTGCAATAGTGGTGAGCTGCGTCTTGTCAAGGTCAACAAACTTGGCCTCGATGCCCATCAAGGCACCGCCAAAAACTTCCTGCAACATGGGGCTGGCCATGCCGATGACACCAATACCGGCTGACACGTTCATGCACAACACCACCCACACCATCCAAAACTGGGGGATGCCCCAGACTTTGCTGACATGCACATGGCCTTGGGTGATCATGGTGTTGGCTTGCTGTTGCACAGGAGGCGTCCAACCTGCAGGCTTCCAACCGGTGGCAGGGATGCGGTAGCCCAAAGCGCCTGCCATCATGAAAACGAAGTAGATCAAGGCCATGACAACGAATGTTTGCCAAACACCCACTTCGAGGTCGGTGGCAAAAACCTTCATCATCTCAGCGGCCAAGGGTGAGCCGATCATGGCGCCACCACCAAAGCCCATGATGGCCATGCCGGTCGCCATGCCACGGCGATCGGGGAACCATTTAATCAGCGTACTGACGGGTGAGATGTAACCCAAGCCCAGACCAATGCCGCCGATAACGCCAGAGCCCAGCAACATCATCCAAAACTGATGGTAGTAAATACCCGCTGCAGAAATGAGCATGCCACCACACCAACACACCGCACTCACCACGCCAGCTTTTCTGGGACCTGCTCGCTCTAACCAGCCGCCCCACAAAGCAGCGGAGCTACCGAGCAAGACAAAAAACAAGGTGTACATCCAACCCAAGGTGGAGACTTTCCAATCGCAGGTGGTGATGAAGAGTTCTTGGAAGAAACCAATATCGGGACCGCATTTGATGGCCTCTTTGATACCCAGCGCTTTGGACAAGGGCAGCCAAAACACCGAGAAGCCGTAGGCCATGCCGATACACAAATGAATGGCCAAAGCCGCAGGGGGTACCAACCAGCGGTTAAAGCCTTCAGCTGCAACGATGCGTTCTTTGGACAAAAAACCTGGCGAGTCGTCTACTGTTGTCATGTTGTCTCCGTTCTTGGAATAAGGTTTGGCCTAACCCTTGGACTTTACCCGAACATATGCTTTTGAAGCACATGGAAGTCTAGGGAAATCACTGCATTGCGGCAATATGACAATGAAGGTAAGGTAAGCTAGTTTTATTCAACACAACTAATATGCTCTGAAAAGCCTATATTTCCATGCATAAAGTCTCGATCAAACCTCAGTGGACCATCAGCGACGCCAAGGGGCATAACCTTGCACCGCGCTTGCTGGAGCTGCTCTCTGAGGTGCAAGGGCATGGCAGTTTGTCCGGTTCTTGCAAAAAAACGGGGGCCTCGTATCGCCATGCATGGAGCTTGATTCGCCAAGGCGAGGAGCAATTGGGCATGCCTTTGCTGAACATGGAGCGTGGCAAAGGCTCCACTTTGACGCCGTTGGCTGAAAAGTTGGTATGGGCCGGTCACCGCATTTCCGCGCGACTCACGCCCATGTTGGAGAGTTTGGCCTCGGAATTGGAGAGTGAGATTGGGCGTGTGCTGTCTGCAGGTAGCGAGGCCCTGCGGGTCCATGCCAGCCATGGTTTTGCCGTGGAAAAGCTGATTCAAACCTTGGCTTTGTCAGGCACCCATGTAGAGCGCAAGTATGTGGGCAGCATTGAAGCGGTGGCATCTTTGAACGAGGGTGCTTGCGAAATTGCCGGTTTTCACATTCCCCAAGGCGAATTTGAAGATATCGCCTTCAAGCATTACGCTCGCTGGTTGATTCCCAAGGAAAGCCGCATCATCCATGTGGCCACGCGTCGCCAAGGTTTCATGGTGGCCAGCGGCAACCCCCACAAAATTTACGAGGCGCAAGACCTCACCCGCAAAGGCATTCGCTTTGTCAATCGTCAGCCCAGCAGTGGCACCCGGTTTTTGCTGGAATGCTTTTTGAAAAAAGCCCGCATAGATCCCACGCAAATATCCGGTTACGAGCAAGCCGAATTCACCCATGCAGCGGTGGCGGCTTTTGTGGCAAGTGGCATGGCGGATGTGGGCTTTGGCGTGGAAACACCCGCCAGACGTTTCAAGCTGGAGTTTTTGCCATTGGCCACTGAGCGCTATTTTTTGCTTTGCAACCAATCCGACCTAGAGCGACCGCATTTGCAAGCGGTGTTGAAGGTGCTCAACAGCGATGAATTTCAATTTGCGGTGAACCAATTGCCAGGCTACACCGCTGCGCACTGCGGGCAGGTGTCCACCATCCATGAGGCTTTTCCAGAGTTGGCGGCAGCTAAAAAATTCTGATATCGGCTCGCCATGAAAAAAGGCACCCGAGGGTGCCTTTTTCTTTTTGCATGCAGGGAAAATCAGTACACAAAAATGGGGTTCACAATGGCTTGAACCGAACCAGTGGTGCGGTGTGGGCCAACGGTGATCATGCCTTCATAAACGCCATCCTTGATAGCTTGCTGGGCAACGACGTTCTCCAAGATGAAGACACCGAATTCAGCCAACAAAATTTGGTGAACGTGGAACACTTGGCCTTCATTTTCGAAAGGAACAACTTCCAAGCCCCAAGTGTCTGAGCCAATCATTGCAACACCCAAATTAGCCAAATAGCGGGCACCTTGAACACCCAGGCCAGGATGGGCTGCGCCATTGCGCTTGTCATCCACGCCCAGCAGTTTGTGCCAACCGGTATAGAAAATCACCACATCGCCTTTGTTGATCTTCATATTGCCTTGGCGCTTCAAAGCAGCCTCAATTTCAGGCTGATTGAAAGGTGTTCCCTC
>CAMCWS010000097.1 GCA_945882755.1 Bordetella parapertussis | reverse complement strand
CTCATTAATTCAGCGCCGTTGAACTCTCATATTTAATTTTTAGCGTCCCTTTATTGCTGCAAAAACAGCTTGTACACAGGGTTGGCACTTTCATCCACAAAGGGGTAGCCCAAGCCGTCCAAGAACTTCTCAAAGCTGGCTTGGTCTTTGGCAGGCACTTGCAAACCTACCAAAATGCGGCCGTAGTCCGCGCCTTGGTTGCGGTAGTGAAACAAGCTGATGTTCCAGCCAGGGCGCATGGCAGACAAAAACTTCATCAAAGCGCCTGGGCGTTCGGGGAACACAAACCGCAGCAAGCGTTCTTCTTGCGCCAAGGCCGATCGGCCCCCGACCATATGGCGTATGTGTTCTTTGGCCAAATCGTCATGCGTCAAATCCAAGGCTTGAAACCCGTGGCGGCCCAAATGCGCTGCAATCTTGGCGCTTTCGCCCATGCTACCGGTGGTCAAGCCCACAAACACATGGGCTTTGGCCGCGTCGCTGATGCGGTAGTTGAACTCGGTGATGGAACGCGGCGATTTGCTGCCCCCAAAGGAGGGCAAGTCGCCCAGCAAACCGCAAAACCGCTTGAAACTACCGCGCTCCTCGGGAATGGTCACCGCCAACAACGCTTCACGTTCTTCGCCCACCTCGGCCCGTTCAGCAACAAAGCGCAGACGGTCGAAATTCATATTGGCACCACACAAAATGGCGGCGTAGGTTTGACCACGGGTTTTGTGAAGAGCAACGTATTTTTTGATGGCAGCCACTGCCATGGCGCCTGAAGGCTCGACGATGCTGCGTGTGTCCACAAACACGTCTTTGATGGCAGCGCAGACCGCGTCGGTGTCGACGCTGACATAGTCGTCCACCAAATGCCTTGCCACGCGGAAAGTTTCCTCGCCCACCAATTTCACCGCGGTGCCGTCGGCAAACAAGCCCACATCGCTCAAGGTGACACGCTTGCCAGCAGTTACCGACTGCAGCATGGCGGAAGAGTCGTCCATTTGCACCCCAATCACCTTCACCTCGGGGCGCACCGCCTTGATGTAGTTCGCCACGCCGGAAATCAAGCCACCCCCGCCAATGGCGACAAAGACCGCGTCCAAGGGACCTTGGTGCTGGCGCAGCAATTCCATGGCGATGGTGCCTTGCCCAGCAATGACTTCGGGGTCGTCAAACGGGTGAATAAACGTCAAACCTTGCTTGGCGCAAAGTTTCACCGCATGGTCGTAGGCGTCGGTGTAGCTGTCGCCGTGCAGCAGCACCTCGCCACCCAGCGCTTTCACCGCTTCCACCTTCAAAGCCGGTGTGGTGACAGGCATGACGATGACCGCCCGAGTGCCCAACTTTTTTGCACCTAAAGCGACACCTTGCGCATGGTTGCCAGCCGACGCACACACCACGCCTTTGGCGAGCTGGGCGGGGCTGAGTTGCACCATTTTGTTGTAAGCGCCGCGCAGCTTAAAGCTGAACACCGGTTGCTGGTCTTCGCGTTTAAGCAGCACTTGGTTGTGCAAGCGCTTGCTGAGAATGGGCGCTGCGTCCAGCGCAGACTCGTGGGCCACGTCGTACACCCTGGCGGTGAGGATTTTTTTCAGATAGTCGGCAGGCGTCAGGCGGCGCACACGTGCAGGCTTGGTGGCCGTGGTCGGCTTTTGGGGGCTGGTTTTGGGTGAGGACATACGCCATTGTCCCGCAGATGACAGCAGGCTCAAAAAAAGCCCCGCTCCTTGCGGAGGCGGGGCTGTAAATCCACCTTTTCAGAGGGTGGAGGAGACAAAAGGTGCTTAGAAGCTAAGCGAGGCTCCAATATAGCCGATGATTTGCTGCGCTGCAATATTTATTGCTTCATACACAATAGGGAGAAAGGAAAAACCATGGAATGCACAGTCAGTTGGACAGGCGCGAGCGGTACCCGTTCCGCCATGGGGTTTGTAGCCGAGACCGGCAGCGGCCATGTGGTGGCCATGGATGGGGCGCCAGACCCCGCCAAGCCAGATCAAAGTGGTCAGAACCTTGCCGCACGCCCTATGGAGCTGATGTTGGCGGGTGCTGGCGGATGCACCGCTTACGACGTGGTGCTGATTTTGAAGCGTGGCCGTCACGCCATTCAGGGCTGCACCGTCAAGCTGACCAGCGAACGTGCCGACACCGACCCCAAGGTGTTCACCCGTATCCACATGCATTTCACGGTGCGTGGAAAAGGTTTGCCCCCCGAGGTGGTGGAACGCGCCATCAAGATGAGCCACGACAAATACTGCTCTGCCAGCATCATGCTGGGCAAAACCGCTGAGATCACCACCGGGTTTGAGGTGATAGAGGGTTAAATCCTTAAACCCTGTGCGCCACAGTTGTCATGACCTTGGCGGCCAAGCGCATAGCTTCGCGCAGGGCTTGGGGCAAGGCCACGGCACCGGCTTTTTGCGCTTCAGCCGCGTGTTGTGCTTCATCGGCTTGCATTTGCGCCACCACCGCACGTGAGGCCAAGTCGGCGGCGGGCAAGCGCTCTAGGTGCTCGCCCAAATGCGCACCCACTTGATGTTCAGTTTCCACCACAAACCCCAAACTCATGCCATCTCCACCCAGCTTGCCAGCGGCATAGCCAATGGCAAACGAACCCGCATACCAAAGCGGGTTGAGCAAACTGGGGCGTGCGCCCAGATCGGCCAACCGTGCTTCGGTCCACGCCAAATGGTCGGTTTCTTCGGCGCTGGCTTGTACAAATTGCTCGCGCAGATGCGGGTTGCGTGTGGCCAATGCTTGCGCCGCATACAAAGCTTGTGCGCAGACCTCGCCCACATGGTTTACCCGCATCAAAGCGCCTGATTCAGCACGTTCGGCATCGGTCAGTGTCAAGGTGCTGATGCCCTGCGCGGGGTCAGGCCGCGCGGCATGGTGCGGGGCAAACACGGTGCGAAGGCTTTGGTCTAGCAAAGAAATAAAGCGGTCAACAGTGAGCATATGAATACTAAGGAGCTAAAAAATGCAATTCAAAGGTGGGGTGAATACAACGTTGTCACGGAAATGAAACATGCAAAACCAAGAATGACTCGTGTACGTAACCCCTTTCAAACATCTTTTGGAGTTTTAACCATGAAACAAGTGAAGTTCCCAGCCCGCAAAGCAACGTCTGTTGCAGTTGCAATTTTATGCCTTGGCGCCAGCGCCACGGCTTTTGCCCAAGTTGAAGCAAAGGTCACAGGCCGTGTGCAATTCGATGCCCGCAATATTTCCAACGAATACAACGCCAGTGTCGACCGCGACAGCTCATCTGTAGGCGATGCATTTGAAGTTCGTCGTGCACGTGTTGGTGTTTCTGGCAAGATCAACAAAGACATCAGCTATGAAGTCGTCGGTAACGGCGTGGGCAGCAGCACCAATTGGGTTGACACCGCTTATGGTAACTACGGCTTCAACAAAAAAGCCCAAGTTCGCGTAGGCCGTTTCAAGCAGCCTTTCAGCTTGGAAGAGCAAACCAGCTCTAACAACATCGATTTCATGGAGCGCTCCTACGGCAACCAAATGGTCCCTGGCAAGCGCTTGGGCGCCATGATGCACGGTGCGCCCATGAAAGGTTTGACATACGGCGTGTCTATTTATCAAGACGGTTTCAATGAAATTACCAACCAAACCAGCATTGGCAGCAAGGCAGCCGCTCGTTTGACACTGAACTTGGCAGAACTCCAAGACATCAAAGACACCGTGTTGCACGTTGGTGCAGGTTACACAGGCGGCGAGTCACGCGTTGTGCCCGTCAACTCCGGCAACACATCATCTACAGCTGACGAAACCACACGTGCAACCATCGTGGCTTTGCGCTCAGAAAACCGTGGCCAGTCCAACGTTTACCGCGCTCAAATCGGTGGCGATAAGTTGAAGACTGCCTCTTCATCATTTGCCTTTGGTTACAACGTAACCGCCAACAACGCCATCACCATCAACCAAAAATTGCGTGGCATTGAATTTGCAGGTGCGCGTGGCCCCTTCAAGTTCCAAATGGAGACTTTTAATAGCAAATACGACGCTAGTGGTACCGTTCAAGACTTAGATTCCATCGGAGCGGGTGAAGCTCATGCCATGGGTGTTCAAGTCAAAGCCGAATACATGGAATTCATGTACAACATCACTGGCGAGAGCTGGGCGGATGCTTACAAGGGTGGCGCATTTGGCGGTATCAAACCCAAATCCATCTTCATGAAGGATTACGGTGGCGTGGTGGGCAATGGAACAGGTGCCTGGCAAGTCGGTTTCCGTACATCAAAATACACTTCAAACCAAGCTGTGTCGTCATCCACCTGTACGACTACAGGATCTTGTGCTTCCACTGTCACTACTGGTACAACCGCTTACGGTAGCCGTGTACAAAACTCCGAAACCGCTCGTACCAACACCTATGCTTTGAACTGGATTTTGAATTCCAATGCTCGCGTCATGTTTAACTACGCAGAGACCAAATTCGGTCACAACATCGTTATGCTTGATACAAACACTTCCACATCAGGTGCTTACACCGGTGGCGCTACTGACAAAGAGCGTGTCATTTCTGTGCGTTCACAATTCAACTTCTGATTGAGTGCGCTGATTTAAGAACTTCATTTCTTTCATCGCAAACCCCCGCAGGCCACAAACCTGCGGGGGTTTTGCTTTGTGCAGCACCCTCAGTGATTGCAAAAATTGAAGCCTGGGTGCAACTGCAATGGCATCTGATTTGCAACTGCAACGGTATTAAACATTCCTCAAGCCATATACCTCTAAATAATTCAAATTTCTTGATGTATAAATTGATTTAATTATTTTTATTATTTAGTAACACCATAGAAGTACAAGCCATGTTGTCTCAAGGCAACGTAATGTCCCTGACATGTTGGAAAGCCTTTGCTTCACCTCCCAGCCTCTGCTCAAATAACTACAGCTTCCTAAAAATGGAGGTTGGCCCGGGGTTCCGGCAGCAAGTGTGCAAACATTTCTACGAACCGGAGCCCTTTGTTTAACCCTTGGAGAAAATTGAAATGAAAAAAACCCTCGTTGCAGTCGCAGCAATGGCCGCCGTTACTGGCGCAATGGCCAATGCCACCATCTATGGCAATATCGATCAGGCTTACACAAAAAGCACAACTACTGTTGATTCAGCACAAACCAAAAGCACGGTAGGAATGTCCTCTTACCAAATGGGCTCAAGCGCAATCGGCGTTAAAGGCGAAGAAGACCTTGGCGGCGGCTTGAAAGCTTCTTTCCTGCATGAAATGGGTGTTAACACAGAAACAAACACCTCAGAAATTACCCGCCAAGCTTATGTTGGTTTAAGCGGCAATTTCGGTGCTGTGCGTATTGGTAAACAATATTCCGCCGCATTCTTTAACATGCTCAACGCTGACCCCTTTGGCGCCACTGGCGGTACTGGTGCTTTGTACGTAAGCAACATTCTGGTAGGTAACGGTGCTGGTGCCGATAACCCCCTCCGCCAAGACCAAGCTATCCAATATGAATTGCCCACATTTGCTCCAGGATTGAGAGCTGTTGTCACCAAAGTGTTTGCTGGTACAGACACAACTGATGGCAGTGGTGAAAAAACTGGTGATAGTCTAGGTTATGGTTTTGTCTATGCATCTGGTCCTTTGACCGCTGGCTACACCTCTGACTCAATCACAGGCCAAGACATTGCCGCTATTGCGTCTGTTGACGCCGTTGCTGCATATGGAAGCGTTGCAGCCGTTACAGCCGTTGCCGGTGTGGATGCTGCTGCTGGCAGCAAAACAAAGCTGACCACTATGACGCTTAGTTACGATTTGGGCATGGCTAAAGTATCGTACGGTGATGCAAAAATCATGAACTCAGGTGCAGGCGTGAAAACAACTATGTACGGTATTGCTATTCCCATGGGTGCAGCAACTTTGATGGCTACACAATCAAGTGGCACGGCTAATGCTTTAGCTGGTGACACCAAGCTCAAAGGCATGCAATACGGCGCTAACTACGCCTTGAGCAAGCGCACAATCGCTTATTTCCATGCTAACAACAGCACATCAACTACTATTGCCAATGTAGTGACCAAAGTCAAAGGCTTCGGTCTTGGTGTTCACCACAGCTTCTAATCCCCACGCAGGCTTATGTGCCTGCTGAAGGATGAAGAACTAAAACCCGCTGCTCACAAGGCAGCGGGTTTTTTCATGGGCGTGTCTGTTAGACAATCGCTTTATGCATCAAAACACCTTGACCCTCACCCGCCCCGACGACTGGCATGTGCATCTTCGCGATGGCGATGTCTTGTCCCATGTGTTGGCCCACACCGCTGCGCAATTTGCCCGTGCAGTGGTCATGCCCAATCTCAAGCCCCCCGTCACCACCACCGCACTCGCATTGGAGTACCGTGAACGCATCGTCAAAGCGTTGCCCATAGGCACGTCGTTTCAGCCCTTGATGACGCTCTACCTCACCGACAACACCGCTGCAAGTGAAATTGAAGCGGCCCACGCGGCTGGTGTGGTGGCAGTGAAGTTGTACCCAGCCGGTGCAACCACCAACAGCGATTCAGGTGTGACATCCATAGTCCACACTTACAAAGCATTGGAAGCCATGCAGCGTGTAGGCATGCCTTTACTGATACACGGCGAGGTCACTGATTCCAACATTGATTTGTTCGATCGCGAGGCGGTGTTCATCGACCAACACCTGATTCCTTTACGCCGCGATTTTCCT
>CAMCWS010000096.1 GCA_945882755.1 Bordetella parapertussis | reverse complement strand
GTTAAAAGCCGTTGGCGAAACAATCAACACGGGTCGACTACCCTGCTGCTCCCGACCTAGCGTAGGCTCTAGCGATACCAAATAGATATCGCCTCGGTTCATATCAGCTCTCGGCCGACCGGCGGCGCATCAACCCACTCACGTTCTTGGCTGGTTTGGTCTTGTGTGAAGTCGGACTCTGCCAACAAGGCTTCCAGTGTGTACTGTGGTTTAGGTTGGGGATCGATGACCAAGCGGCCATCGGCGACAGCAATTCCAACGGTAGCGCCTACCTTGAGTTGAAGTACATCCAATAAAGCAGGCGGGAGCGCCATCATCACCGAGCCGCCTACTTTGCGTAAATTCGTGGTGTGCATACAGCCTCCTGGCAACTTGAAAGTTATATTTCAGTATAACTCTTAAGCCAACTAGCGACACTCCGCTGGCGCGTACTTGGCCTCTAAAGTGGGCGCACTGGCAACCGTCAAACCGCTGGGTATGGTCGCTCCTTTGGTCAAGCACTTCCATGCGACTGCGCCTTGCTCGGGGGCGGTGTAGTCTGTGGTCGCATCAGGCAAAGCTGTGGCGGCGGCAGCAGAGCCGGTAAACGGCACCAACAGCAAACTCCCATTCCCCGCCGCTTTGCTGGTGGTGATGGTAATGACACCTGTTTGGGGGGCGATGCTGAGGCTGGAAAGGTTCGCGGTGGCAGCGGGCGAGGTGTAGCCAGCCGCATAGCCTTGCTCGGAGGCAGCACCAGAGCTCAGCACATCCAACACTTGGTTTTTGGCGACACCCGCCAAAGACAGGCCTTCGCTGACGCGAGCCCGAACGCTGTAGTCCTGGTAAGCAGGAACCGCAAAAGATGCCAAGATGCCGATGATGGCAATCACCACCATCAGCTCTATGAGGGTGAAACCTGTTTGTGACGATTTGGGGTTGGGTTGCATCAAAGCTCCTTGGGGTGGTGTGGTGCGCCCATTGTGCAACCCGCTTTCATGCGGGCAAGAAGTGGCACCTTCAAAAAAAACAAGTGCCGCTTTAACCCACCCTGACTTGAAGGCTCAGGGTGGGAGTTCGCGCTTCATCTCTTGCTTGGATCGGCGAAAATGTACCCACTTTGCAAACACCACCACGCTTAAGGCGCCCAATACACCTGTGCCGTAATAAATAGCGGGAAACACCTTGCCTGCCTCGTTTAGCATGGCTGGAAGGTATTCAAGCAAACCTGGATCGGTGACTGCCATGGTGCCAGCAATCCAACCCATGAGCATGCCGCCAACGGTAATGACCCATGGAAACCGATCCATCAAGCGGATGACAAAGGTACTGCCCCAGACCACTATAGGAATGCTGACTAAAAGGCCAAACACCACCAAGGCCATTTTGTGGTCGCCGCCACCCGCCTCTGCGGCCGCGGTGACACCAATGACGTTGTCGACACTCATCACCAAATCGGCGAGCACAATGGTTTTGATGGCGCCCCAGAGTTTTTCGCTGGCGTCCACCTCGTGGTCGCCATCGTCTTCGGTGAGAAGTTTCACGCCAATCCACAGCAGCAATACAGCGCCCAACAGCTTTAAAAACGGAATGCCCAAGAGCGTGAGTGCCACGCCAATCAAGGCGACGCGAATCACAATCGCACCCGTGGTGCCCCAAAAAATACCTTGGCGGCGTTGGTGCTCGGGCAAACCTCGGCAAGCCAAGGCGATGACGATGGCGTTGTCGCCACCCAGCAAAATGTCAATCAGGATGATTTGGCCGACCGCCAACCAAAAAGCGGGGTCTTGAAACAATTCCATTTAGAGCATTGCCTTCAGAAGTTTGCCCATTTCAGACGGGTTGCGCGTAATTTTGAAACCGCACTCTTCCATCACCGCCAGCTTGGCTTCGGCCGTGTCAGCGCCGCCGCTGATCAAGGCGCCGGCGTGGCCCATGCGCTTGCCCGCAGGTGCGGTCACACCGGCGATGAAGCCGACGATGGGTTTTTTCATGTTGGCTTTGCACCAACGTGCCGCTTCGGCTTCGTCCGGTCCGCCGATTTCGCCGATCATGATGACGGCGTCGGTGTCGGGGTCGTCGTTGAAAGCACGCATCACGTCGATATGTTTCAAGCCATTGATCGGGTCGCCGCCAATGCCCACCGCGCTGGACTGGCCCAAGCCGATTTCGGTGAGTTGCGCCACGGCTTCATAGGTCAGCGTGCCTGAGCGTGAGACCACGCCAATGCGGCCCTTGCGGTGGATGTGGCCGGGCATGATGCCGATCTTGATTTCATCGGGGGTGATGAGGCCCGGGCAGTTGGGGCCCAGCAGCAAGGTGCGTTTACCACCCGCCGCTTCTTTGGCCTTCATTTTGTTGCGCACCATCAGCATGTCACGCACGGGGATGCCCTCGGTGATGCAAATCGCCAAATCCAGGTCGGCTTCCACGGCTTCCCAAATTGCTTCGGCGGCACCGGCGGGCGGCACATAAATCACGGAAACCGTTGCGCCGGTTTGCTTGGCCGCTTCTTTGACGGAAGCATAAATGGGGATGTTGAAGATGGACTCGCCGGCCTTCTTAGGGTTCACACCCGCGACGAAACAGTTTTTGCCGTTGGCGTATTCCTGGCACTTTTCGGTGTGGAACTGACCGGTTTTGCCGGTGATGCCTTGGGTGATGACCTTGGTGTCTTTATTGATGTAGATGGACATGATTCAAGCTTTCAATGCGGCAACGACTTTTTGCGCGGCCTCGGCCATGGTGTCGGCGCTGATGATGGGAAGGCCCGACTCGGCCAGCATCTTCTTGCCCAGGTCTTCGTTGGTGCCCTTCATGCGCACCACCAGTGGCACGGAGAGGTTGACCGCTTTGCAAGCGGTGATCACGCCGTGGGCGATGGTGTCGCACTTCATGATGCCGCCAAAGATGTTGACCAAAATCGCTTTGACCTTGGGGTTCTTGAGCATGATCTTGAAAGCTTCGGTGACCTTCTCGGGGGTGGCGCCGCCGCCCACATCGAGGAAGTTGGCGGGCTCTGCGCCAAACAGCTTGATGGTGTCCATAGTCGCCATGGCCAAACCAGCGCCATTGACCAAGCAACCAATATTGCCGTCCAAGGAGATGTAGGCCAAGTCGAACTTGGAAGCTTCCACTTCTGCGGGGTCTTCTTCGTCCAAGTCGCGGTAGGCGACGATCTCTGGGTGGCGGAACAAGGCGTTGGCGTCAAAGTTGAACTTGGCGTCCAAGGCGATGATGTTGCCCTTGCTGTCGCGGTTCAGTGGGTTGATTTCCACCAACGATGCGTCGGTGTCCATGTAGCACTGGTAGAGCTTTTGGAACACATCGACCGCTTGTGCGGTGGAGTCGGCGGGCAGGCCGATCGCATTGGCAATCTTGGTGGCTTGTGCGTCTTGCAATCCGGTCAGCGGATCAATGAACTCGGTGATGATTTTCTCGGGTGTGCTGTGCGCCACTTCCTCGATGTCCATGCCGCCTTCGCTGGAAGCGATGAACGCGATCTTTTGCGTGGCGCGGTCGGTGACCACCGACACGTAATATTCTTTTTGGATGTCAGCGCCGTCTTCAATATAGAGGCGACGCACTTTTTGCCCTTCGGGGCCAGTTTGGTGGGTTTTGAGCTGCATGCCCAAAATCTCACTGGCCAAGCGCTTGACGTCATCAATGCTTTTCGCCACTTTCACGCCGCCGCCCTTGCCGCGACCACCCGCGTGTATTTGGGCTTTCACCACCCACACGGGGCCGCCAAGTTTTTGGGCGGCTTCGACCGCCTCTTGAACAGTGAAGGCGGCAATGCCGCGAGGAACCGGCACACCGAATTGGCGCAAGATGTCCTTGCCTTGGTATTCATGGATTTTCATGGGACTCGCTTTCTAGGGTCAGCCACTAAAACTGGCCTAAGTGTTCTGTGTTCACACCCGATACAGAGCGGGATTGCCACGGAATGTATCATGTTGCATTGCACCAAGAATGACTTGATGCGTCTTTGACGCGGGGCTTACAGCCACAACTGTCACCTTTGTTTCTTTGCGAAAGATTTCTCACCATGGCTCAGGTTTTTATTGACGGCGAGGCGGGCACCACTGGTCTGCAAATTCGCGAGCGCTTGGCCTTGTTGCCACAGATCAAGCTGGTCAGCATTAACCCAGCCGAGCGCAAAAACCCCGAAGCCAAACGCGCCTTGCTGGCCGATGTGGATGTGGTTATTTTGTGTTTGCACGACGATGCCGCGCTTGAAACTGTGGCCATGGTGGATGCCATGGCTGGCCATCAACCGCGCATCATTGACGCCTCCACCGCACACCGCACCCACCCCGATTGGGTTTATGGTTTCCCTGAGTTGGCGCTTGGACAGGCCGACAAGGTGCGCCAAGCCAAGCGCGTGGCCAACCCGGGTTGCTACGCCACAGGCGCGATTGCATTGATTCGCCCTTTGGTGGACGCCGGTTTGCTGCCCCGCGACTTTGCACTGAGCCTGCCCTCGGTCAGCGGTTATTCAGGCGGTGGGCGCGGCATGATTGAAGCTTATGAGGCCGGCACGGCCCCTTTGTTTGAAGCCTATGCGCTGGGTTTGTCGCACAAACATATTCCTGAAATCATGCATTGCACCGGCCTGACGTGTCGGCCCTTGTTTGTGCCCAGTGTTGGCAATTTCAAGCAGGGCATGATTGTGCAAATGCCGCTGCATTTGTCCGCATTACCTGGACGCGTAACGGCCAGCGATTTGCACGATGCGCTGGCAGCCCACTACGCCCAAACCAACGACCCCAGCAACCCCTGTGTCAAAGTCTTGCCGCCCACCGAGGACTTGAAGCTGGACGCCACCGCTTTGAATGACAGTAACCTGATGGAGTTGCGGGTGTTTGCCAACGAAACCCACGGCCATGCGGTGCTGATGGCACGCTTGGACAACTTGGGCAAAGGTGCCAGCGGCGCTGCAGTGCAAAACCTGCGCTTGATGCTCGGCGTTTAGCCTTCATTGCGTGGTGTCGTCATTGCATGGTGTCGTCATTGCGAGGGGCATAGCCCCGAAGCAATCTCCGACATTGCGCAAAGTTGTCATTGCGAGCGAAGCGAAGCAATCCACTGGCGGGCCCCGCAGGCTCGGCCTCGCCTCACGCGCTGCGAAACAAGAAAAATCTCCAATGTCCTACTTCGTTAGTTTGCTTCGTCGCTACGCTCCTCGCAATGACGGGGAATTGCTTAGCTCCTCGCTCTGGCATGTGATTGCTTCGCTTCGCTCGCAATGACGAGCTCAAAATTGCTTTAGTCTTCTGACAAACCAGAGACGACTTGCCGCACCACATCCCCCGAAAAACCGCGGCTGGCCAAAAAACGGGCTTGCTTGTTGCGATCTGAGGCGGAGGAGGCAAGTTGACCGAATTTCTTTTCCCATACGCTCCGCGCCCTTGCCAACTCAGTGCCCTTGAGGTCCGCCATGGTTTCGGCCACCAATTCGGCGCTGACGCCTTTGGCCTGCAACTCTTGGCGAAGCCTTGATGCGCCAAGCTTGCCAGCGCGTCGGTTGACCAAGGTTTCCACCACCCGCGTGTCATCGACCAAGCCTTTGGCCGCCAACTGCGCCAAGGCCTGCTCGACTTCTTCTGGTCTGGCGTCTTCCGCTTTGAGCTTGTCGCTTAGCTCTTGGCGCGAGTACTCACGCTGGGCCAACAGGCTGACGGCTTTGGCCTTCACCGTTGGCGGGTTGACCGTCGCGCCACCTTGAATCACCTTGAACGGCCAATTCACCACAACGGCGCTCACTTGACCGCTTGCAACTTGGGTTCTTCGGCATCAGCGGGCAACAATGGGATGCCCAAGGATTCACGCACTTTGTTTTCGATCTCGATAGCCAATTCGGGGTTCTCGCGCAAAAACTCGCGTGAGTTGTCGCGGCCTTGGCCGATTTTTTCGCCTTGGTAGGCATACCAAGCGCCGGACTTGTCGACGATTTTGGCGGCGACGCCCATGTCGATGATTTCACCGTGGCGGCTGATGCCCTCGCCAAACAAAATGTCGAACTCGGCGGTTTTAAACGGGGGTGCCACTTTGTTTTTGACGACCTTGACTTTGGTTTCGTTGCCGATGGACTCTTCGCCCTTTTTGATGGTGCCGGTGCGGCGAATGTCCAAGCGCACAGAGGCGTAGAACTTGAGCGCATTACCGCCGGTGGTTGTTTCGGGCGAGCCGAACATGACGCCGATCTTCATGCGAATTTGGTTAATGAAGATGACGGTGCAGTTGGTTTTCTTGATGTGGGCGGTGAGCTTGCGCAAGGCTTGGCTCATGAGACGGGCTTGCAAACCGGGAAGTGAGTCACCCATTTCGCCTTCCAGCTCGGCCTTGGGGGTGAGCGCCGCCACCGAGTCGATAACGATCAGGTCGACCGCACCGGAGCGCACCAAGCTGTCGACAATTTCCAAGGCCTGCTCGCCGGTGTCGGGCTGGCTGATGAGCAGTTCTTGCAGATTGACGCCCAGTTTTTGCGCGTACTGAACGTCCAAAGCGTGCTCGGCGTCGACAAAAGCACAGGTGCCTGCCATTTTTTGCATTTCTGCGATAACTTGCAAAGTGAGGGTGGTTTTGCCGGAAGACTCTGGGCCGTAAATTTCAATGACACGGCCGCGTGGCAGGCCGCCCACGCCTAAAGCGACGTCCAAACCGAGTGAGCCGGTAGACACCACTTGGATGTCCGCGATGGCCTCGCCCTCGCCCAAACGCATGATGGTGCCCTTGCCAAACTGCTTTTCGATTTGGGCCAAGGCGGCTTGCAGTGCTTTGGCCTTTTCGCCGGCAGCGGCGATGCTTTTGACGTTGTCCATGGAAATCTCCTTTAAGGTCAATGGGTTGTGAG
>CAMCWS010000095.1 GCA_945882755.1 Bordetella parapertussis | reverse complement strand
AGCCACGCTACCTTTGCACAAGCCCCCGAGTGGTTCACCACTGCGCCCGTGGGCGCCACCCAGCAAGCTTTGGCTCGTGCGGGTTGGAAGGTGAGCGATGTCGATTTATGGGAAGTCAACGAAGCCTTTGCTGTGGTCCCCATGGCGTTGATGCATGAATTGAAAGTCCCCCACGAGATCGTCAACATCAACGGCGGCGCTTGTGCCTTGGGTCACCCCATTGGCGCGTCGGGTGCCCGCATCATCGTCACCTTGTTGCATTCATTGAAAGCCAAGGGCCTCAAAAAAGGCTTGGCCACCTTGTGTATCGGTGGCGGCGAAGGCACCGCCATGGCCTTGGAGATGATCTAAGACAATTTTTATTTTGTGATGCTGCGTTTATTCACAATGCGACAAGGCGACTCTTTGATGACGAGCGGCGGTGTGCCGCTGATATTGCCCACAAAGCTGTCCCAGCGGTTAAAGCCCCGTGAAGATTCGCCAGTTGCAATGGAATACCAGCCATTTGAAACAATCATGGGAGAGTGAGCAGAACCCGTGCGTTGCGTGACAGGTTTAAGTGAGAATGCGCCTCCCTTGTAAGTGCCTGTGATCGTGAAGGGGACAAAGGGCGTGTCTATGCTGCAATTCCACGTCTCCCAGCCCCAAGCATTTGTGTAGTCATAGGCCCCGCCCCATTTGTAAGAGCTACGGCCATAGTCAAGGTAGGTCACACCTACGCCACAAGGTGCTGAATTTATGGTAGGCCAAGAATTGGAGTAGCCTCCATACGGGTTGACCCAAGACATGGTTCCCCAGGTCAAGGTCAAACCGCCACCAATACTTCTGGAGGTGCCTGGTGAGCCAAAGCTGAGCAAGCAAGAATCCCCAGCTGCCGCCGTCAGCACATTGATTCTGAATTTCATTTTTCCTGTGATGCTGACGGTTTGACCAGGGATCAACTCCAGCAATCTTGTGTTGTCGACGGCTGGGTCGTTGGGGTTGGGCGGCTTGGTTTTGCTGTCAAGAAAAATATCAGCTGTATGGGGGCACCCCGTGGCATGTGCGTGGCCCAAGGTCAGCAAAGGCAAAGCACACACCGCCAGAAACTGCATCAAACGCATCAAAGCCAAATGAGGGCTCATGCTCGCCGCTTACTTTGCGGTACAGCGCACTTCAGCCGAGTTATTGACCGCCAAAATGCCTTCTACGCCTCTCTTGTCGGTGGCAGTGACGCTGGGCGTCTTGTAAACAATAGGGTTGTCCAAGGAAATTTGCTTGCCCACGCCGTAAAGCTTGCCTTTGGCTTCAGTGTCCAGCGATGGCTCTAAAGACATCAAGCCATCAGAGCCCATGGCTGCGATGGCGGTGTCCATTTTCTCAAAGCGTGACAAACTGAAAAGGCTGCTGTTGCTGTCGGCCACAAACGGTTGTGTGTTGAAGGTGATGCTTTTGTACTGTGGCTTGGTAGCGCAGGTGCTTCCCAGTCCGGTCATAAGCTGGCCGTCACACCAACGTTGAATGCGTGTGCCGTAAGTGTTGGGTGTGGAGCCGTCAGGTTGCTTGACCACCAACGCGGTGGACCATAAAAAGCCACCGTTGAAACTGCTTTCCAGCATATTGAGTTTTTTCAATTCTGCTACTGTGGGCTGCATCGCATTGACAGGCCCTGCACTGCCGATTTTGGTGCCAGTTGAAAACTGGCAGCTGGCACTGCTGGCGGCGGGTGCATCGCCAGCCGTTAAAAGAACGGTGGAGCAACTTGCTGGAATGCTGCTTAGGTCGTCATAGAAGGTGAGCATGTATTTCCCAACGGCGTCGTTCACCAGCAAGTAATACCCTGCTTGCGCTTTGGCGGTGTTCAGAGCTTGGTCACGGTTTTGGTTGTACAAATAGCCAATGGACAGCATGGCGGCCAAAGCGGCTGCCAAGCTGATTTCCAGCAAGCTGAAACCTGATTGAGAATGTTTGGAAGGAAAAAGTTTCATTTCATGACTCCTGTGGGTGTGTTGCGAATGCCTGATTGCAAAGACATGGTGGTTGAGAAAAAGGCCAGCATCATGGCTGCCAGCAAGGTGCCGCAAATCACCATCAATAGGGTGTTGAGTTGTTTGGCGCGTTTGTCGATGCGCAAAATCATGCGATCGATAGAGCCCACACCCAAATGGATAAAGGCTGCTATGGGATTGCTACGTTCAGAGGCGTCTTGGATACGGTCTTCCATTTCGATGTCAAACAAGCCCGTGGTGAAGGCTTTGCCAAACGTGCCGTCACTGGACTTAGAAAGATTGATAAGCACTTGGCGTATATGCCATTTGCCCCAAGGCGAGCTGTTTTTGTATGTGCGCTCAAGCGACGACCGCAGTGAAATACCCGAGCGCATCAGCGCTGCCAAGGAAATCATCATCATCGAGCTGGCATAGTCGCGGTACAAGCTAAAGGGCAACCATTTGTCAGCGTGTTTGCGCAGTTGACCTGTCCAGCGCGGTAAAAAATAAAACAAAGTCACAAAAAAACCCACAATGCCTATTCCCATCCAAATGCCGAAATGCGCAATGAACTCTGAAACCGCATACAAAGCTTTGCCCATGGCAGGCCATTGGCTGGGCGGCGAAATTTGCGTCAAGATGGGCACCGCGTTCAGCGAAAACCCCACCAGCAAAGATGCAAACATCAGCAGCAACATGATGGGATATGTGACTGCTTTGCGCATGGTGGCCACCATGGCATCCGTTTTGTTCACGGTCTCAGACAAAAACAGCAAACCATCGGCCATGGCCGAGTCGCCTGCCGCTTGGGTGGCATCAATCATGGTCAGTTCGGTGGCAGAGGCAACGCCATGCAAAGCCGAAGCCAAAGACCCGCTTTCCAAACCTTTGAGCATGGCCATGTACATGGGAGCACTCAAAGGGGTGCGCTGTTGGGCACGTGACTCCAACTTGCGCAGCGTGGTGAACAAAGAAACCCGGTCTTTCAAGGTAGAGGCCAAGTCGTAATAAAAGTCGGCACGACGTTGGTGCAACTCTCGTTTGGCAAACCACACCGGAATGGCGGTCAACACATCTTTCATGCGCCACCCACCATGGGTTTGAGCTGACGTGTACGCGCAATCACTGCGGGTGAACCAAAGGTGCGTTCAAAATGAAAGGGGTCTATGCGACCTTGCGACATGTCATACAGAGCATGGCCCCACGCCTCTTTGCCGACCATGTCCTCGTTGTCGAAGCCTGATTGACGCAAGCCCAGCCAGTGGTTGCGAGCACCTAAGTCATCACCTTGGTGAAGCAATTGAAGCAAGGTGTTGTCCAAAGCTAAAACCTCGGCACACACCTTCACCCCTTTAACACCCGCATGGGAGTTTGAAATGGCTTCCAAGCCAGGTACTTGACAGTGCGAGCAGCCGGCATCGCTGGCGCAGCGCAGCATGGCAACATCAAGCCCAAAATATTTTTCGTAGTCCACCAATGTTTGCACAGGCAACACCGAGATGGCGCGTACTTTGCAATGCGGGCAATTCAAGGGCATCAGCACTTGGTAGGCCAACATGGATAAAAATTCGGCGTTGCATACATCTTCTCGCAGCAAACCAATGTTTTGTGATGTCAGTCGGGCCACGATGCCCAAAGCCGAGGTGGCGTGTACCGTGGTCAGCAATTTGTGACCGGTTTGAATCGCCGAATGAGCCATTTGCGCCGAAAGGCGGTCGCGAATTTCGCCAAACATGCCCACATCCGGATCCATGCGCAAAAACGACATAATGGCCGACTCAAAGGGGTTATGAGTGCTGTCTTTGGCTTGGCGTTGTATAGAGAAATGCGAAACCCCCGGCACGATGTATTCCACAGGGTCTTCAATAGAGATGATTTTTCGCTGACCTTGCGAGGCCAACATCGACAGTAATGCCGACAAAGTGGTGGTTTTGCCCGAACCCGTGATACCTGCAATGAACACACCGCCCCAAGCCGATTGGGTGGTTTCGCGCAGTTGCTCAACTTGCCAAGGCGTATAGCCCAGCTTGTCAATTTTGGGCAAATCGTCATGGCTGACTTTGCCGGTACGCAAGATGCGAATGGTGGCATCAAAGCCGCTGACGCTGGGGTGACTTTGGTAGCGCAGTTGCAGTTTTTGCCCATGCACGTCCATGGGAATCATGGCCGATTGGGGCAGGCCTGCATTAAAGGCCACCTCGGAGCTAGACCCCTCTTGCGCCAACACCGTATAACCTGCTGACAAACCACTGATAACCATGCGTGAAGGCAGGTGTTTGACCAAGCGCATCAAGCCATCACGTCGCACACGCAGCAACGTCACGTCGCCACGCACCTCGAAATGGATGTCGCTGCTGCCCAGTTGCAAACAATGCGCCACGATGCCATTCAGCCAGCCCAGCGGTGCTGAGTCTTGAATGATTTTGGAGATGGTCTCGCGTTCATGTTCCAGCGCTTTTTGCGCCTGGGTCGCGGTTTTTTCCAGCACATGTTCTTGCAGCAAGGTTTGCAAAATATCGGGTGAGCAGGTGTAGGCACCTGCAAACACCATGTTCATGCGCTTGCCTTGCTCGATCAGGTTGAACCATTCATTGCTGCGAAATTCCTGCTCTAGGCACAGCACAAAAAATTGCTTGGACTCCACACCCAACACGATCATGCTGTTGTGTAGCGCTGCAGGCAAGGCGAGCATGGGCCTGTCCCCATGCGACAACACGTGTTTGAACGCAGGTACCTGTAGGTAGTCGTCGATATGGTCGCGCTTGAATGCCACCTCTTGCACACTTGACTGTGTGCCAGTACGAGGGCGAGTCGAAGCAGACAAGATGTTCATGGTGTCTTGCCTGTAGGAGGCATCGCTCCTGGCATGTTGTTGGAAGGGGCATTGGTGGGCAGGCCTGCGTTGGCCGCCCCCAGTATTTGCGCTGGCATGACGCCGCCAATGTTTTGACCCATCATGCCGAAGAAACCATCGCTACCGCCATCTAAGCCGCCCATTTTGACCAAGGGCGCTGGTAACACGGCTGCGTATTTTTCCAGTGAACCACCAGGTGCAGGTGCGGGCAAAAATACGCTGGTGCGTTTGCTGTTTTTAGGCGGTTGCGCTGCGGGTGTGACATACAAACCGTTGGTGCCGTAGCGTTCTACCAGCCATGGGCCCACCTGTTTTTCGCCATCGTGCAGGCGCAATGTGTAAACCGTTTCTTTGTAAATGATTTCTGCAACCAACTGGTTGTTCGTACCACTGAGCGACCACAACATGGGCTGTGACCCCATGTCGGTGTTGGTTTTGTTAGCTGATTTAGATTTTTTTGTACTGCCACCGGATGCAACCGTGGTGTCCGCGCCAGAGCCCAGTGACTTGTTACGCTTGGCCTGATCAATCAGGTCACCCAGGGTTTTGGACGAGGCAGTTTGGGCATGCGTATTGAACGCCGTCAGCAAGCAGGCCAGTATCCAGACACTTTTAAGGTTAGTTGGCGCGAACATAGTAGTCTCCTGAGAGTTGGTAGTGCTTGTCTGTACTGGCTTTCAAGCTGGTGACCGTGGCAAATGGCGGAACCTCTAGGTCGGTGGCCAAGCCAAGGGGTAACTCGACAGACCATGTGCCTTTGTAGACGGGGCTTTTCAGCATGGAAGCATCTGCTGGGCCCATCCAAATTTGGGCGTTTTCAAGCTGTACTTTTTCTGCGCCAATCAAGCTCAGGTCTTGCAGCCAGGAAGCGATACGTCGCGAACCTTGTTGGTTCGCTGGTAAGTCGGCAGCGTTTTTATAAGTGGCACCCGCAGCCAGTGCGGGTGTGTCAAAACGGGTTTGCAGCTGCTGCGCTAGCAAGTCTTTTTCAGTTTCAAGCGTTTGGATATTGGTGGTTTGTAGGGGGGAGCGTGTGTAAAAGTCATCCACGCTGCCGAATTGACGTTTCCAGTTTGCGCTGCAATTTCCGGTTTGGCATTCGACTTGGCTAAGCACCCAGCCTTGGTGGGTGAGCGGTAACTGGCTGAGTAAACGCGTCCATGCGGTGTACTGGGCTTGGCCTTGTGCATCCAGCTTTTCTAAATGCTGATTAACTTGTTGGTTATAGGACCAGTTGGGGTCTGGCGGCGGTTGGCTGTCCAGTATTTCCTGGCTGGGTTGGCCGGCCAATACATAGTAAGCGCCGCCTAAGCCACACACCAGCAGCGCTGCAGCCAAAGCATAGGGTAGCCACTGTTGGGTATCGATTTTGCGCAGCCTAGACGATGAACTTGGCTCGTCAAACACTGTGTGAGCGCTGAGCTTTTCTTCATCCGCCAACAGGCCAAGGTCACCTACACGGCGAATGGTTTGTCCGCGCTGAATCGATTCAAATTCATCAATCAAGGCACGGGCTTCTGACATCGTGCCCACAAAGTCATAGCCTGGAATAGGGCGACGGTCGTTCAAAGCCACCACCGCGACACGCTGCTGGGGAACCCCAAACACAAATAACTCTAGGCCACCATTGCTCCACTGTGTCGCCAAATGCAAAGCGGCTGAGTGCATGGTTTGGCGCGAATTGGGAATGGTGTCGCAAATGCCCACGATGTCTTGCAGCGTGCTGGCGGCATACCACCTCATGCCCTCTTTGCGCAGTTGGTCGATGGTGTGACGAACAATTTTTTCGGCGGGTGGTAGCAGACGCCACTCCATGCCCAACACAAAATGGTGTTGGTCAAACTGAACGCCTGTTGCAGAGTGAATCATGGTCTTACTGGTCTGATAGACGGGGGGTGATGAGCACCACCGTGGTGGTGCGGTCTTTGGCGCCTGTGCGTGAACCGGGCAACTTCACCAAGGGGTCGTTTTGGTTGCTGTTGACCAGCTCTGAATCAAAGCCACTCAGCACAATGGTTTCG
>CAMCWS010000094.1 GCA_945882755.1 Bordetella parapertussis | reverse complement strand
ACGCCAGGCACAAAGCCAATACGCGCGGCCTGTTGCTGTACATAGCCTGGGCTCCAAGCGGTTTTGCGTGAAGCAATGGTGAAGCTGAGTTGGGCATCGTGGGAAGCTGCAAATTGGTCCAACTCACGCGCATGGGCAATGGCCTCGCTCATGTCGGGCAACTCGGGGGTGACACCAAAAGCATCCGCATAAGTTTGCGCTTTCACCACAAACTCGGAAAACTCAATGTCGTTGAGGGGACCTTGGCGGTTAGCCACCTGAATGCCCGCTTGGAAAGCGCTGTAAAACAAACCGGCTTGCAGGTTTTCCCACTCGCCAGTGTCAGCGTTTAAACCTTCCACGATAAAGAGTTTGCTGCCCACGCGGCGCACTGGTGGCAAAGCGGCCAAAGCAGCCTCGCCTGACACAGGCGTCTCAAGTTCCATGCTGGCCATCACATCAATCAAGGGGTCAAGCTGCCCGCGTGGGTTGGGCTGAGGAAACTCATGGGCCATTTGCGAATAAGCGCCAAGTGCGTCGCTTGACAATGGTGGCAAGCCATCAATGGACGTTTCGCTTTGGGTCAATGCATCAAGTTCTTCTGGGGTGATCAAAGGCTCGGCTTGTTTGGGCTGGTTTTGCCTGGACGTCCAAGCGTTGTAGGCCACCAAGACCACCAAAATCACGCCGCCCACCATGGCCAGCCAAATTTGCAGACTGCTCATACGTTTGCCGCAGGTTCAACCAAGTTGACTGCCGACTCCATATCGACGGCAACAATACGCGAAACACCCTGCTCTTGCATGGTCACGCCAATGAGTTGCTCAGCCATTTCCATAGCAATTTTGTTGTGTGAGATATAGAGAAACTGGGTTTCACCCGACATGCGTGTCACCAGTTTGGCGTAACGGTCGGTGTTGGCGTCATCCAAGGGTGCGTCCACCTCGTCAAGCAAACAAAAAGGCGCTGGGTTGAGTTGAAAAATCGCAAACACCAAGGCAATGGCGGTCAGCGCTTTTTCGCCCCCCGACAGCAAATAGATGGTTTGGTTCTTCTTGCCAGGCGGCTGCGCCATGACTTGAACACCCGAATCCAAAATCTCGTCGCCCGTGATGACCAGTTTGGCCGTTCCACCGCCAAACAGTTCGGGGAACATGCGGCCAAAGTGCTGGTTCACCGTCTCGAAGGTATCGCCCAAAAGTTGTCGCGTTTCTCCATCGATTTTGCGTATCGCGTCTTCCAGTGTGGTGATGGCTTCGTTCAAATCGGCGGATTGGGCGTCAAGGAATGTTTTGCGCTCACGAGCGGTACCCAGCTCTTCCAAAGCAGCCAAATTCACAGCGCCCAAGGATTGCGTCTCACGTTGAAGATGGTCAATCTCATGGGACAAACCCGCCAACTTGACAGATTCATGCTCGATGCTGGCAGCAACCGCCTCTAGGTCTGTTTGCGCATCCTGTAACAACTGGTCGTACTGCTCAAACCCCAGTCGGGCGGCTTGCTCCTTGAGTTGGGTGTCCACAATGCGTTGACGCAAAGGCTCGAGTTGATGCTCGATCTTGAGTCTTTCTTCGTTGCTGGTGCGCAAACGGTTGGTCAAGTCATCGTATTCATTGCGTTTGCTGGCTAGCAAGGTTTCGCGTTCAAGTTGCAAAGCCAAAGCGTCTTGTAAGCCTGCCCGAGCGGTGGTGTCGCTCAATACATTGAGCTCTTCTTGTTGACGGCTTTGTTCGTTGTTGAGCGTTTCAATTTGCTGAGCTGCCGTGTCTTGGGTACGTTGCAACTCTTGCTGACGGGCTTTCAAGCTGCGAACTTGGAACTCGGCCTCTTGGCATTGCTTATCGATCTGCAGCAACGATTCACGCAAGCTTTGAAATTCTTTTTCTTTAGCCAAAGAGGCATCTTGCAACTGGGCATGGCGCTCTTGGGTTTGCGCCAACTGCAAGTCCAGTTCTTCAAATTTGGCGTGAGAAGCTTGCTGCTTGTGTTCAAGCGCAACAGATTGGGTTTGGAGTTCAGTGAGTTCAGACGCCAATTGCCCTTGGCGCTCACTCACCTGCTGAGCCTGCTGTTGCAAACGCAGCACATCCACATTCAGCGCATGTACCTTGGCTTGCGCCTCAGAGGATTGTTGACGCAGTTGCGTTCTTTGGCTGGCCGCTTGAGAAGCTGCAGTCTCGGCGCGGCTGAGTTGCAATTTGGCCTCTTGCGCAATCAAAGACTGCGCACGAATTTGTTTTTCAAGGTTTTCAATTTCCTGCGCTCTGGCAAGCAGGCCTGCTTGCTCAGAATCTTGGGCGTAAAAATGAACGCTGTACAAACCGACCGCATGACCTTGGGGAATGAAAATATGTTCCCCAGCTTGCAGCTTGTCTCTCAAAGCCATGGCAGCATCTAAATTGGGAGCGGTGTAGCAGCCCGTTAACCAATCCGCCAAAAGGCTCTTGAGGGCTGCGTCATCGACTTTCAGTTGATCCAACAACGGTGACAAATTGGAAGATTTGGCTGCATTGGTGGCCACCGCTGGGCTGTAAAAACTCAGTTTTGCCAGAGGGACATCAGACGCAAAGGATTTAACACTGTCGAGCTTGCCAACCTCCAACGCGGCCAATCGTTCACGCAATGCCGCTTCAAAGGCTTGCTCCCAACCGGATGTCACCTGCACACGGTTCCACAAAGGCTTTAAGTTTTGCAAACCGTGTTTGGCCAGCCAAGGCACCAAGCGTTCGTCGGTACGAAGTTTTTCTTGTAGCGCAGTCAGTGCTTGTTGACGTGCTTGCAATTCAACCAAAGTGGCCGATTGCTGGTTGCTGCTGGTTTGAGCGGCTTTACGCTCCTCTTCCAAGCCCGGGGTTTGGGCTTCCAAGGTTTGCAGATCTTGCGACAACTGGCTGGCAGATTGCTGCGCTTGGCCCAACTGAGCCTCCAGTCGCTGGACATGGCTGCTGTCGGGCGCTGCAAGCGCATGTTGGTCCACTTGCAAGCGGTTTTGCCGTTGTTCGAGTTGGCGCATTTGCTCTTGCAAGCCACGTTGCTCAGCCGCCAGCACCTGGATCTGCTGCTGCACCTGGGTCACCAAGGCCGCTTGGTCTTGCGAGGCTTTGAGTGCGTCTCGCCAGAGCTGTTCGCTGGCAGGTTGTTGTTCGGCCAAGGCCTGTCGTTGCAGCTGGGTGTTTTCAAGCAGGGTTTGAGCCTGCGATTGCGCGAGGGTCAAAGCTTGGGTTTGCTCACTGGCTTGCGCGGCTTGTGCAGACCATTGGCCCATTTGCGTTTGAATTTGTTGCAAACGCTCTTGCGCCCGTTGACGCCCTTCCACCACGAAACGAATTTCCGCTTCTAAACGCCCCACCTCGGCGGTGGCTTGGTACAGCTGCCCTTGCGCTTGGTTGACTTGCTCGCCTGAATCGTAATGGGCTTGACGCAGCGTTTCGATTTGACTTTCGGTATGGCGCAAGTCTGCCGTCTTGCCCTCTAAAGCATTGCTGGCTTGCTCGGTTTGTTGCTGCAACTGGGTTTGACTGATCTCAGCTTCTGCACGTTTCAAGAACCACAGCTGGTGTTGCTTGAGGGTGGACTGGCTTTGCAGGTCTTTAAAGCGCTGGGCCACCTCGGCTTGGCGTTCGAGCTTTTCCAAATTGGCGTTCAACTCACGCAGAATATCTTCCACACGGGTAAGGTTTTCGCGGGTGTCACCAAGGCGGTTTTCGGTTTCGCGGCGACGTTCTTTGTATTTGGAAACACCGGCCGCCTCTTCCAAAAACAAACGCAACTCTTCAGGCTTGGATTCGATGATGCGGCTGATGGTGCCTTGCCCAATGATGGCGTAAGCGCGTGGGCCTAAACCGGTGCCTAAAAACACATCTTGCACATCCCTGCGGCGCACGGGCTGGTTGTTGATGTAGTAACTGCTGGTGCCGTCTCGTGTCAGCACTCGCTTGACAGCGATTTCAGCAAACTGGTTCCACTGTCCACCTGCGCGGTGCGTGGCATTGTCAAACACCAGCTCAACACTGGCTCGGCTAGCGGGTTTCCTGCTGGTGGTGCCATTGAAAATCACATCCTGCATGGACTCGCCACGCAACTCACTGGCACGGCTTTCACCCAGCACCCAACGGACCGCATCAATGATGTTGGACTTGCCGCAGCCATTGGGACCTACAACCCCGACCAATTGGCCAGGCAATAAAAAATTGGTCGGATCAGCGAAAGACTTGAAACCGGAGAGCTTGATCGAATTAAGACGCACCTAAAGCCCTTTTAAAAGGTTAAATCGTTGAAGAATAAAAAATCAGGTAGCAGGCTTTAAATCTTTTTCAATCCATTGACCCACTTCGGCCAAAAGATTTTGCAAAGGAGGAATGGCTTTGCCAATGTCGACGGAAAGTTCAGCCAAATGCTTGGCTCGGCTCATGGCTTCGAGTTGAATCATTTGCTGACCGAGTTCGGGGCCACACAAAAAAGTGACATAACCTTTGAGCGAGTGCAGCAAGCGCTGGACCGGCTCAGTGTCTTGACTGGCCAAGGCGGCATCCAGTGAGACAAGGTCCTTTTTCAAGCTGTCTTGGAAGGTTTGCGCCAAATTCAGCATCTGAGCCTGGTCCATGGCGAATTCTTCGGCTTTGCTGGGGTCGAGGTAGCTGTACATAGGCCCCGATAATATCAGCCATGAACCCCCATCTTTCCCAACTGCAGCCCTACCCTTTTGAGCGTTTACGCCATTTGTTTACAGGTGTCAGCCCCAAACCAAACTTATCCCCTATCAGCCTTGGCATTGGTGAGCCACGCCACCCAGCACCAGCCTTGGTTTTGCAAGCTTTATCGGCAAATATGGAGGCTTTGTCAGCTTATCCCGCCACAGCCGGTGGTTTGGCTTTGCGTCAAGCCTGCAGCGACTGGCTCAAACGCCGTTACCAAGTCAGTGCAGACCCTGCCAACCAAGTGTTGCCCGTGAACGGTTCGCGCGAAGCCTTGTTTGCGTTTGCGCAGACGGTGTTGAATGGACAACCCGATGCATGGGTGGTTTGTCCCAACCCGTTTTACCAAATCTATGAAGGTGCTGCTTTGCTGGCAGGCGCACAGGCCTTTTTTGTGCCCAGTCGAGCAGAAAACAACTTTGCAGTGGACTGGGACAGCGTTCCAGAAACTGTATGGGCCAAAACGCAGCTGGTGTTTGTCTGCTCGCCAGGCAACCCTACCGGCGCAGTCATGCCCTTGGCTGAGTGGCAAAAACTGTTTGCACTTTCAGACAAATATGGCTTTGTGTTGGCCAGCGATGAGTGCTACAGCGAAATTTATTTTGGGGAGAAACCTCCCTTGGGTGGTCTAGAAGCTGCGATGCTCTCGGGTCGCACAGATTTTCGTAATTTGGTCAGCTTCACCAGCCTGTCCAAGCGCAGCAACGTACCCGGCATGCGCAGTGGTTTTGTGGCTGGCGACGCCAAGCTGATAGATGCTTTTTTGCGCTACCGCACCTACCACGGCAGCGCCATGGGCGGCATGGTGCAAGCAGCCAGCATCGCGGCTTGGAACGACGAAGTCCATGTGGAAGAAAACCGTGCGCTGTACCGAGAAAAATTTGCCCAAATCACCCCCCTCTTGTCGCAAGTGCTGGATGTCGCTTTGCCAGATGCGGGTTTTTACCTTTGGGCAGGCGTGCCGGGCGGTGACGATGAGGCTTTTGCGGTTGAATTGCTGGCTCAATACAATGTCACTGTGTTGCCGGGGCGTTATTTGGCGCGAGAAGTCAATGGCGTCAACCCAGGCCAAGGTCGAATTCGCATGGCCTTGGTCGCACAACCTCAGGAATGTCTTGAGGCTGCACAACGTATCTTTCAATTTGTTCAATCCCACTACCCACCATCCTCATGAGCCAACAACTGCAATCCATCATTGACACCGCTTGGGAAAACCGTACCCAATACAGCCCCTCTTCTGCGCCCAAAGAATTGAGCGACGCTGTTGAACACGTCATCGCCGAACTCAACGCAGGTCGCTTGCGGGTTGCTACCCGTGAAGCGGTGGGGCAATGGACCACCCATCAGTGGATCAAGAAAGCCGTGCTTTTGTCGTTCAGATTGAAAGACAACGCCGTGGTCAAGGCGGGAGATTTGGGCTTTTATGACAAAGTGCAAACCAAGTTTTCCAACATGGACGAAGCACACATGAAGGCCAGCGGTGTGCGGGTCGTTCCGCCTGCAGTTGCACGTCGAGGCAGCTACATTGCCAAAGGTGCCATCCTGATGCCCAGCTACGTCAACATCGGCGCTTATGTTGATGAAAACACCATGGTCGACACTTGGGCGACTGTGGGCTCTTGCGCTCAGATTGGCAAGAACGTTCACCTGTCTGGTGGCGTGGGCATTGGTGGCGTTCTAGAACCTGTGCAAGCCAACCCCACCATCATTGAAGACAACTGCTTTATTGGCGCACGCTCCGAGGTGGTTGAAGGCGTCATCATCGAAGAAAACTCAGTGATTTCCATGGGTGTGTATATCGGTCAAAGCACCAAAATTTACGACCGCGCCACAGGTGAAGTGAGCTATGGACGCGTACCCGCTGGTTCCGTGGTGGTGTCTGGCAACCTGCCCAGCGCAGACGGCAAATACAGTTTGTACTGCGCTGTCATTGTCAAACGCGTGGACGCACAAACCCGCGCCAAAACCAGCTTGAACGACCTCTTGCGCGACTGAGATGTCTACCACCCTCGAGTTGACTGAGCAACTGATTGCTCGCCCCTCTGTCACCCCGGATGATGCGGGTTGTTTGGAGATTTTGGGCGAGCGTTTGAACGCTTTGCATTTTGAATCAGAGCGTTTGGACTTTGGGCCAGACAACTTCAGGGTGGGCAATCTGTGGGCCATCAAGCGCTGTTCACCTCAAGGCCCCACCTTGGTGTTTGCTGGCCACA
>CAMCWS010000093.1 GCA_945882755.1 Bordetella parapertussis | reverse complement strand
GGCGCTCACACGGTCGATGATTACGCAGACACCCCGCAGCACCCCAATGGCCGTAACGATGAAGAGTGGTTAAAGCACTCTCTTTGGCACAGCGACAGCAACAGCTTGACCTACAAGCCCGTCAAATTGCAACCGCTGACCACCGAAAGCATTCCTCCTAAAGTCAGGACCTTCTAAATGAAACGCACCTTCAAGATTTACCGCTACGACCCCGAAAAAGACGCCAAGCCTTATATGCAAACCATCGAGGTCGAACTCGACGGTCACGAGCGCATGTTGTTGGACGCTTTGATGAAACTCAAAGCGCAAGACCCGACGCTGTCATTCCGTCGCTCCTGCCGTGAAGGTGTGTGCGGCTCTGACGCCATGAACATCAATGGCAAAAACGGTTTGGCTTGTCTGACCAATATGCTCACCCTGCCGGGCGTCATCACCTTGAAGCCACTGCCTGGCTTGCCTGTGGTGCGTGACCTGATCGTGGACATGACGCAGTTCTTTAACCAGTACAACTCCATCAAACCCTATTTGGTGAATGACACACTGCCGCCTGAAAAAGAACGTCTGCAGTCACCCAAGGATCGTGAAGAATTGGATGGTTTGTACGAATGCATTTTGTGTGCAAGCTGTTCAACCAGTTGCCCCTCGTTTTGGTGGAACCCTGATAAGTTTGTTGGTCCTGCTGGTTTGCTGCAAGCCTATCGCTTCATCGCTGACAGCCGCGACCACGCCACCGCTGAGCGTTTGGACAACCTAGAAGACCCCTACCGCTTGTTCCGTTGCCACACCATCATGAACTGTGTCGATGTATGCCCCAAGGGTTTGAACCCCACCAAAGCCATTGGCAAGATCAAAGAGTTGATGGTGAGTCGCACGGTTTAAATGGACGACAAACCATTCGACACCCTCCCTGATGCTGATCCATTACCCGCAGCCGCGCTTAGCAAACTGCGTTGGCGATGCCGACGCGGTTTACTGGAGAACGATTTGTTCATCGAGAGGTTTTTCAACCGACATGCACCTGACATGACCGTAGGTCATGCTCGCAGCATGTATGCCTTGATGGAATTGGCAGACAACGATTTATTGGATGTGTTTTTGGGAAGACCCCACACCCAAGCAGTCGCTCAACAAGAAGATGTGAAAGCCCTACTCAGCCTCATGCAGGCATGACAAATACCAACAGGAAAGACCTATGAAACTCGCCAACTACTCCGCTACGCTGTCGTTTAGCAACGGAACGCCCAGCATCGATATCCCCGTTTACAACGGCTCAGTTGGCCCTGACGTGATGGATATTCGCAAGCTCTATGGGCAAACCGGCATGTTCACCTACGACCCAGGTTTTTTGTCCACAGCGTCTTGCCAATCAGCCATCACCTACATCGATGGCGACAAAGGTGAACTGCTCTACCGCGGCTACCCCATCGAACAACTCGCTACCCACTGCGACTTCTTGGAAACCTGCCATTTGTTGCTTTACGGAGAGCTGCCCAATTCACAACGCAAACATGAATTCACGCAAACCGTCACGCACCACACCATGGTGCATGAGCAATTGCAATTCTTCTTGCGTGGTTTTCGCCGTGACGCCCACCCTATGGCGGTGCTGACTGGCTTGGTAGGTGCCTTGTCGGCCTTCTACCACGACAGCACTGACATCAACAACCCCGAACACCGTGAAGTGGCGGCCATTCGCTTGATTGCCAAGATGCCCACCTTGGTGGCCATGGCTTATAAATACGGCATCGGTCAACCTTTCCTCTACCCGCAAAACGACTTGTCCTACGCGGGCAATTTCTTGCGCATGATGTTTGGTACACCTTGTGAACCCTATGTGGTCAACCCTGTGCTTGAACGCGCCATGGACCGCATCTTCACCTTGCATGCCGACCACGAGCAAAATGCCTCCACCTCCACCGTGCGTTTGTGCGGCTCTTCTGGCACCAACCCGTTTGCAGCGATTGCCGCTGGTGTGGCATGTCTGTGGGGACCTGCCCACGGCGGAGCGAACGAAGCTTGCTTGAATATGTTGGAAGACATTCAGGCCAATGGCGGTATCGCCAAGGTCGGTGAGTTCATGGAGAAAGTCAAAGACAAAAACTCCGGTGTAAAACTCATGGGTTTTGGCCACCGCGTCTACAAAAACTATGACCCTCGCGCCAAGTTGATGCAAGAAACCTGCGACGAGGTATTGCAAGAACTGGGTTTGGAGAACGACCCCCTGTTCAAGCTGGCCAAAGCTTTGGAAAAAATTGCTTTGGAAGACGAGTATTTCGTCAGCCGCAAGCTCTACCCCAATGTGGACTTCTACTCTGGCATCGTGCAACGCGCCATTGGCATTCCCGTGAATTTATTCACTGGTATTTTTGCCTTGGCTCGCACCGTGGGCTGGATTGCTCAACTCAACGAAATGATTGGCGACCCCGAGTACAAAATCGGCCGCCCACGCCAGTTATTTACCGGTGCGGTCAAGCGTGATGTACCGCCGCTGAACAAGCGTTGATGTGTCATTTGGGCTGGTTATAGTCGGCCAGTCGCAAAAGATCAGGGGACATCATGACCGTTGTCAGAAAAGCTGTTTTTCCAGTCGCTGGTTTGGGTACACGCTTTTTACCCGCCACCAAAGCCAGTCCCAAGGAAATGCTTTGTGTGGTGGACAAGCCGCTGATTCAATACGCAGTAGAAGAAGCGGTGGAAGCTGGTATCACTGAAATGATTTTCGTCACCGGACGAAGCAAGCGCAGCATTGAAGACCATTTCGACCGCTCTTTCGAACTTGAACACGAGCTAGAAGCCAAACACAAAACCGAGTTGCTGAACTTGGTACGCAACATCAAACCCGCTCACGTCAACTGCGTGTACGTGCGACAACCCGAAGCCTTGGGCCTAGGTCACGCAGTCAATTGCGCAGCCTCTTTGGTAGGCAATGAGCCCTTTGCGGTGGTGCTTGCAGACGATTTGCTCGACCATCAACCCGGAGTGCTCAAGCAGTTGGTGGGCATCTACGAGCATTACCGTTCTTCGGTGATTGCCGTGGAAAAAATCCAGCCAGCACAAAGCAAGTCGTATGGCGTGGTAGCGGGCATTGCTGCAGGTGAACGCCTGACCAAGCTGTCCGATATCGTGGAAAAGCCCGAACCGCAAAATGCACCTTCAGACCAAGGCGTGGTGGGTCGCTACATTTTCAATCCCAGTATTTTTCAACATATTTCTCAGCTTAAACCTGGCGCTGGTGGTGAATACCAACTGACCGATGCCATCCAAAGCTTGCTCAAGCTGGAAGCGGTGTATGCCTATGCTTATGAAGGTGTGCGCTACGACTGTGGCAGCAAGATAGGGTTTTTAAAGGCCTCGGTGGAGTTTGCTTTGCGCCACCCTGAAACCGGTACTGATTTCAGGGCTTACCTCAAAAGCCTATCGATCTGATTCAGCGGCCAATACCAAAGTAATCGAAACCACGTTCGCGCATACGTACTGGTTCGAACAGATTGCGACCGTCAAAAATCACTGGGGTTTTCAGCGAAGTTTTGAGGCGATCGAAATCGGGTACGCGAAAATTTTTCCACTCGGTCATGATGACCAAAGCGTCTGCACCCATCAAGGCGGCTTCTTTGGTGCCGCACAACATCAGGTCTGACCTATCGCCATAAATATGCTGGGTTTCTTCCATGGCAGCAGGGTCAAACGCTTGTACACGGGCACCTGCCTGCCACAAAGCCTCCATCACCACCCGGCTGGGTGCTTCGCGCATATCGTCGGTATTGGGTTTGAACGACAAGCCCCAGAGCGCAAAAGTTTTGTTTTGTAAGTCGCCTTTGAAATAGTGTTTGATTTTTTCAAACACCACATGTTTTTGTGCTTGGTTGCGTGACTCAACCGCGTTCAGTATCCAAGGCGCATAACCCAAACCCTCTGCGGTCTTAACTAAGGCGCTCACGTCTTTAGGAAAACAACTGCCGCCATAGCCCGCACCTGGGTAAATGAAGTGATAACCAATGCGCTGATCGCTGCCTATGCCTTGACGCACCGACTCGATATCCGCACCCACCAGTTCGGCGATATTCGCCATTTCATTCATGAAACTGATCTTGGTGGCCAACATGCAATTGGCTGCGTATTTGGTCAGTTCTGCGCTTCGCACATTCATGACAATCACTTTGTCATGGTTGCGGTTAAAAGGTTCGTACAACTCACGAAGGATTTTTTCAGCCTTGGCACTTTCGGTGCCGATCACGATACGGTCGGGCCGCTGGCAATCTGCGACTGCTGCGCCTTCTTTCAAAAACTCAGGGTTGGAAACCACATCAAATTCAAAACTGACACCACGCTCTTTCAGGGTTTGAGCGACCATGGCGGTCACTTTGTCTGCGGTGCCTACGGGGACAGTTGATTTGTCCACGATCACGGTGTAGCCCGTCATATGGGTGGCGATGGTTTTGGCCACCGCCAACACATATTTCAAATCAGCGCTGCCATCTTCGTCAGGTGGTGTGCCAACGGCAATGAATTGCACATCGCTTTGCTCAACCGCGGTTTTGGCGTCTGAGGTGAACAACAAACGCCCTTCAGCGAAATTGATTTTCACAATGGGCTCTAAGCCAGGCTCAAAAATGGGAATTTCGCCTTTACGCAAACGGGCCAGTTTGTTTTCGTCGATATCGACACATATGACGGTATGCCCAGCATCAGCCAACACAGCACCTTGCACCAAGCCCACGTAACCCGTACCAAAAACAGCTATTTTCATAATGACATTAATGTGAAAAAAATGATCTTAAAGCCCGAATGTGTCAATGATTTGTCACACAAACACTTCGGCTTGGGCTAACGCTGGTGCTTGGGCGTCTTTGACCGCCAGCAAAGGGGCAGTTTGAAGAGGCCAATCGATGGCCAAGTCAGGATCATTCCACACAATGCAGCGCTCATGCGCTGGGGCATAGTAATCGGTGGTTTTGTATAAGAACTCGGCGCTTTCGCTCAAAACCGCAAAGCCATGGGCAAAGCCAGGTGGCACCCATAGCTGCCGCTTATTCTCAGCGCTTAAATGCACGCCCACCCATTGGCCAAAATGCGGCGATGACCGGCGTACATCTACCGCCACATCAAACACTTCGCCTTCGGTGACACGTACCAACTTGCCTTGGGCTTGTTGTATTTGGTAATGCAAGCCACGCAGCACGCCTTGGGCAGAACGGCTGTGGTTATCTTGAACAAAAGTGACATCCAAGCCTGTGACCTTGGCAAAGTCTTGGGCGTTAAAACTCTCAAAAAAGAAACCACGTGCGTCCCCAAACACCTTGGGCTCCAAAATGAGAACGCCTGGCAGCGCAGCAGGTATGGCGTGGTAGGGCATGGCGTTTATTTCAGCAAAGACAAAAGGTATTGGCCATAGGCATTTTTGGCCAAAGGTGCTGCAAGCGTTTGCAAGCGGCTAGCGTCAATCCAGCCTTGGTGAAAGGCAATTTCTTCGGGGCAAGCCACCATCAGACCTTGGCGTTTTTGCAAAGTGGCAATGAAGCTGGCTGCTTCCATCAAACTCTCGTGGGTACCAGTGTCTAGCCATGCATAGCCGCGGCCCATGATTTCCACCCCCAATTGCCCCATTTCTAGATAGCGTTTGTTTACATCGGTGATTTCCAATTCACCTCGTGCAGAGGGCTTGATGGAAGCTGCGATGTCACAGACTTGTTCGTCATAAAAATACAAACCCGTGACCGCGTAGTTGGATTTAGGGTGGACAGGCTTTTCTTCAATGCTGATGGCGCGGTGCTGTTCATCAAATGCCACCACGCCATAGCGTTCGGGGTCATGCACATGGTAGGCAAACACAGTGGCACCGTGCTGCTGCGCATGGGCGCTGTGCAACTGCTTGACCAAATCGTGACCGTAAAAAATATTGTCACCCAGCACCAAGGCACTGGGTTGGTTGTTGACAAAGCTTTTGCCTATGGTGAAAGCTTGTGCCAAGCCATCAGGGCTGGGCTGCACCGCGTAGTCGATGTGCATGCCCCACTGTGAGCCATCCCCCAATAGATCTTTAAAGCGTGGCGTATCTTGGGGTGTGGAAATCAGCAAGACCTCCCGAATACCGCTGAGCATCAGGGTGGTCAGCGGGTAATACACCATAGGCTTGTCATACACCGGCATGAGTTGCTTGCTGACAGCTTGGGTCACTGGGTACAAACGCGTCCCAGAGCCACCGGCCAAAATGATGCCTTTACGCTGATTCATAGGTGTTGTTTATTATTTGTAGAAGTGTGTGAGTTTATCCAATCAAGATAACTGCCTAAAATCAGTCCCTTTGCCAACTTTGAGCCTAGGAACCCGCATGGGACGCACGCTTTACGACAAGATTTGGGACGAACACGTTGTCCACACCGAGGAAGACGGCACCGCCGTTTTGTATATCGACCGCCATTTGGTGCATGAAGTCACCAGCCCGCAAGCCTTTGAAGGCATTCGGGTGGCCAAGCGCAAGATTTGGCGTACCAGCTCTATCGTTGCCACCGCCGACCACAACACACCCACCACCGGTTGGGAGTTGGGCTATGACGGCATCACCGACCCGATCAGCAAAGCGCAAATTACCACGCTGGACGACAACATCCGCGAATTCGGTGCAGCCGCGTTTTTCCCGTTCTTGTCCAAGCGTCAAGGCATTGTGCATGTGATTGGCCCTGAAAACGGCGCCACCCTGCCTGGCATGACCGTGGTTTGTGGCGACTCGCACACCTCGACCCACGGCGCTTTTGGCGCATTGGCGCATGGCATAGGCACCTCCGAGGTGGAACATGTGATGGCCACCCAAACCTTGTTGGCGAAAAAAGCCAAAAACATGTTGGTGAAAGTGGAAGGCGCATTGGGCCTTGGCGTGACTGCCAAAGACATCGTGCTGGCCGTCATTGGCAAGATTGGCACGGCTGGCGGCACCGGCTACACCATCGAATTTGCCGGCAGCGCCATCCGCGCCTTGAGCATGGAAGGCCGCATGACGGTGTGCAATATGGCTATCGAAGC
>CAMCWS010000092.1 GCA_945882755.1 Bordetella parapertussis | reverse complement strand
CTGATCAATGGCTTGCGGTCTGTCCTACGCGACCCGACACTGGACGCAGCCTTCAAAGAATTGGTGCTGATACCGCCGAGCGAATCCTACATCGCAGAGCAATGTGCAACAGTCGATCCACAGCGCATCCATTCCGTACGAGACACCCTAAGGCGACAAATTGCCAGTGAGATGTCTCATGACTGGGTATGGGCCTATGAAACCTGTGCAGCAAAAGGTACTTATCAATTGGATGCCAAGGCCAGCGGTAACAGGGCATTGCGTGGTCTTGCACTTGGTTATCTTTGTATGGCCGAAAAATCCAGCAACGAAACCACTTGGTCTAGAAAAGCCTACCAAGATTTCTTGAACGCTGACAATATGACCGACAGAATGCATGCTTTGACTGCGTTGGTTCATAACCACCTGCCACAATCAGCATCCGCGCTTTCCCATTTCTATGCGATGTTCAAGCAAGATGATCTGGTGATCGATAAATGGTTTGCATTGCAAGCGACAACACCTGACGTAGACGGGGACGTTTTACCCAAGGTACGTCAATTGTTGCTTCACCCAGACTTTCATATTCGCAACCCTAACCGTGCCCGCAGTTTGTTGTCGGCTTATTGCGCCAACCCATCTGCATTCCACCGCACAGATGCGGCAGGCTATGTTTTTTGGAGCGAGCGAGTGCTTGAGTTGGATGCATTCAATCCCCAAGTTGCTGCAAGGCTTGCAAGGGCCTTGGACAGTTGGCGTAAATTCAGTTCGCCCTACCAAAGTGCGGCACAAGAAGCTCTTCGCCGTGTCGCTGCAAAATCCGATCTGAGCGCCGATGTGCGCGAAGTTATTTCATCTGCGCTTGGGGAGTAAGCCATGACGGTGTCATTGTCACGTTACCTTGTAGAACAACAACGCGCCAAGGGCCGTATTCCCCCTGAATTGCGTTTGCTGCTTGAAGTGGTCGCCCGTGCTTGCAAAAGCATCAGCCACGCGGTCAACAAAGGGGCCTTGGGTGGCGTACTTGGCTCAGCATCAACTGAAAATGTGCAGGGTGAAGTTCAAAAAAAACTCGACATCATCGCCAACGAGGTTTTGATTGAAGCCAACGAATGGGGCGGCCATTTGGCGGCCATGGCCTCAGAAGAGATGGACAGTATCTACGCTGTTCCCAACCGCTATCCGCAAGGCGAATATTTGCTGCTGTTTGATCCACTCGATGGGTCTAGCAATATCGATGTCAATGTCAGCATTGGCACCATCTTCAGTGTGCTGAAAAAGCCAGAAGGTCATGTCGCTGTTCAGGAAGCTGACTTCTTACAAGCAGGAAGCTCACAAGTGGCTGCTGGATATTGTGTTTATGGCCCCCAAACCACGCTGGTGATGACGGTAGGCGACGGCGTTGCCATGTTTACCTTGGACCGCGAACAAGGTTCTTTTGTGCTCACCCAAGAACATGTGCAAATTCCTGCTGATACCAAGGAATTTGCCATCAACATGAGCAATATGCGCCATTGGGATGAACCTGTGAAGCATTACATCGATGAATGCTTGGCAGGTAAGTCCGGTCCACGTGGCAAAGACTTCAATATGCGCTGGGTTGCCAGCATGGTGGCGGATGTGCACCGCATCCTGACCCGAGGCGGCGTGTTCATGTACCCCTGGGACAAGCGAGAGCCAGACAAGCCTGGAAAGTTGCGCTTGATGTATGAAGCAAACCCCATGAGTTGGTTGGTTGAACAAGCCGGTGGCGCCGCAACCAATGGAGAGCAGCGTATTTTGGATATCCAACCGACGCAATTGCATCAACGTGTCAGTGTATTTTTGGGTTCTAAGAACGAAGTTGATCACGTTACAGAACTACACCAATCTAAACAGAAGAAATAACATGTCCAAGCAACCCAGTGAATTGATTCACGCCATGGTTTTGCGGGAATTGCAAGACGGTATTGTTCGCGATGGTTTGTGGGCTCAAGCCATGGTTGAGAGCGGTTCAAACCCTGCCATAACCCAAGCTGTTTACATCAGATTGCGTGCAGCAAGTATGCAAGATGAAGCAAAGAATTTGCTGCTCAAACAAATTCAAACCGGTATCAAACAAGACAACGTCAAGCCAAAGGATTTTTTATCAGCTTTGGATCTGAAGAAAAAATAAAACCTTAGGCGGGTTGCCCTAAACCTTTGAGCCTCGCAGCCTCGACAATTTCAATCCAATAGCCGTCAGCGTCTTTGATGAAAGCGACGTCTTTCATCTTGCCTTGCTCGGATCGCTTCACATAAGTCACCTGGTTGTCATCAAACCATTTCACAGCTGCATCCAAGTCGGGGACCGAAAAACAGATATGTCCAAAGCCTTGCGGTTGTGCATTGCCATCGTGGTATTTGAAATCAGGGTCTGACTCTGTGCCCCAGTTATGGGTCAATTCCAAAATTCCGCTTTGAGAAAATGTCCATGCTGTTCTTTCACCCTCTTGGTCAGGGGCACTGCTTGCCAACTCTGCGACCGCAAGAAAGTAAAGCGAGAACTTCATCTCTGGAAAATCGAGTTTGCGCAACACTCGCATGCCCATGATGCGGCTGTAAAAATCCAGGGAGATTGCAGGATCTTTGACCCGCAACATGGAATGGTTGAGCACAAAACCGTTCGTTGATGCAGGAGCCGTCTTGCAGACACCTTCGTACATTTCAGATGAAAAAGTCATGGATATAAAAAATCAGGATTTGACGGCAGTCAAAGCAGCACTTGTCACTCGGCTGGCACCGGCGCTAGCGTGGTGGGTGCCCGTCATGAGAGCTGGCTTATCGATGTCCAAAGTGTCACCCAGCAACTGCTGCTGCTTTTCTTGCGAGATCAGGCAACGCCTGAGGTAACGCAAACTGGTGACCCGCAAAAAAGAGGCAAAGTTGGAAACCTCACCTCGGTGGTCCAGAATCTCATCATGCAGTGTGCAGATGAGGGCATTGGTGGTGCAGCCCTCATCCTCGGCCATTTCAGCCAGCACATCCCACACAGTGTTTTCCAATCGAATGCTGGTGAGCATCCCGCGAATGCGTATCGAGCGGGTACGTTGCTCGTACAAAATCGGGTCGGCTTTCACAAAATACTCACACATGGCAAGCTCCTTGGATTGGATTTCCAGTCTATCAAATGGCTTTTTCAGTCATTTGTTTGGCAATGTAGTCTGCTTGACGAATCGCCAATGAAACAATGGTAAGCGTGGGGTTTTCAGCCGCACCGGTGGTGAACTGGGAGCCATCGCTGATGAACAAATTGGCAATGTCGTGGGTTTGACCCCATTTGTTGGCAACACCATCACTGGCTTTGGCACTGAGTCGACAAGTACCTAAGTTGTGGGTCGATGGGTAAGGAGGTGTGCGGTAGGTTTTGATGGCGCCTGCCGCTTGGTAAATGCGCTCACCTTGGGTGAATGCATGGTTGCGCATGACGATGTCATTTTCATGGTCATCGTAATGCACATTGGCAACAGGGCTGCCCCACTTGTCTTTCACGTTGGTGTTCAAGGTGATGCGGTTGGTTTCGCGTGGCATGTCTTCACCTACCAACCACATTCCAGCTAAGTTGGTGTAATGGTCCATCCACCATGCGTAGTCCGCACCCCAAGCGCCTGGGTCTAAGAAGGCGGGCATGAAGGCCAAACCCAAAGACACGGTTTCCATTTCGTAACCACCCACAAAGCCGCGCTTGGGGTTGAAAAAAGATTCGTCACGAATGATGCCCGCCATGGTGGTACCGCGGTACATATGAACGGGGTCTTTGAAGGCCGCGTAGACAGAGCCGGTCATGTGTCGCATGTAATTGCGTCCAACTTGACCAGAAGAGTTGGCCAAGCCATCTTTGAACATATTGGAAGCAGACAACAGCAGCAACCGCGGTGTTTCAATGGAGTTACCTGCGACACACACCACACGTGCTTTTTGACGCTGCTCTTTGCCATCTTTGTCAAAGTACACCACGCCAGTGACCAAGCCTTTTTCATTGTGCTCAATGCGTGTCACATGCGCTTCGGGCCGCAAGTCGAGGTTGCCTGTGGCTTCAGCCTTGGGGATCTCGGTGTACAAAGTTGACCATTTAGCGCCACTCTTGCAACCTTGGAAACAAAAGCCCAGTTGCATACATCGGCCACGTCCATCGCGTGGTTGGCTGTTGATGGCCATATTGCCCGTGTGCACTTCTTTGTAGCCTAATTTTTTGGCACCCGCGTGCATCACTTTGAAGTTGTTGTTACCTGGCAAACCAGGAATGCCATTGGTACGTGTCACGCCCATTTTGCTTTCTGCCTTGGCGTAATAAGGTTCCAACTCGGACAAGGTGATGGGCCAGTCAAGCAAATTGGCACCCTTGATATCGCCATAAACAGTTTTGACACGAAACTCATGCTCTTGGAAGCGCAGCGACGCACCAGCCCAGTGGGTGGTGGAACCTCCCACGGTTTTGCAAATCCAAGCTGGCAACCCAGAGAAGTCTTTGGCCACACGCCATGTTCCCGAGGTGGTGCGTGGATCTAGCCAAGCCAGTTGACTGAAAGATTTCCATTCGTCATTGACAAAAGATTGCGGCGATTGACGAGCACCCGCTTCGAGCACCACCACTTTGATGCCCTTTTGGCAGAGTTCATTGGCCAAGGTTCCGCCACCTGCGCCAGAACCAATGATGACGACAGCGCTGTCGTCGTTGAATGCGATTGAAGCCATGTGTATTCTCCAGAATGAGTGTTGTGAGGTGGGTTAGCCCAAGTAAGCGGGTGGGCTGGCTTCTTTAGAGGGTGCGGGCAACCATTTAAGGTCTTGGAAACCACGGGTGATGTAACCGCCTTTTTCCCAAGCAGAGCCGGGAAAACCAAAGGCCGCAAATGCCATGTCGTTGTTGTAGATAGAACTCATACACTGACCACGCACGGTATTGAAGAAGCCTGAGCCCTCCATGCCCTTAACGATGGCAAGTTGTTTGTCTGCTTTGGCTTTGGCAAAGTTGCCACCCGCCAAGGCATTGAGGTTGCTAATGCCTTCGCGCAACATGCTTGCAGAACCCGCATCGCCAGAGGCAGAACCATCTAGGTCCTTAGCCAAAATCGCATACACCGCATCAGGTAATTTTTTGTGCGGGTACAAAACACGACCCATGGCCATCAGGGTTTGACCCTCAGCTTTGGTCAGTGTTTTGAGTTCCACAGCCCAAACAGGAGAAGGCGCCAAGCCAGCCAAGATACTGCCGGTGGCCAAGGTGCCCATCAGAATGCCAGAGCCTTTCAAAAAATCACGCCTGACCAAGGGAAGGTTTTGTTTGGGAACGACGCCACTTTCTTCGCACTCACTGAATTCGGGCGTTACAGCTTGAATGGGTATGGTTTTCATGGTTGTCTCCTAGTGATCTAAATGTTTTGATTAACCTACTAAAGTATTTCACTCAGGCTAAAAAATAGGTGGTATCTCTCTACACACAAGGAAAACCCTCCCCTAAAACGCCTCATTAACAGGTTTTTCTTCGGTATTTACCCTTGACAGGGTGGTGCATCTCGGCGTTTGTTGACACAATGAACCCAAGGGCAATTTACACATATTTGTAAGGCCCGCCAGCTTATGAACGGACTAGCCATGAACATTAATGTGTCGCCACGGCTCCTGCCTAGCTTGAAGTCCCCCATCAAAAGTTTGTCTGGGCTTGCCATGTCGATTTGGGGGAAACAAACTGCTGCTGTGTCCTCGAGCTCGGCAGCCAATGATGCCAAAGGGTCTATTGACCTTTGCAAAACATCGCTTTTGTCGGTGATTGAGTCACAAATCATCCCTCGCCTCCTTGATGCTCACCCAAGCGCTTCAAGTTCAATCCTTGAGCAAGTTCAAGGCGAACAAGTAGCAGCGTCCGAACAAGACGTACTCGATTTCGCACAAGCCTGTCTTGACACCGATCCCCAAGCTGTTTTCAATCACCTCGATGTGTTGCGCGATAAAGGCTTGGGTACTCAAACGGTCTTTTTAGATGTCATCACACCTGCTGCCAGGTACCTGGGTGATTTGTGGGAGCAAGACAAAATGGACTTCACTTTGGTCGCCCAAGGCCTGCTTCGTATGCACCATGCCATGCGACACCTTGGCTATGAAACCCAAGATGGTCCTCAAACAGCAGGGGACGTTCGCCGCATCATGCTGGCCTCTGCACCAGGGTCTCAACACATCTTGGGGCTGGCCATGGTGTCTGAGTTTTTCCGCGCGGATCATTGGCAAGTGGTTGTTGAAATTTCAACCTCCGAACAGGCTTTGCTGCATACAGTCGCTCACGAGTGGTTTGATGTGATTGGTTTATCTGTCGGTTTGGTCGAACAACTGCCTGCAATCCCCGCCCTGATTGCAAAGCTAAAAAGTGCTTCGCGTAACCCCAATGCATTTGTGATTTTGGGCGGTCCAGCCTTGCTTCAGACCCAAATGGATGGTGTAGCACTTGCCGCAGATGCAATTTCCGTCAATGCAGCAGAAGCTGTAAAATTAGCAGGAGAATTACTCATTAACAGGTAAGTATTACAACCTACATCATGGCTTCTAAAGAACCTTCGCTTATTCGCAGTACAAAAGCTTTTTCAGTTGAAATACCCGAAGGTTCCACCAGCGCCAAAGCCAAAAGAAGCGATATTGTTGCCGGCGAGTTAGGTGAAATTGGTCAAAGTGATTCCCATTTTGAAGAGCAGTTAGCGCAAAACGCACTGAAGCAAACTTCTGATAACGAGACTATTGATACTCAACAGACTTTTGCCGCGGACCAAGTAAAAGCAGATGTCTATGCCCATGCCCAAGAAGAAGGGTTAGACGAATCTATAGCTGGCACCAGCACCGATCATCTGCACAGCCCAACTGGCATTGGTGTTGCCACTGAATCGCATAAAGATCATCTTGTCGGTGTTGCCGAAGAACACGATCAAGATCATGTGATGGGCATTGGCAATGATCCATCAAATGAGCATTTGCTTGCCATTTCGAATGAAGGTTTGCACGATACCCATGTTACTTTGCCAACTGACAAGGTGGAAGACCACCATGCCTCCATTGCCAAAGACAAGTATGAAGACCACCATGTCGCTGTTGCAGCTGCAGAACCTGCTGCGCCCATACCTTTGTTTGTCAGTTCAAACGATGATTTCCCTGACGATCACATGGAAATCGAGGCCCCTCCAGAGGAAGCTCTCCATACCCAGGCCTTGACGGACGAA
>CAMCWS010000091.1 GCA_945882755.1 Bordetella parapertussis | reverse complement strand
AAAATTCACTTTGTCATTGACCGCCAAATTGTGTTTATTGGCTGAGCGAAAACGTGAAGCTTCACGTTTTTCTTGAGCAAATGCTTTGACCACACGAATGCCAGGAATGGTGTCAGCCAAGACGTTGGTCAACTCCGACCACACGCGGTCAATTTTTTCAAATCCATTGCGCAGTCTGTCACGCACATTTTGAATCAACCAGCCAATAAACGGTAGCGGCAGCAAGGTGGCGCAGGCCAACCAAGGGTCGATGCTGAATAAAATAATCGCTGTCATCAAAATCATCAGAACGTCGGTAGCGAAATCCAAAAAATGTACTGACAAAAAGATGCACAAGCGGTCGGTCTCGCTTCCTATGCGGGTCATCAAGTCACCGGTTCTTCGCCCGCCGAAATACTCCAAAGACAGTCGCAACAGGTGTTCATAGGCGGTAGAGCGCAGATCTGCGCCTATGCGCTCAGAGGCCAGCGCCAGCACATAGGTTTTGTACCAACCGAGTCCCCATGCAACAAGCGAAGCACCCAGTAAACCTGACAAGTACAAGGTGACCAATTCAATATCGATCTGCTGCCCATTTTGAAAAGGAATCAGCACATCGTCCATCAAGGGCATGGTCAAGTAGGGCGGGACCAAGGTGGCGGCAGTAGACGCCAAGGTCAAGATAAAACCCAAGAACAACTGCCCTTTGTAGGGCTCGGCAAATCGCCATAAGCGCAGCAAGCCCCAGTTACCTTGTAAGGGCGCATGCTCTTCTTCCTGCAAAGCGTCTGATGGTTGGTGCGTGATGGTTTCTTGTTCTACAGGTGCTGGTTGGTTCAATCGGGCACCGAATGCTTCGCTGAAAATCTGTGCTTGCTCGTTGTGCCCCAGTGTGAAACGCCACGTCCCCATGCTGTGGGTGAGGCTGTGCAACTCTAAAGTGCCCACGCCTGCATAGTCCTTCAAAGACAGTTGCAAGTCTGGCGTCAGTGGCCATTCACGCACCCGCCATTGAGATTGCTCGTCGTGTTCGAGGGCAAAAAGCTGGTCAGCACAGAGCAGAAGCAAGGACTTTGCGAAATATAATCGTGCATCGAGGTCAACCTCTAACCACCCCAGCACGTTGGTGTGTGCGGGGATCTTTTCTTGCACCCTAGCCCGCCAATCCTCTGACAAGCCAGGCACTCCCCGCTGAAATCTGTAGTCGGTCATCCGATTTTCTATAAATAAACGCTAAATAATTACAAGGCCTCGATTATGACATTTGACGATATTCAAATTCTTCAACAGCGTTTTTTGCGAGGCCCCAATTTTTGGACTTACCGCTCAGCCGTTGAAGCTTGGTTGGATATTGGTGAGTTAGAAAAATTCCCCTCTAACACCATCCCTGGTTTTGTCGATCGATTGATTGAGTGGTTACCCAGTTTGCAGCAACACCATTGCAGTGTGGGCGAGGTGGGTGGTTTCGTTTGGCGTCTGCGAGATGGCACATGGCCTGCTCACATCATTGAGCATGTGGCCATCGAGTTGCAAACCTTGGCGGGTATGCAGGTGAGTTTTGGTAAGGCCCGAGAAACCAGTACCAGCGGCGTCTATAAGGTGGTGTTCAGAGCCAGGCAAGAAGAAATCGGTATGGAAAGTTTGGTTGACGCTCGCAATTTGGTCATGGCGGCTATCAACAACAAGCCTTTTGACGCCAAGGCCACGGTTAAAAAACTCAAGGACATGGTGGACCGCTTGTGTTTGGGCCCCAGCACCGCTTGCATCGTGGATGCAGCAACTGAGCGACGCATTCCTTCTATTCGATTAACCACGGGCAATTTGGTTCAACTAGGTTACGGATCAAAGCAGCGGCGCATTTGGACTGCCGAGACCGACAAAACCAGCGCCATTGCAGAACATATTTCCAGCGACAAAGACCTGACCAAGCGTTTGCTCACGCAGTGCGGCGTGCCTGTACCCAAAGGCCGTACTGTCACCACTGCAGAGGAGGCGTGGTCTGTGGCTCAAGACATCGGCTTGCCCGTGGTGCTCAAACCGATTGACGCCAACCATGGCCGTGGTGTGTCCCTTGATTTGAAAACCCAAGCTGAAGTTCATGCTGCTTTTGACATTGCTTTGCGCGAAGAAGAAAACAACGAAGTCATCGTTGAACAATTCATTGTGGGTGAAGAGCACCGCTTGCTGGTGGTAGGCGACAAGGTTGTGGCTGCTACGCGTGGTGAAACCGTGCAAATCGTCGGTGATGGTGTTTCTACCGTGGAGCAGCTCATCGATTCTCAAGTCAACACCGATCCACGGCGTGGCTTGGAAGAAGAATTTCCTTTAGAGAAAATCATTTTGTCAGAGCAGGGCAATATTGTTTTGGAAATCCAAAAACAAGGCTTCGAAGTGCAAAGCGTGCCTGACAAGGGCAAGGTCATCATTGTTCAGCGTACCGGCAACATGGCCAACGATGTCACTGACGATGTTCACCCCCAGGTGGCTGATATGGCCATTCTTGCCGCCAAAGTGGTGGGCTTAGATATCGCTGGTATCGATTTTGTGACGCCTGATGTGTCTCGGCCTTTGCAAGAGGTCCATGGTGCTGTGGTCGAGGTCAATGCCGGGCCAGGCCTGCTGATGCATTTGAAGCCTGTGCATGGAAAGCCTAGGCCAGTGGGTCAAGCCATTGTTGACCAGTTGTTTGAGTCCTCAGATTCTGGGCGCATCCCCATTGTGGGCGTCATGGGCAGCCACCAAGCCACCGAGCTCTCCAAAATCATTGCTTGGCTGCTCGAACTCAGCGGCAAACACACAGGCTTGGCTTGTGCAGATGGTCTGTATTTAGACCAACGTCGTGTGGTCAGCAAAGATGCCCGTACTTTTGAATTGGGTCAGCGTTTGCTCATCAACCGCGTTTTGGATGCTGCTGTTTTTGAAAGTTCTGGCATGCAATTGATGGATGAAGGCTTGGCCTACGACCGATGCTTGGTTGGTGTGGTCACAGGCGTGCCGGAACCTGTTGGACTTGAAGTTCACGATATTCGTACGCCTGAACAAATGCGAAACGTTATGCGCAACCAAGTCGATGTGGTGTTGCCAGAGGGTGTTGCTCTCCTGAATGCTTGCGACGAGGTGGCCGTATCGTTTGAAGAACTCAGCGATGGTGATGTTTTCTTCTACAGTCATGAAGACAACAACCCTGTCATCGCAGCTGCGCGTGAAAAATCCCAGCGTGTGGTGTTTTACCGCGACCAGCAAATTTTCTTTGCCCACGGCGCCAAGGAGGTCAGCATGTTGCAAACCGATGCCGAGCCCATACAGCAACTCATGCAACAAGGAGGTGTCAGTTTGTCCACCTTGTGCGCAGCTGTTGCGGTGGCGCAGACTTTGGATATATCCAATGATCTGATCAGGGCTGGTTTGAAAAGTTTTTCACAAAAAAATGCCAATCCACCCGTGCCAACCAAGGGGAGCAACCAGTGATAGAAGTCACTCGAACGCGGGCGCTGCGTGGCCCCAACCTCTGGTCTAAACATACCTCTGTTGAAGCATTGGTGCAATGCGATACCCAGCACAGCATCGATTTGCGAATCAGCGTACCTGATTTTTCTAAGCGACTAAGGCATTTATTTCCTTCCATCTACAGCATTTACAGCAGCACATCTGAGTCCGCCTATACCTTTGCCCATGCTTTAGAAGAAGCGACGCTTTCATTGCAAATTGAAGCGGGTTGCCCCGTCACCTTTAGCCGCACCACCGCCACACCAAATGAAGGCTTGTATCAAGTGGTGGTGCAGTACACGGTAGAGCAGGTGGGTCGCTTGGCCATTGGCTTCGCCCAAGAGTTGTTACAAGCTGCATTGAACAACACCGATTTTCCCCTCGCCAAAGTCATCGCACAGTTGCGCGAAGTTGATGAAGACCTGCGCCTAGGTCCATCGACCGCGTCGATTGTTAATGCGGGACTGAACCGAAATATTCCTTTTATCCGGTTGACCGAAGGCAGTTTGGTGCAACTCGGGTGGGGCAGCAAACAGCGACGCATACAAGCTGCAGAAACCGACGCCAGCAGCGCCATAGCCGAATCCATCGCGCAAGACAAAGAGCTGACGAAAAAACTTTTCCGCATGGCGGGCTTACCTGTGCCCGAAGGTCGCCCTGTCAAAAATGTGGATGACGCTTGGGCAGTGGCCCAAGAAATTGGTCTACCCGTGGTGGTTAAACCGCAAGATGGGAACCAAGGCAAAGGCGTTGCGGTTAACGTCAAAACCCGTGCTGAACTTGAAGCTGCCTACAACATTGCTTTGCGTTACCGTGAAGACATCATGGTCGAGCGGTATTTGCCTGGCAGCGATTACCGTTTGCTGGTGATTGGCGACAAACTGGTGGCGGCCGCTCGGCGTGAGCCCGCACTTGTTGTCGGAGACGGCAAACACACTGTTCGTGAATTGGTCGATATCGTTAACGCTGACCCCTTGCGCGGGGAAGGGCACTCTTACCCGCTAACGCGAATTCGTATTGATGAAGTGGCAATAGCTTGCTTGCTAGAACAAAGCCTAGATGAAAGCAGTGTTCCACCCAAAGGTATGCGCGTCATCATGCGCAACAACGCCAATTTGTCCACCGGAGGATCTGCCACCGATGTCACTGATGACGTGCATCCTGAAATTGCCGCCAGTGCCGTCTTGGCAGCCCAAATGGTGGGCTTGGATATCTGCGGCGTAGACATTGTTTGCGAAACCATTTTGCGCCCCTTGGAAGAGCAAAACGGCGGCATCATCGAAGTCAATGCCGCGCCCGGCCTGCGAATGCACCTGAGCCCCTCCTTTGGCAAAGGGCGAGATGTAGGCAAGGCGGTCATCGACCAGATGTTCCCTGATGGTGAAAACGGGCGTATCCCAGTGGTTGCTGTGACGGGAACCAATGGCAAAACCACCACGGTGCGTTTGATTTCCCACTTGCTTGCCTCCAGCGGTCTTCGCATGGGTATTGCCAATACCGATGGTGTGTATGCCAACGGTTACCAATTCGATTCAGGCGACTGTGCGGGCCCACAAAGTGCGTTGCGCGTTTTGATGCACCCCAATGTCGACGCGGCGGTACTGGAAACTGCCCGTGGCGGTATGTTGCGTGAAGGCTTGGCGTTTGACCGCTGCCAAGTGGCTGTGGTCACCAATATTGGCAGTGGCGACCACCTTGGCTTGAACTACATCTCCACAGTAGAAGATTTGGCTGTTCTCAAGCGGGTTATTGTTCGCAACGTGGACCCATCTGGCATGGCTGTTCTGAATGCTGAGGACCCTTTGGTCGTGGCCATGGCTGCCCAATGCCCCAGCGCAGTCACCTTTTTTGCCTATGACGCCAAAGCGCCTGCACTGGCGACGCACCGCGCTCAAGGCAAGCGCGTACTTTTTGTGGAAGGTGACCACATTGTTGCTGCCGAGGGTAAATTCCAAATGCATATTCCCTTAGCGCAAGTCCCCATTACCCACAACGGCGCTTTGCGTTTTCAAGTCGCCAATGTGATGGCTGCCATTGCTGCAGGCTGGGCCTTGAAACTGAACTGGGAAGGCATGTGCGAGGCGTTGAGTCATTTCGTCAGTGATGCCCAAAGCGTTCCTGGTCGCTTCAATGTCTTTGACTACAAGCAAGCCAAAGTAATTGTCGATTTTGGTCATAACGCCGATGCGGTGAAAGCCATTGTTGAGGCTGTCAATTTTTTTCCTGCCAAACGCCGCAGTGTGGTGATATGCGGCACGGGTGACAGGCGAGACGAAGATTTGCGAGCCCTTACCCGTAATATTGGCCACGCTTTTGACGACATCATTCTTTTCGAAGACGCTTGTCAGCGTGGGCGCTCTGACGGAGAAGTCATTGCTTTGTTGCGCGAAGGTTTGCAAGGCGCTACCCGGGTACAAACCATTGAGGACGTCTACGGTGAGTTCAAAGCCATAGATCGCGCATTGGAAAATCTGCAAGCTGGCGATGTGTGCCTCATCCTGATCGATCAAATCCAAGAGTCGATGGCGCATGTACAAATGCGTATGCATGAAGCCCCACCATCAGCCAAGGTGTAATGCGGACCTTCCTGCCTAGCCAACGCTGCATTTGGATGCGGTATTGCATTGCGGCGGGTTTGTTTTTGTCGGTGACAGCCAGCCTTGCATCCAACCCGCAACTGCGCTTGCAGTGCCAACTCTTTGCAGGCGGTGAGGACTATCAATTTGTTTTTACGCCCACCTCCGCCCCCTATCAAGCCAAGCCCATCGACTTAGAGCGCTTCAGGTTCAAAGCCATTTTCAGCCAAGGTAGCGATCAAATTGAGTACATCAAAATCACCGTCTCTTATCGCTCTTCTGGACAAGCCCTAATACTTCAGCAAGCGACCTATTTGCCACCATTTGCAAAGAACCAAAGTTTGACTGGCAGGCAGCAAATTTACTCCCCCGATTTGGGACGTGAGCTCAGCTATGACTGCAGTGTGATGGACGCGCTATGAACCGACGCTTTATTTCGAAATGGATATCGGCAACCGCGGTTACATGGCTATGCTGCATAAATGCTTTCGCGCAAACCACAGATGTGTCTATGGTGTTTGTCGGCGACTTGATGTTAGCTGAACTGCCTGGAAAACGTATCGCACAGGGTCACAACCCTTTTGAGCCCTTCGCCTCCATTCTTAACCAAAGCGATATTCGCATTGGTAACTTGGAATGCGTGATTTCTACCATTGGCAAAGCCCAAGACAAACCCTTTACCTTCAGAGCCCATCCCAGAGTGCTCAAGTTGCTCAAGAAACATTTTGATGCCGTATCGTTAGCAAACAACCACACCGGTGATTTTGGTCCTGCAGCATTTGGTCAAATGCTGGATTTTTTAGACCAAGCCAAGGTTCCTTTTTTTGGCGGCGGACGTGATTTGCAGCAAGCACACTCGCCCATGCTGTTCAAGCGCCAAGGCATCACTATCGCTGTTTTGGGCTACAACGAATTTTTCCCGCGCAGCTTTGAAGCTGATGTGGATCGACCTGGTTCTGCTTGGAGCGACGATGAGCAAGTGGTTGCAGATATCAAAGCTGCACGTCTAATTCACCAAGCTGATGTGGTGATTCCCTTCATGCATTGGGGTGTTGAAGATGAGCCTTATGCGACCACTCGCCAACAACGCTTGGCCAGATTGATGATTGAGGCAGGTGCTGATGCGGTGGTGGGCAGCCACCCGCATGTGACTCAAAACACCGAGTTCTACCAAGGCCGACCCATCGTCTACAGCTTAGGCAATTTTGTGTTTGA
>CAMCWS010000090.1 GCA_945882755.1 Bordetella parapertussis | reverse complement strand
GTTGGAAATAAAGACCAGCACTTTGCGACTGTCTTCTGGTGAGGTGTTGCGCATGACCAAGCCGCGGCTCACAAGCTTGTCGATGTTTTTGGTAAGGGCGGGATGGTTCATCAGCACCTGCTCGGCCAATTCCCCCATAGCGCGTCCGTTTTCATCTGACAACACTTGCAAGATACGCCAGTGTTGTTCGGTCATTTTTTCTTGGGCAATGGCTTTGCCCAAACCCATGCTCATCGTACGGTTGGCAGAAGCCAGCAAGTAAGAGAGGTAGTTGTTCAGGTCTGGACTAGGCATATATCCTGCTTACATTCTGTTGAATTTCTGCTAGTCTAATGAACTTCTTTTCCAAGGACAACATCTTTGTTGTGCTTGGGGCATTCTTTGTTGGGTTGCAGGTGAAAAGATTGGCATAGGCAACATGGGCAGACACTGGAATGGTCAATATCGGGGAATGGATGCACGAATTTCATGCATGCATCACCCCAAAAAAGTGCGCACATGGCAAGCGCCTCGCTCTCTTGCGCTTCCAGTGGATGTGCAACATATCTCTATTGGTTTATGCATGGCGCAAGAAGGTGCAGCGGGTATTTGGACGCCTTCTGCATTGGCCAGTGCCGAATTGGCTGTGGCTGAACTCAATCAACGCAATGGCATTGCAGGGCGTCAGGTGCGCTTGGTGTGCCTTAATGCCTCCGATGAGTCCGCCAACTTTGAAGAAGAATTGCTGCGCACCATCGACGCCCACGGCATCGAAGCCCTGGTGGGCATGCATACCAGTGCTGTTCGCGAGCGCATTGTTCAAAGTGTGGGTGGCTTGTTACCCTATGTATACACGCCCTTGTATGAGGGCGGCGAAGTCAACCCCGGGGTTTTCACGCTGGGTGAAACCCCAGCGCAGCAGTTGCGCCCCGCAGTCGATTGGCTGAGTCGCCATGAAAAGGCCAAGCGCTGGCTGTTCGTGGGCAACGACTATGTGTGGCCGCGTGTCTCGCACCGCTTGGCACAAACCTATGTTGAGCAAAGCGGTGGCTTGGTCTTGGACTCCATGTATTTGCCAATAGGTACCCAAGATTTTTCAGCCGTGCTGGACCGTTTGCAAAGCTTGCAAGCCGATGCGGTGTTGGTGTCTTTGGTGGGTCAAGACGCCATCACGTTCAACCGCCAGTTTGGTCATGCGGGTTTGAGTCGCCGCGCTGTTCGTTTGTCGTGCGCCATTGAAGAAAATGTGCTCATGGGCATAGGTTCAGACAAAACCGAAGGCTTGTACGTGGCAGCCAGTTACTTTGCCAACTTGCAAACAGACGCCAACTTGGCTTTGCAAGAGCGTTTCAGCGCACGGCATGGTTTGAGGGCACCCGTACTCAATGCCTTGGGCCAGTCGGCTTACGAGGGCATGCATTTTTTGGCCGCCATGTTCGACAACAACCTGCATCTGCCAGAGCATTGGCCGCAGATCGCCAAGCGTAATTTGGCTTACCAAAGCGCCAGAGGCGCCAGCTATGTAGGTAACCATTTTAAAAACGCGCCTGTTTATTTGGCGCGTGCCAATGGTCACCAGTTTCAAGTCGTTACAAGGTTCTAATTTTTCTTTGAAAGTGATTGATCAGATCCGTGAAAACCCTTTGTTTTTATTTTCCAAAGCAAATAAATTCATTGACGCAATTTATTTTTGATGAAACACTCTGACATCGATTTAACAACACCTTAGGAGATACGCATGGCTGTCAAACGTCCTACCCTCGATCAGTTGCAAGAAGTCGCCTACAGCTTGGGGATTCACCTCTCCGAGGAGCAGGCAGAGACTTACAACACTTTGTTGCAAGGCAACTTTGACGCCTATGACATCGTTGACGCCTTGCCCGACTATGTCCCTGAAGTGAAGTACCCACGCACGCCCGGCACTTTTCCAGCGCCTGAAGACAATAAATACGGCGCTTGGTATGTGAAGTCCACCATCAAGGGTGCGGCGTCTGGCAAATTGGCGGGCAAGACCGTGGTGTTGAAAGACAACGTATGCGTGGCGGGTGTGCCCATGATGAATGGTGCTTCCACCTTGGAAGGCTATATGCCCAATATCGATGCCACCGTAGTTACCCGCTTGTTGGATGCTGGTGCCACCGTGGTGGGCAAGTCGGTGTGTGAATATTTCTGTTTCTCCGGCGGCTCGCACACCAGCTCCACCGGCCCTGTACACAATCCCCACAAACACGGTTACTCTGCGGGTGGCTCCTCTTCTGGCAGCGCGGCGTTGTTGGCCGCTGGTGAAGTCGACTTGGCGATCGGGGGCGACCAAGGCGGCTCCATTCGCATGCCTGCGGCTTACTGCGGCGTGTATGGTATGAAAGCCACCCACGGTTTGGTGCCTTACACCGGTGTGATGCCGATTGAACTCACCATCGACCATACGGGTCCCATGACACGCAACGTCACCGACAACGCGGTCATGCTCGAAGTCATTGCGGGTCCTGATGGACTCGACCCCCGCCAATACGCTGAGCAACATTCCAAAAACTATTCTGAAATCATGAAGCAAGGCATCAAAGGCTTGCGCATCGGTGTGGTCAAAGAAGGTTTCGGATGGCCCAACTCTATGGCTGCTTCAGACGCCAAAGTCAAAGCTGCTGCGGCTGCTCTGGCCAAAGCTGGCGCTACCGTGGAAGAAGTTTCCATTCCCATGCACTTGGTGGGCCCCGCCATTTGGTTGCCCATCGCTGCCGAAGGTGCCACACAGCAAATGATGAAAGACAACGGCCACGGCTTCAATTGGAAAGGCTTGTATGTCACTAGCATGGTTGACTTCCACGCCGGTTGGAAGGCTCGTGCCGACGAGTTGTCTGAAACACTCAAACTCACCATGGTTTTGGGCGAATATTTCATCCAACACTACCGTGGCCATTACTACGCTAAGGCTCAAAACCTGTCGCGTCAGCTGCGCAAAGCCTATGACGATGCTTTTGCGAAATACGATTTGCTTCTCATGCCCACCGTGGCATTGACTGCTACCCCCCTGCCCAAGCCTGGCGCTGAAGTGGAAGAAGTGGTGCAGCGTGCGTTTGAGATGCTAGCCAACACTTGCCCATTTGACGTCACTGGCCATCCAGCCATGTCGGTGCCATGCGGCATGGTGGACGGTTTGCCCGTAGGCATGATGCTGATTGGCAAACATTGGGACGAGGGCACTATTTACCGTGGTGCTTATGCATTCGAGCAATTGGGCGACTGGAAAAAAATGTAAGTACAGTCAGGGGTCCGCTGAAAAGGGGGCCTCAACTGGTAAGCGTTAGTTTTTTCAACACACAAGAGGAGCACAACATGGACCGCAGAAAGTTTATTCAAACCACCGCTGGTGGCATTGCAGCTGGCACCGCTGGCATGTATGGCAGTTCGGCCTTGGCCGCTGACGACATCAAAGTGGGCAGCATCCACGATTTATCCGGTGGCTTGGACATTTACGGCAAACCCATGGTCGACGCCTTGACCTTGGCCGTCGAAGAGCAAAACGCTGCTGGCGGTTTGCTGGGCAAAAAAGTGGCTTTGATCAACTATGACTCACAGTCCAATATGCAAAAGTACACCGAGTACGCCCAAATGGCTGCATTGAAAGACAAGGTTGCCATGGTGCATGGTGGCATTACGTCCGCATCACGCGAAGTGATTCGTCCCGTACTGACCAAGAACAAAACACTGTACTTTTACAACACGCAGTACGAAGGCGGCGTTTGCGATCGCAACACATTCTGTACTGGTGTGACACCAGCCCAGACAGTGCAAAAACTGATTCCTTACTCCATGAAAAAATGGGGCAAGAAGGTTTACATCATTGCAGCTGACTACAACTACGGCCAAATCACTTCACAGTGGGTCAAGAAGTACGTCACTGAAGGCGGCGGAAGCGTTCAAGCCATCGAATTCTTCCCCTTGGATGTGACCAACTTTGGTCCCACCATCGCCAAAATCGAAGCAGCCAAGCCCGACTTCGTTGTGTCTGCTTTGGTCGGTGGCGCACACATGTCCTTCTATCGCCAATGGGGCGCAGCGGGTATGTTGAAGAAGATCCCCATGGCCTCTTCTACCTTCTCTGTGGGTAACGAGCAAGTCGTGTTGGCGCCTGAAGAGTGCAACGGCATGGTCTTGTCTTACAACTACTTCGAAAAAATCGCTACACCCGAAAACAAAACCTTCTTGGCTGCTTTCCGTAAACGCTTTGGCGCTGACTATCCCAACGTCACCGAGTTGGCCATGGGCACTTACCAAGGCTTCAAGCTGTGGGCAGAAGCTGTCAAGAAAGCTGGCAGCATCGACCGCATGAAAGTGATCGAAGCACTCGAGAGTGGCATCAGCATCAACGCCCCCAGCGGCAAGGTCACTGTGGACGGTGCTTCACACCACTGTATTTTGGATGTGAGCTTGGCCGAAGTGAAAAACAAAAAGCTCGACATTCTGCAAACATTTGCCCAGCAAGCGCCTTCAGATACCAGCGCTGTGTGCAACCTCAAGAAAAAACCTACTGACAACCAGCAGTACGTGATCAAGGTTTAAGCACGGTTGCTTGTTTGATAGATTGAAAGAGAGAAGGCGTACATGGATCTGGCACTGATTGTTTCCGTACAGGTCCTGTACGCCATCGCCACCCTGGTGATTATTTCAGCAGGGTTAGCGGTGATTTTTGGCATGATGCGCGTCATCAATTTGGCGCACGGCGAGTTTTTGATGTTGGGCGCTTACAGCGCTATTTTTGCGACCAAGGCAGGCATCAATATTTGGATTGCCATGCTGGTGGTTGCACCTATTTGTGTGGGGCTGTTTGGCATCGTGGTCGAACGGCTCATCATTCGTCACCTGTACGGGCGCATGGTTGACACCATGTTGGCCACTTGGGGCTTATCGCTTTTGTGCGTGGGTTTGGTGACTTCTTTCATTGGAAACACCACCTCGGGCGTCTCCACCCCTGAGGGCAATTTCTCTATGGGTGCTTATTCGGTGAGTTTTTACACCATGGCTTTGATTGTCATTGCGGTGCTGTTGTTGTTTGCGATACGTTGGGTCTTGCGCAGCACTGACTGGGGCTTGATTGCACGCGGCACCATGCAAAACCCTGCCATGGCCGATGTGTTGGGCATCAGTCCCACGCGTGTTTACTCCATCACTTTTGCTGTTGGCGCGGCTTTGTCGGGCTTGGCGGGTGGTTTGTTGGCGCCTGTCTCGGGTGTGGTGCCGACCATGGGCGCATCTTTCATTGCCAAGGCCTTTATTACCGTGATTGGCGGTGGTAGCTCAATTTTGGCAGGTACAGCATCCGCCTCTGCTTTGTTTGGCCTCATCAACCAATTGGCTACCTTCATCACCACGCCAGTGTTTGGTGAAGTGGCACTCTTCATCGCTGCCGTGGTGATGCTGCGCATGTTGCCCCAAGGTATCACTGGACGCTTTTTCAAAGGATCGTTGTGACCGCTTTTCGAGATTCCCCCTGGAGTGCTGTGCTGGTGATGTTGCTTGGGGTGATGGCCGCTTTGGCCATTCCTAAATGGGTTGATGACTTTGCCTTGATACAAATCACCATCTATGTGGTCATGGCCATCTTGGCCATCAGCCAAGCGTTTATTTGGGGCTTCTCGGGCATCTTGTGCTTTGGTCAAGCCTCCTTCTTTGGCTTGGGTGCTTACACCTATGCCTTGTCAGTCATTAATATGGGCGAAAGCACAGTGCCGGTGCTTTTGGCCATCGCCCTGCCAGGGCTGTTTGCTTTGTTGCTGGGCTATTTCATGTTTTATGGCCGCCTGTCTGATGTCTATATGGGTGTCATCACGCTGACCGTGAGTTTGATTCTTTTCAACTCCGTCAATTCCACCGCAGGACCGGAATGGCGCATTGGCAATGCGCCTTTGGGAGGCTTTAACGGCATACCGTCCATACCGTCCATCAACTACCCTGGCAACCCGGAGGACACACTCGACCCGTTGGCCTTCTTCTACCTCAGTGCGTTTTCCCTGATCGCTATTTACGGCGGCCTGCGTTGGCTGATTTCCTCGCGCATTGGGCATGTGATCGTGGCCATCAAAGAAAACGAGCAACGGGCTACCTTGCTCGGCTTTGACGCACGTGCTTTCAAATTGTTTGCTTTCACATTGGGTGGTTGCATTGCCGGCTTGGCAGGTTGCTTTTTCGCCAACTGGGGCTCTTTCACCAGCCCCACCATTTTCAGCTTGGGCCAGTCAGCACAAATCATTGTGTGGGTGATCGTGGGCGGCTTGGGCACCTTGGTCGGCCCCATCATTGGTTGCATGGCCATTCAGTGGTTGACCACCCAGATTGGTACACAGCAAACCTTCAACTCCAACTTGGTCTTGGGCGCTATCTTGGTGGTGTTTGTCTTATTGGTTCCCAAAGGCATCATTCCCAGTTTGGGCGATCTGCTGCAAAAACTCTTTGGTAAAAAAGTCACCAAGGGAGAAGAGGCATGAGCACCGTTCCTCTGCTGGAAACCCGTAACCTCAATATGCGTTTTGGTGGTGTTCATGCCACACGCGATGTGAACTTCAAACTCAGCGACGGTGAGTTGCGCTGCATCATCGGGCCTAACGGTGCAGGCAAGAGCACCTTCTTTAAACAACTCACGGGTCAACTTCGACCCACTTCCGGCCAAGTGCTGTTTCGCGGTCAAGACATCACCGGTTGTCAGCCGCATGTGCCTGCACGTTTAGGCATCGGCATCAAAACCCAAGTCCCCAGTTTGTTCAATGGTTTGTCGGTGTGGGAAAACGTGTGGTTGTCCGCTTGCCGTGTGTACCCCAAGGCCAAAGCGCTGGAAGTCACCCGCGACACCCTAGAGCGTGTGGGTTTGAGCAGCTTGCAAAAATCTACCACTGGCTTGCTGGCACACGGTCAACGCCAATGGGTGGAGTTGGCCGTTGTGATTGCCGCTGATCCCTCGCTTATTTTGTTGGATGAACCCGCTGCAGGCATGAGCGACCAAGAAGTAAGGCGTACCGCAGACTTGATTTTGGAGATCAACAAAAGCCATGCTTTGATTGTGGTGGAGCATGACATGAGCTTCATTCGCATGATCGCCAAGATGGTCACCGTGTTCCACCAAGGCGCCATCCTCACCGAAGACTTGCCCGACGCGGTCATGAACAACCCCACGGTGCGCCAAGTTTATTTAGGCAAAAAAGCCGCTTAACTGAAAGAACCTGCATGCTCGACATTCAAAAGCTCCACGCAGGCTATGGCAGCATTCCCGTGTTGCATGGTATTGACTTGCATATCGCCCAGGGTGAAGCTGTGGGCATCTTGGGCCACAACGGCATGGGCAAGACCACACTCTTGCGCAGCATCATCGGCGCCTTGTTGCCCACCCAAGGCAGCATCCATTTCAATGGCACCGATGTCAGCCGCATGGCGCCCAACCAACGCGCCAAAGTCGGCATGGCCTATGTACCCCAAGGGCGCGAAATCTTTCCCAATCTGTCGGTGACTGATAACTTGCGCATGGGTTGGGTCAAGCGTGGACGGGCTTCTGCCCAAGACATTGATACCTTGCTGGACAATTTCCCGCGATTGAAGCCCTTGCTGGACCGCATGGGCGGGTCTTTGTCGGGCGGCGAGCAGCAGTTGTTGGCTTTGGCACGTGCATTGGCGGGTGACCCCCAACTGTTGTTGCTTGATGAGC
>CAMCWS010000089.1 GCA_945882755.1 Bordetella parapertussis | reverse complement strand
GGCACCTTGAGCGCTTTGAGCTCTGGCCAAGCCGATTTGGCGGTCGGCGTGAGCTACGCCTTCAGCAACAGCCCGGGGTTGCGCTTTGCGCCACTGGGCGAAGTGGAGTTTGTGTTTGCAGTGGCACCTCAGCACCCCTTGGCGCATGTGGCGCAACCGCTGAGCAACAGATTGATCCAATCCCACCGCGCCGTGGCGGTGGCTGACACGGTGCCCCAAGGGATGGGCCTGACCTTTGGGCTGCTCGCCGGACAAGATGTGTTCACCGTGCCCACGATGCAAGCCAAGCTCGACGCGCAACTGCGCGGTTTGGGGTCGGGCTTTCTGCCATTGACCTTGGCCAAGCCCTTTATCGATCAAGGTTTGCTGTGTGTGTGCGAGGTGATGCATCCCTTGCGACTGGCCACCATCAGCTACGCATGGCGTGAAAACCCCAGCACCAAGGGTCAACCCGCAGGCGATAAAGCCTTGCAATGGTGGCTACAGCAACTTAGCCACAGCACCACTCGCAAAGCCTTGTTACGTCAATCACCCCAAAGCCCCCGAGTCGGTGTAGAGTCAGACCTATGAAAAATATCGCTGTCATCGGTGCCGGCATGGCCGGCATCACCGCCGCAAGAACCTTGGTCCAAGCTGGACACCGTGTCAGCGTTTTTGAAAAGAGCAAAGGTGCTGGTGGTCGCATGGCCACACGCGACACCCCCTACGGCGGGTTTGACCATGGCGCTCAGTACTTCACAGTGCGTGACGAACGCTTTATGCGAGCGCTTAACGAGGTCCCTGGCACACAGGCTTTGTGCAAACCTTGGAGCGCCAGCTCGGTGCAGGTGCGAGACCCGCTGGGCAGAGTGATCGAAGTTCCCAAGCCTCCGCGTGAGCTGCATTTTGTGGGCGCACCGGCCATGAACAGCTTGGTCAGGCACTGGGCAGCGCCATTGGCAGAAGCCGGCCAACTCTTTTGCAACACCAGCGTCAAAGCACTGCGCCGAAAAGGCAAGCAATGGCAGTTAGTCAGCGCTGAAGACAAGGTGCTGGGTAGCTTTGATACGGTGGTGCTGGCCATCCCAAATGTGCAAGCCGCATATTTGTTGCGCCAGTCTGGCGCACCCGCCGCGCAATTCAAGGCCTTGGCAGCCATCGAGGCCGTGAGCGTTGCGCCCTGCTGGACGCTGATGCTGGCCTTTCCCTTGGTGCAACCAGGGCTTGGACAAATGGGGCCCCAATGGAATGTCGCGCAAAGCACCCATCACCGCATTGCTTGGGTGGCGCGGGAATCCTCCAAGCCGGGTCGCTCGCCTATTGAGCGTTGGACAGTGCAAGCCAGCGCCGAGTGGTCGCAAGAGCATGTGCAAGACGATGAGGCGCGGGTCGAGGCGAAACTACTCAAAGCGTTTGCAGAATTAACAGGCATCAGAGCAGAGCCTGGTTTTAGCCAGTTGCACCTGTGGCGTTATGCCAAAACATTGCAGGCCGCAGGTCAGGCTTATTTTTGGGACGACGAGCAGCACATAGGTCTTTGTGGTGACTGGCTTATCGGTCACCGCGTTGAAGATGCCTTTGTCAGCGGTTTAAGCCTGGCGCTTAGCCTGCAAGCGCCAGCCTAGAGATTTACTTTTTCTTATAGGGCTTGTTGAACCAATTGGCCAACATAAACAACATCACAACGATCCACATAATCAAAAGGATGTGGTGTGTTTGCATGGTGTGTCTCCTTGGTTTAAAAAATAAGAGGTGAATGTTAGCGAACTTTTTTGGTGATGAGTGGATACATGGCATAAAGGGTGATGAGCAACAACACCACTTCGAGGCTGTACACAAAGGCATAAGCCGTTCCAGAGTCCACCACCAAAGCCATCAGGTCGCGAATAATACCGCCCAAGGCCATGGCCAAACCGGCGGCCGTGGCCTGCACAGCCCCCCAAGCCCCCATAGCCAAACCGGCTTGGCCGGGAGGCGCGTGGTTCATGGTGGCGGTCAAGGTGCCGTGACCAAACAGTCCTGCACCAAAGCCAATGAACAAGGTGCCCAAGGCAAACAAAAGCAAGGATGCCTGCGGTGCCGACATCAAGACAGCGGTGAACGCTGGCACACCCACCAACACACCACCACAGGCCATGCGAAACGGGTCAGCGCCACGACGACCGAGAACATGGGAAGCCCAAGCAAAGCCCGTTAACCCACCAAAAGCCAGCAAGGCCGTCAATAAAGTGGTGTGAGACACCGGCAAATGCAAAATTTCCCCGCCAAAGGGTTCGAGCAACACGTCTCCCATGCTGAAAGCCATGGTGCCTAAGCCGACAGCCAATAAACGCCTGAGCGCTTGCTCACCTTGGGTGAACAGTTTGAGGGCGGCCACGAAATCAACGTCCGCTTCATGGGCGTTAGCCAAGCGTTTGGTACGCGCTTCTTGCTTCCACAAAGCGGTGATGTTGAGCACCAAGGTCAGCACCGCTGCGCCTTGGATTGAACGTATCAGGGCACCTGGAGAAAAGTCATGCAACAAATACCCAAAAATCAGGGAGCTCAAAATCATGCCCACTAACAGCATGAAGTACATAAGGCCAACCACTTTGGGACGCGACTCCGGTGGCGATAAATCAGTGGCCAAGGCCAAACCGGCCGTTTGTGTGGTGTGTATGCCGGCACCTACCAGCAAAAAGGCCATGCCCGCCCCCAAGTGGCCCGCCCAGTCGGGTGCATGAGCTGCTTGGCCCATACGACCCAAGACCAGCAAAGCAAAGGGCATGATGGCAAAACCACCAAACTGCAGCAAGGTGCCCATCCAAATATACGGAACGCGCCGCCAACCCAAGGCCGAACGGTGGTGATCTGAGCGAAAACCGATGAGGGCTCGAAACGGTGCAAACAACAAAGGCAAGGCAATCATGATGGCAACCAAAGCAGCGGGTACTTTGAGTTCGACGATCATGACGCGGTTGAGGGTGCCAACCAGCATGGCCAAAGCCATGCCTACAGAAACTTGAAAAAGAGATAAACGTAAAAGCCGGCTTAATGGCAGCGTATCGGTGGCTGCGTCGGCGAATGGAAGAAACTTAAGGCTGACATGAAGCCATGAGCGAGAGAGTTTGGGAGAAGCACTCATGTTAAAAATGGACCGGAAAGACGTGCAATCCGGTCCATCCTAAATGAAATAACTGAACTTAAGCCGTCGGCGTCGCAACGGTCTGTGTGACCGCAGCTGTCGCCGCACTGCCATTCAGGAATTTCTTGACCCAAGTGGTATTGAGGGTCAGCGCCAAATGCACCGAAAACGATGCAATAGCGACTGCAGCGATGAAAATAGGAATGCCCACTGAGGGCTTGACCACTGTCCAAATTTTTCCGTAGATCATGTGGTTCTCCTATTATTTCAGCCAAGGGGAGTACGTGTACGCCAGCAAATGCGCCAGCGCGGCAATCATTCCAAAGATTTGAGTTCCTTGAATGAGGTGCCGATGAATCTCCTCTGACTCGGCTTCTGTGAGGCCTGTGGGCCCGACTTTGTCTGACATGTTGTTATCTCCTTGAAAGATCTTCACGTCCGTGCTGAACCCGCACGAGGGTTATTTATGACCCCCATGGCCACAAATTCTTAAATCCCTACCTTCTTAATGTTATTCTAAGTTGACAGACCAATCTGTCAATATAAATTTACAAGATTACGACTTTTCCATTGAGTTAAAGTGCTTGACACCGCTAAGCCCTTGAAATTAATCAATATTCCATGTACGTAGGTCGCTTCGCACCCTCCCCAACCGGCCCTTTGCACGCCGGTTCTTTGGTCGCGGCACTCGCCAGTTGGCTGGATGCGCATCACCACGGAGGTCTATGGCGGGTGCGCATTGAGGACGTTGATACGCCTCGCTGCGTGTCTGGCGCGGATGACATCATCTTGAAACAACTGGCCGAATGTGGGCTCATGGCAGAGGCTGAAGTGCTTTACCAATCGCAACGTGGTCAGGCTTACCAATTTGCCTTAGACCAACTGGTGAACAAAGGCTGGGCCTACCCCTGCGGTTGCTCGCGCAAAGACATTGAAGACGCGCAAGGCCAACGCATGCGTCACCACACGCCTGTTTACCCAGGCACTTGCCGCCAAGGGCTAAGTGGCAAGCCCGCACGAGCGTGGCGCTTGAATGTGCAAAAAGTGTTTGACGATTTAGCGTTGCCAACAACTATGACTTGGCAAGACCGCTGGCTTGGCAGGCAGACACAAAACGTGGCACAGGAAGTTGGCGACTTTGTGCTCCAGCGAGCCGATGGCTTATGGGCCTACCAATTGGCGGTGGTGGTTGACGATGCATTTCAAGGCATCACCCATGTGGTGCGTGGCGCGGATTTGACCGACAACACGCCGCGCCAAATGCTGCTGCAACAAGCGCTGGGGTTACCCACGCCTGTGTATACGCACACGCCGCTGGTGCTGGGCGCAGACGGCGACAAACTGAGCAAGCAAAACGGGGCTCAGGCCTTGGATTTAAAACACCCGCCGGCAGCGTTGAATGCCGCTGCCGCTGTGCTGGGCTTGCCAGCTTTCGAAGGAACTTGTGAGCAAGCCCTCGCCTATTGGGCTGGTTCAGATATCTGGGGCAGATAATCCCTTCATGACCGCCCCACCCTCTCACATAACCCACCCCAAAACCATCAAAAGTTTTGTCACCCGCGCCGGTCGCACCACCACGGGTCAAGCCAAGGCTTTGGCAGAACTGGGGCCGAAGTTTGTTCTTGCGTTTCAGCAGAAGCCTTTGAATGCCTCCGACGTGTTTGGCCGCGCCGCGCCGCTGATCTTGGAAATTGGGTTTGGCATGGGTGACGCCACTGCCCATATTGCAGCGGTTCGGCCAGAGGACGATTTTTTGTGCTGCGAGGTCCATGAACCTGGCGTGGGCGCTTTGCTCAAACGTGTGGGCGAGCAAGACCTTGGCAATATCCGCATCCTGCAACACGACGCGGTAGATGTGTTGGAGCACATGCTGACGCCCAACAGCTTGGACGGGGTGCATATCTTTTTTCCCGACCCGTGGCACAAGCTGCGCCACCACAAGCGTCGCCTGATTCAAGCACCTTTTGTGCAGCATTTGTTGGGTCGTATGAAGACGGGTGCTTATTTGCACGTGGCCACCGACTGGCAGCCTTACGCCGAGCATATCTTGGCAGTATTGCAAGCTGAAGCAGGCTTGGCGAACGCCAGTAGCCGCGCCGATGGCTATGCCGATCAGCCGTCCTACCGGCCCTTGACCAAGTTTGAAAACCGCGGCCTGCGCCTAGGCCACGGCGTGTGGGACTTGGTGTTTAAAAAAGCCTAAAGCCGCTCTGCCACCCAGCCCTGCACACTGGCCAGCGCCGCGTCTAAGCCAGCGGGCTGTGTGCCACCGGCCATGGCCATGTCGGGCTTGCCACCGCCCTTGCCGCCCACTTGCTGGGCGACAAAATTCACCAACTCACCGGCTTTGACTTTGCCGAGGGTGTCGGCAGTCACCCCAGCGGCGATTTGCACCTTGTCGCCATCGACACTGGCCAACACCACCACCGCGGTTTTGAGCTTGTCTTTGAGCTTGTCCAAGGTTTCGCGCAAGGCCTTGGCGTCGGCGCCGGGCAATCTGGCCGCCAATAGCTTGACGCCTTTCAACTCCACCGCTTGACCGCTGAGTTCATCGCCTTGCGATGAGGCCAGCTTGCCTTTGAGGGCAGCGAGTTCTTTCTCCAGACCTTTGACCTGGTCCAGCACTTGGTGGATGCGTTGGTTCAACTCCGCCGTGGGCGTGCGCAAGCTGCCCGCTGCCTCTTGCACGGTGCGCTCCAAGGTTTGCACATAGGCCAAAGCGTTGGCGCCAGTGACCGCTTCGATTCGGCGCACCCCTGCGGCCACACCGCTCTCGGACACCACTTTGAAGAGGCCAATATCGCCGGTGCGCTGCACATGGGTACCGCCGCAGAGTTCGCGGCTGGTGCCAATGTCGAGCACCCGCACGGTCTCGCCGTACTTCTCGCCAAACAGCATCATGGCGCCGGTTTTTTGCGCCGACTCGATGTCCATCACCCGCGCTTGGGTGCTGGCGTTGGCCAAAATTTCATGGTTCACCCGCGCTTCAATGTCGGCAATTTGCGCATCCGTCACCGGCGCGTTGTGGGCAAAGTCAAAGCGGGTGCGCTCGTCGTTGACCAGCGAGCCTTTTTGCTGCACATGATCGCCCAGCACCTCGCGCAAGGCCTTGTGCATCAAATGGGTGGCGCTGTGGTTGCGCACGGTGGCGGCACGAATGCCAGAGCCCACCGTGGCTTGCAGACTGTCGCCCACATTCAGCGTGCCTTGGGTCAGCGTGCCGTGGTGACCAAACACATCGGCCTTGATCTTCAAGGTGTCTTCCACCGCAAAGCGTGCCGATCCGCTGACCAGCTCGCCCTCATCGCCCACTTGGCCGCCGCTCTCGGCGTAAAAAGGGGTGTTGTCCAGCACCACCACACCGCTTTGGCCGTGGTTCAAAGCAGCGACCGACACGCCATCAAAGTAGAGCGCCAAAATTTTGGCCGACGCTTGCAAGCTTTCATAGCCCACAAACGCGGTGGGTGCGCCGCTGTAGTCCAGCGCCTTGTCCATCTTGAACTTGCCCGCCGCACGGGCTTGGTTTTTTTGACGGTCCATGGCGGCGTGGAAACCTGCTTCGTCGACTTGCAAAGCCCGTTCGCGGCAGACGTCGTTGGTCAGGTCCAGCGGAAAGCCATAGGTATCGTGCAGCTTGAAAGCCACCTCGCCCGGCAAGACCTTCACACCATTTGCCAATGCCTCGTCCAAGATGTGCATGCCGATTTCCAGCGTCTCGTAAAACCGCTCTTCCTCGGTTTTCAAAATCGCGGTGATGCGATCGGCTTGCGCCGCCAAGCTGGGGTAGGCCGCACCCATGAGGGCGACCAAATCGGGCACCAGTTTGTGGAAGAACGGTGTTTTTTGGCCCAGCTTGTAGCCGTGGCGGATGGCGCGGCGGATGATGCGCCGCTGCACATAGCCGCGCCCCTCGTTGGAGGGCACCACGCCGTCGCTGACCAAAAACGCAGTCGCCCGCAAATGGTCGGCAATCACCCGCAGCGAAGGTGTCGCCACATCAGCACAGCCGGTTTCACGGGCGGCGGCTTTGATGAGCGTGGCGAACAGGTCGATTTCGTAATTGCTGTGCACATGCTGCAGGATGGCGGCCAAGCGTTCCAAGCCCATGCCGGTGTCCACGCATGGGGCAGGCAGTGGCGTGAGGGTGCCGTCTTCGTGCATTTCAAACTGCATGAACACGTTGTTCCAAATTTCGATGAAGCGGTCGCCGTCTTCCTCGGGGCTGCCGGGCGGGCCGCCCGGGATGTGGTCGCCGTGGTCATAAAAAATCTCGCTGCACGGGCCACAAGGGCCGGTGTCGGCCATCATCCAAAAGTTGTCGCTCTTAAAGCGCCCACCCTTGTTATCGCCGATGCGGATGACCCGCTCGGGGGGCAAACCAATCTCTTTGGTCCAGATGTCATAGGCCTCGTCGTCTTCTTGGTAGACGGTGGCCAGCAAGCGTTCTTTGGGCAGCTTGTAGACCTCGGTCAGCAACTCCCAGGCCCATTTCAACGATTCACGCTTGAAGTAGTCGCCAAACGACCAATTGCCCAACATTTCGAAGAAGGTGTGGTGCCGGGCGGTGTAGCCCACGTTTTCCAAATCATTGTGTTTGCCACCGGCTCGCAAGCAGGCTTGCACCGAGGCAGCGCGCACATAGGAGCGCTTGTCGGAGCCCAAAAACACATCTTTGAACTGCACCATG
>CAMCWS010000088.1 GCA_945882755.1 Bordetella parapertussis | reverse complement strand
CGGTTTTCAAACACCGCTTCAATCACCAAGTCGCAGTCATGCAGATCGCTGACCTTGTCGGTGGCGTGAATCAAGGGGTGCACTTGCGCTTGCTGGGCCTTGTCCAAGTTCACATCCATGACGACGCAGGGAATACTTTTCCTCGCATTCACCACGGCAATGCCCGCTCCCATCATGCCGGCACCCAAGATGCCTACTTTGGCGGGTTTCCAAGGCGCAAAACCACGGGGCCGCGATTGACCCGCTTTGATGGCATTGAGGTTGAAAAAGAACGCCGTGATCATGTTCTTGGTGGTTTGACTCACCATCAACTTGGCCAGTTTGCGACTCTCGATGCGGGTAGCGGTGTCGTAATCGACTTGTGCGCCCTCGACCATCGCCTCTAGCACTGCTTGAGGTGCGGGGTACAAGCCATGGGCTTTCTTAAAGAGCATGGCCGGTGCCACAGCCAAACCATTGGCCAAGGCAGGGCTGCTGATACTGCCGCCGGGCATTTTGTAGCCCTTGCGGTCCCAAGGGTGTTGCACCTGCGGGTTGTCATGGATGTAGGCCAGCGCCAAGTCCATGAGTTGCTCAGGACTGGAGGCCAAACCATCCACCAACCCCAAGGACAGGGCATCGTTGGGGTTGAACAGTTTGCCCTCCATCAAATAGGGTTGCGCCGCCATCAAGCCCAGCAACCGTGTCATCTTGGTGATGCCGGTCGCGCCGGGAATCAAGCCCAGCGTGACCTCTGGCAAGCCAAACAGGATTTTGGGTTGGTCAAGCGCAAAACGTGCATGCGCGATCAGCGCTACCTCCCAACCACCACCTAATGCCGCACCTTGCAACAGCGCCACCACCGGCTTGCCCATGGTTTCCATGCGCCGAAACGCCTTCTTCACAGCCTCAATACCCAAAAAACCGGCTGCGGCGTCACTGGCCTGAAGTTTCAGCACCCCTTTCAGGTCAGCACCTGCAAAAAAAGTGGTTTTGGCAGAGGTCAACAACACGCCTTTAAGCGCAGCTTGGTCGGCCTGCAATTGATCAGCCAAAGCCAGCATGTCTGCTTGCCACTCGGGCTTCATGGTGTTGACCGGTGAGCCGGGTTCGTCGAAGGTGACGGTGGCAATACCTTGCGAGTTCAGCGCGTAACGCAGCGTAGAGAAAGTCATGTCAAATCCGTTCAATGATGGTGGCGATGCCCATGCCGCCGCCCACACACAAAGTGATGAGGCCGCGCTTGAGTTGGCGCAGCTCAAGCTCGTCGAGCAAGGTACCCAGCAACATCGCACCGGTGGCACCCAAGGGGTGGCCCATGGCGATGGCGCCGCCATTCACATTCACCTTGTCATGCGGGACGTTCATCTCCCGCATGAAGCGCATGGGCACAGCGGCAAACGCTTCATTCACTTCAAACAAATCGATGTCGTCAACCGTGAGTCCGGCTTTGGCCAAGGCTTTACGCGCCGCAGGCATAGGACCCGTCAACATGATGGTGGGGTCGGCACCCGACAAAGCAGTGGCGACGATACGCCCACGGGGCGTGAGCCCCAAAGCCCGGCCTTTGGCTTCGCTGCCGATCAACACCGCCGCAGCACCATCCACAATGCCGGATGAATTTCCGGCGGTATGCACATGGTCGATGCGCTCGACCTGCGGGTAGCGTGACAAAGCCACCGCATCAAAACCCATGCGGCCCATGTCGGCGAAGCTGGGTTTCAAAGCACCCAAGGCCTCTAAGGTGGTGCGGGGTTTGATGAACTCGTCTCGCTCCAACACAGCAAGACCAATCTCATCGAACACAGGCATGACGGAGCGATCGAATTTGCCAAGGCTTTGTGCGGCAGCGGCACGTTGCTGCGAGGTAAGTGCGAATTGGTCCACATCTTCGCGGCTCCACCCCGCCATGGTGGCGATCAAATCAGCGCCTATGCCTTGAGGTGTAAAGCCTGTGGCTGCGTTGGTGGCGGGGTCTTGAGCCCACGCACCACCGTCGGAGCCCATGGGAACGCGGGACATGCTTTCCACACCACCGGCCACCACCAAATCTTCCCAACCACTGGCCACTTTTTGCGCAGCCATGTTGACGGCCTCTAAGCCCGAGGCACAAAAGCGGTTGATTTGAACGCCGGACACTCGGAAGTCCCAACCCGCTTTGAGCAAAGCGGTTTTAGGCAAAACTGAACCCTGTTCACCTACAGGAGACACACAACCCATCACCACATCGTCGACTTCGGCAGGGTCAAAATCGTGGCGAGCTTGCAGTTGGTTGAGCAATCCGCCCAGCAAATCCACGGGTTTGACGCCATGCAAGCTGCCGTCTTTTTTGCCTTTGCCGCGCGGTGTACGCACCGCATCGAAAACCATAGCGTGGCTCATGAATCATCTCCTTTGTATGTTTGGAGATGATAATTTAGTTAAGATGAACTAAAGATTTACTCGGAACACCACCCTCTTCATACCGCATCTCATTCTGACGCCCCGCCATGAGCACCCCTCGACTTCACGCACTAGATAACCTGCGCGGCGTGATGATGTGGCTGGGTATCGTGTTCCATGTCAGCCTTTTACATGCGACCTACCCAACCGCCCCCGTGACTTTGCGGGACACCCAAACCTCGCTGGGGGCAGATGTGCTGGTGGGTTTTATTCACGTCTTTCGAATGCCCGTCTTTTTTGTTTTAGCGGGATTTTTTGTTTTGTTTCTGACGCAGCAACGCGGTTTGTCCAATATGTTGCGCAATCGCTTACAACGTATTGCCCTGCCCTTTGCAGTTTTTTGGTTGCTGATTTTTCCGCCTACGGTTTGCATTTATGTGGCCTATCTTTTCCGTATGAGTCATGGTGGGTGGGGTATTGATTTTGAATTTCTCCATAACGCCTCCACCCCTAACAAGCCGCTGGGCATTGAAGCTATCCATATGTGGTTTTTATGGATGTTGGCTTGGTTGTGTCTGCTGGGTGCAGGTGTACTTAAAGTGGTGCAGTCGCTTGATGGCAAACGCTTGAACTGGGTCAAGCGCTTGCTTGAAACACTGGTGACCAAAGCTTATGCACCACTGTTGTTGGCTGTACCCTTGGTGCTAACGGACGCCACCTATTTCATGGGGGTGTTAGAGACAAACACCTCGTTTTTACCGCCGCTTGCACAATGGCTGCATTACGGCCTGTATTTTTTCTGGGGGATGGCGCTGTATGTTCACCGCGAAAAAGCGTTTGCCCTGTTTGTTCAACGACGGCATAGCACTGGCTTGTTGGCCTTGCTGTGTTTCATAACGTATTTGGGCTTGGCCCATACCCATAGCCAACACCCTGAAGCCATTGCTTACGCTAATGTATGGTTGGCTTTTTTTTACAACCTGAGTTCTTGGTGCATGTGTTGGGCTTGGCTTGGCTGGTTTACCTACCTGTTCGATCGGGAAATACCTTTTTTTCGCTACCTTTCGCAAAGTTCGTACTGGGTTTATTTGGTGCATTTCCCCATCACATTGTTGGTGGGTGCTGTGCTTTACCACTGGGATGCAGCACCTGTCTTCAAAATACTGGTCAATGTGGTGTTTACCACCTTGGTGTGTGTGGCCAGTTACCAAGCGTTTGTCCGAAGAAGCTTTATCAGCGTCTTTTTGAACGGTAAAAAATACAGCTGAACTAAAAAGAGCGTGGCAAGCCCAGCACATGCTCAGCCATATAGGCATAGATCAAATTGGTAGAGATGGGTGCGACTTGGTACAAACGGGTTTCGCGAAATTTTCGCTCGACATCGTATTCGCTGGCAAAGCCAAAACCGCCATGGGTTTGCAAACACACATTGGCAGCTTCCCATGAGGCTTTGGCGGCCAAATATTTCGCCATATTGGCTTGAGCGCCACAGGGCTTTGCTGCATCAAACAGTTCGCAAGCCTTCCAGCGCATCAGATTAGCCGCTTCGGTTTCCATGTAAGCGTCAGCAATCGGAAATTGAACGCCTTGGTTTTGACCAATGGGTCGGCCAAACACCACCCTGTCGTTGGCATAGCGGCGAGAGCGGTCAATGAACCAATAGGCGTCCCCAATGCACTCGGCGGCAATCAATATGCGCTCGGCATTCAATCCGTCCAGAATGTAGGAAAAACCTTTGCCTTCCTCGCCGATCAAGTTGTCAGCCGGAATTTCCAGTTGATCGAAAAAGACTTCATTGGTTTCGTGGTTGACCATATTGCGAATCGGCTTGATGGTCATGCCATGCTTTAAAGCCATGTTCACATCCACGATAAAGATGGACATGCCTTCGCTTTTGCGTTTGACTTGGTCTAAGGGCGTGGTGCGTGCCAACAAAATCATCAGGTCCGAATGCTGCAGTCGTGAAATCCATACTTTTTGGCCATTGATGAGGTAGCGGTCGCCGCGTTTGACAGCCGTGGTTTTGAGTTGGGTGGTGTCGGTGCCGGTGGTGGGTTCGGTCACGGCCATGGACTGCAGTCGCCATTCACCGGTTGCTATTTTGGGGAGGTAATGGGCTTTTTGCTGCGCAGAGCCATGGCGCAGCAAGGTGCCCATGTTGTACATCTGACCATGGCATGAACCAGCGTTGCCCCCGCTGACATTGATTTCTTCCATGATGACAGACGCCTGCGCCAAACCCAGACCAGAGCCGCCGTACTCGGTAGGGATCAACGCAGCTAACCATCCAGCAGAAGTCAAGGCTTGCACAAAGGCTTCAGGATAGGCGCGTTGTTCGTCGATGTTTTGCCAGTAACTTGCATCAAAACCAGCGCACAAGGCTCTGATGGCGTCGCGCAATTCTTGGTATTCGTCAACTGGTGGTAGTTCAGTGGTCATCTGTGTTATTTCAATTCAGCATCAGCTTGCATTGTCAGCCAATCTTGGTGGTCCTGAGCCCACAAGCGACAACGAATGCCATCCGAATGCATTTGGGCATTCACACGCATACGCCGTTGGTCTGCACACTCAAAGATGGGCCGCACCGCTTTGAATGAAAAGCGTTTGATGGCTTTGTCGGTATGCTGGCCCAGCAAATCCAATAACAAGGTGGCGATCAAAGGCCCATGGACCACCAAGCCAGGATAGCCTTCGACCTCACTGGCGTATTTGCGGTCGTAATGAATGCGGTGTGCATTGAAGGTTAATGCCGAATAGCGAAACAACAAGACATCGTCGGGCACAGCGTCGCGACTCCACACTTGTGCAGCGCCATGACACGACTCAGCCATGGTGTGTGCTGCAACAGGCGGCAAAGGTTTGTCAGTGGGTGCAGCACGGTCTCGGTAAACAATATCGTGCGTCTCTCGCAAACACAGGCCTTGTGCGCCGTGGTACTGATGCTCTACACACACAAAGACCAAGTCTCCACCTCGTCCTTTTTTGGGCGTGACAGATTGAATCGTCGAGGTACGCGCGAGGGTTTCGCCTAGGTGAACAGGTGCTATGAAGTCGAGACTTCCTCCTGCCCACATGCGTCTTGGCAGGGGCACTGGGGGTAAAAACCCGCCACGCTTGGGATGTCCATCCTCGCCCAGTTCCGACTGCTTGGCAGCGGGCAAAAAATACAGCCAATGCCATAAAGGGGGCAAGGGGTCACCTTCTTGCAAAGCGTTGTCTCGGTCAAGCAGCGCTGACATTGACCGCACCGGTGCAGCAGTGATGGTGTCTTCGCGGGTTTCTTGTTTGCCAACCCAACCGTTTAAAAATGATGTGTCAAATTCAGTCATCAAAACACCGAGTGTTCACCCAATTGCACATTTGCTTGACCGGTGAGCAATTGGTCGTAATGCGCAAACAAGGTTTGTGTGCCGAACGAAGGCGTGGCCAGCGCATCGTACTGCTGGGTTTGCGCATCCCACACCAGCATGGATTCGGTGGCGTAATAGCGACCAATGCGAGCGAGTTCGGCCTTGGCCGCTAAGCTTGGCACAAACCATCCCAACACTCTTAATACTTGGATGATGACGTCCAACAGCGCCACAGGCACCTGTTTGTATTTGGGCAGTTTCCCCATGGCTTTGAACAAATACTCACCCTGCTGCAAAGGTGTGATGGCGTCGCCAGGTCCACCGATGGGCAAGATTCGATTGTGCTTGGCAGGGTCGCTGAGACACTCGGCAATGAACATGCCCAGATCGTGGTCGCTGATCGGTTTGCAAGCGGTCAGCTGTCCATCTGCAAACAGCAAGAACGGCTTGTTCTGTTGCAGTCTTTTGATTTGTCCAGACAGCGACTTGAAAAAAGCTGTGGGGCGAACAATCGAATACACCAACCCAGACTCGCACAACTCCTTTTCAAAAGCCAGCTTCGCTTGTTGAAAAGCTAACAAAGGTTTTTGCACACATATCGCCGATAGCAAAACAAACTGCTTAATGCCTACCTCTTTGGCGATTTGAAGTAACTGTGAATGGGCTTGGTAGTCAATCGCCCAAGCATCTTTGGGCGCACCAGTGCGTGAAGCCATGCAGGAAACGATGGCGTCAAAATGCTCTCCCTTGAGGCCATGGTTTTTGACGGATTCAATCGACTGCACATCGCCAAAGCGAAGCTGCGCACCTGCAAGCAACGCATGGGTTTGGGTTTGGGATGGTTGGCGCACAAAGCAAACCACCTCGTAGCCAGCATGGAGCAAGGCTTTACAGGTGGCTTGGCCTATGGTGCCGGTGGCACCGAATAAAAGTACGCGCATAAGCGCAATAGTTTAAGTTGCCGACGTTAATGGATAAAGAGGGGGTATTTGTTGGTTAGCTGGCGGAAACGGAGGGATTCGAACCCTCGATGAGGCTCTACACCCCATACTCCCTTAGCAGGGGAGCACCTTCGGCCACTCGGTCACGTTTCCAGCTGATTTAATTATGCCTGATTCTGTTCTAAGTCAAAGGCTTTGTGCAAGGCACGCACTGCCAGCTCCAGGTATTTCTCGTCAATTACCACGGAAGTTTTGATTTCGCTGGTGGAAATCATCTGAATATTGATGCCCTCGGCGCTCAAGGATTCAAACATGCGGCTGGCAACGCCTACATGGCTGCGCATACCGATGCCCACAATGGAGACCTTGCAAATCTTGGCGTCGCCAATGACCTCAGGCGCACCTAAGTCAGCCATCACCTGAGTTTTGAGCAACTCCATGGCGCGGGCATGGTCGTTGCGGTTGACGGTAAAGCTGAAGTCCGTCAAGCCACCTTTGCTGATGTTTTGAATGATCATGTCGACTTCGATATTGGCTTGCGCGACTGCGCCCAAAATTTTGTAAGCGATGCCGGGTTTGTCAGGCACGCCGATGATGGAAATTTTGGCTTCATCACGGGTGAAGGCAATGCCCGATACGATGGCTTGTTCCATTTGTTCGTCTTCCTCAAAAGTAATCAAAGTGCCAGACTTGGCTTCCTCATGGATATCGATATCCCATGGCGTGAAACTTGACAGTACCCGAAGGGGCACTTTGTATTTGCCCGCAAACTCCACGGAACGGATTTGCAGAACCTTGCTGCCAAGCGACGCCATCTCAAGCATCTCTTCAAAGCTGACCGTGTGCAAACGACGCGCTTCGGGCACGACGCGAGGGTCGGTGGTGTACACGCCATCCACATCGGTATAGATCAAACACTCGGCTGCCTTCATGGCTGCAGCCACCGCCACAGCCGAGGTGTCTGAGCCGCCTCGGCCCAAGGTGGTGATGTGGCCTTCGGGGTCAACCCCTTGAAAGCCAGTGATGATGACCACCTTGCCCGCATTCAAATCTGCTCTTACACGTGCATCGTCAATAGACGCTATACGCGCTTTGGTGAAAGCACTGTCGGTACGAATAGGCACTTGCCAACCGGCATAGCTGACGGACGGCATACCCTCCGCCTGCAAAGCAATGGCCAGTAAAGCGGACGAGGCTTGCTCACCTGTTGCTGCCAAAGCGTCGAGTTCTCTGAAGTAATCTGTCGGGTTGCCACTAGGTGCCAATTCTTTGGCCAGACCCAACAAACGGTTGGTCTCGCCACTCATGGCAGAAGGAACCACCACCATTTGGTGTCCCGCTCTGGCCCATTTGGCCACGCGTTTGGCCACATTGCGTATGCGTTCGGTCGAGCCCATGGAGGTGCCGCCGTATTTATGAACGATCAATGCCATCGTAGTAGAAAGTCTGTCTATG
>CAMCWS010000087.1 GCA_945882755.1 Bordetella parapertussis | reverse complement strand
TTGGGTGGCGGTGCATTGGGTCAGGTCGGCCATGGCAACTTCTCCAGTTAAGCGCTTGTGCGTGTCAGCGGACTGAGTTTGCGCCACGGCAAATCCGCAGGGTCAGCGGCCATGGGGCCAGCGGCTTTGGCCACCAACACCTGGCTGGCAATGGGTTCAAAGTCGGCACGGAAATGGTTGGAGCTTTTCAACACAATGAGCTTCATCGCCTCTGGCGTGATGCCCACGGTGCGCAGCATTTCACGGTCAAAGAGTTGCGCTTTGCCGCTGACCACGGCCACCAGCACGCCTTGGATATCCAGGCAAGCACTGGCACCCAACTGGCTGGTCATGCCTCGCATCATCGGGCCTTTGAGCACACAACGGCCCTCACTCACCGCCAACACTTTGGCGCGAACTGCCAACGGCGCGTCACTCATACCTGCATAGGTAGGCACTGACACACCCAACACCACATCGATGTCTGCACCCACACCCGCGGCCGTGGCCTTGGCCGCCACCTCGGGGTGGTAGAGCAAACCCAGCGCCACGGCTTGCGGGAAGCGTTGCCCAGCGCCTTGTTGCAGCAAGGCGTGGAGCATGCCGGTGGTGTTGCTGTCGCCACCCGCGCCGGGGTTGTCTTGGGTATCGGCAATCAATACCGGGCGGGTGTGTTGTGCTGCGAAGGCCAAAGCTTGCTCGACCGCTTCTCGTGCAGGTAAAAAATCCATGCGCCATTGCGCGGGTGGCGCAGCCAAGCTGTTCAATGCCGCAGCAGCGGCTTTTGCCATGGGAGGCGCTTCAGCGTAAGCCCACAGCACCGGCGCACATTCCTCGAAATCGGCAGCGGGAAAGCCCATGCAAAAACTCAACACCGCGTCGCTGTCTCGGTCTATGTCGGCCATGGCCGCGTAAATGTCTTTGGCCGGTTGCAGCCACGTCGACTGCGCATTGAGCGAAATCAAATACGGCAAGCGATGAACCGACAGCGCCTCGCGGCGACCCAAACGCAAGCGCCGTTGCAGCAAGTCGGCGGCACGCTCGCCCGTCTCTGCCATGTCGATGTGCGGATAGGTTCGGTAAGCCACCAAAGCATCGCAAAGCGCCAACATGCGCTGAGTGACGTTGGCATGTAAATCCAAGCTCGCCACCAAGGGCATGTCCTCGCCGATCATGGCTCGCACCCGCGCCAGCAACTCGCCTTCGGCGTCATCGGCATGTTCGGCCACTGCTGCGCCGTGCAAATCCAAATACACCGCGTCCACGCCTTGCTTCAAGGCTTCTTGCAGGTCTTGCACGATGTCGCCAGCGATGCGCTCAAACGCATCACGCGTCACAAAGGAGGAAGGACTGGCACCCGCCCACACCGACGGCCACAACTGCCAGCCATGGCGCTTAGCTGCATCGATGAATCCACCCACGGGAATATTCACACCGGTGAACTGGTCTTGCATGGCCTGACCACGGATATATGCCGGAAAGGCGTCGCCACGGTTGAAGGCCGCCCAATCGGCCAAGCTGGGTGCAAAGGTATTGGTCTCGTGCTGAAACCCTGCGATGAACACCTTGGTCATACGGATACTCCGGGAGCGCTTTCCATAAGAGAGCGGGTATAGGCGTGCTGCGGCTGGGCATAAAGCTGCGCTGTAGCGCCTCGCTCAACGATCTGCCCTTGGTGCATGACGATGACGCTGTCACACAGCTGGGCGGCCACACGTAAATCATGGGTGATGAACAACAAGCCCAAGCCATATTGCTGCTGCACTTGGCGCAGCAGTTGCAAAATTTGCGCTTGCACCGACACATCCAAAGCGCTGACCGCTTCATCAGCCACCAGCACCTGCGGACGACACGCCAAAGCACGAGCAATCGCAATACGTTGGCGCTGCCCGCCGCTGAACTGCCTGGGGTAACGTGCCATGGCCTGCGTGGGAAGCTGCACTTGCTGCAAAAGCTGTTCGGCCAAGGCTTTGGCCTCAGTCGCACCCAAGCCAAAGTTGCGAGCGCCCTCCACCAGCGACTCACCCACTGTCATGCGTGGATTGAGCGATCGGTTGGGATCTTGAAACACCACTTGCACACGGTGACGCAAAGGGCGCAGCCGCGCTTCGGGCAAAGTAGCGATCTCGTCCTCGCCCCAAAAAATTTTGCCACTGCTGGGGTCAATCAAGCGCAACAAACAACGTGCAAAGGTGGATTTACCCGACCCTGACTCGCCCACCACGCCCACGGTTTCGCCAGCACGTAAGGCCAAACTGGCGTCATGCAAAGCGCGGTTGGTGTCGTAGGTTTTGCCAACCGCCAAGGCACGCAACAAAGGCGGCGTGTCAGCGATATGGCGAGCGGCGGGTGGCGTCATGCTGGGCACGGCCGCCAACAGCTCGCGGGTGTAGGTGGCTTGGGGGTTGTGCAGCACTTGGTCGCGGCTGCCCAACTCGACCGCCACACCCCGGTGCATCACCAGCACTTGGTCTGCAATGTCGGCCACCACCCCCATGTCATGGGTGATGAACAGCACCGCGCTGCCGGTGTCTTGCTGCAAAGTTTGAATCAGCTGCAAGATGTCTTTTTGGGTGGTCACGTCCAAGGCGGTGGTCGGCTCGTCACAGATCAGCAAGGCGGGCTTCATGACCATGGCCATGGCGATGACGATGCGCTGTCGTTGCCCGCCACTCAGTTGGTGCGGGTAGCTGTGCCACATGCGCTCGGGGTCTGGCAGTCGTACCTGCGCCAACATCTGCAACACCGCTTCACGGCGCTGTGCGGCAGACCAGTCGGTGTGGGTGCGCAGCAGCTCATCGATTTGCTCGCCGCAGCGCATCACGGGGTTGAGCGCGGTCATCGGCTCTTGAAACACCATGCCCATGGCACGACCGCGCAAGCCACGTAGCCGCGCCTGACTGGCGTCGAGTAAAGACTCGCCTTGCAGTTGCACCACGCCGCCTGCCACTGTCAATTCTTTGTCCAGCAGTCCCATGACTGTGGTGGCCAGCACCGATTTGCCCGAGCCGGACTCACCGACCACACACAGCGTTTCACCCGCACGTAACTGCAAGCTGATGTCTTGCACCGCCATGGGCCTGTCGGCGCCGCTGGGCAGGGCCACGCTCAAGTGTTCAACCTGTAATACCGGCTGCGTCATCAGCCCACCCGCTTGGCAAATTTAGGGTCCAGCACATCGCGCAAGCCGTCACCCAAAAGGTTGATGGCCAGCACCGTGGGCACCAAGAACAAGGCTGGGAACAAGACATTGCCCGGCTGCTGGCTGAACTGCACCCGCCCCTCGGCCATGATGTTGCCCCAGGTGGGCACATCGGGGGGCAAGCCTAGCCCTAAGAAACTCAAAATCGCTTCGGTCAGCACGGCCGACGCCGCCACAAACGTGCCTTGCACCAACAAGGGTGCCATGGCGTTGGGGAGAATATGCCGCCACAAAATCACCGACGTGGGCGTGGCCAAAGCACGGGCGGCTTCCACATACGGCTCTTCACGCAAGGTCAGCACCAAGGAGCGCACCAAGCGGGTGACACGGGGCACCTCGGGAATGGCAATCGCGATAACCACCGTGGTCACATTCGCCCCCAAAGCCGCTACCAAGGCAATCGCCAACAGCACGGCGGGGATCGCCATCAAGCCGTCCATGAAGCGCATCAGCAACATGTCGACGCCTCGGAAATAACCCGCCAACATGCCGCACAGTCCACCCAGGCCCAGGGCCAAGATGGCGGTGGCGATGCCCACCACCAAGGAGATGCGACTGCCATACAGCACACGGCTGTAAATATCGCGGCCAAAGTTATCCGTACCCAACCAAAAGGTGTGGGCCAGCACTTGGCCGTCCGGCAGCGCAAAGTCGCCCGCCAAACCAGCCGCTTTGTTGATGTGGTTGGCGTCCATGGCAGCGGGGTCAACGGTGCCAAGCCAAGGCGCCAACACCGCCACCAACACCATAAAGGCCAACACCGCCAAGCCAAAGCGCACAGAACCGTGGTCCCATAAACGGCTTTGCAATGAGGCGGCCATCAGTGGCGAATCCTTGGGTCTAAGAAAACATAGCTCAGGTCCACCAGCAAATTGATGAACACATAGCTGCAAGAGAAAAACAACACCAAACCTTGGATAACAGGAAAGTCGCGGTTAAGTACCGCGTCCACCGTCAACGAACCCAAACCCGGGATAGCGTACACCGTTTCAGTAACCACCACGCCGCCTATCAGCAAGGCCACGCCAATGCCAATCACGGTGACGATGGGCACCGCCGCGTTCGCCAAAGCATGGCGCAACAACACCGCCATCTCGCCTATGCCTTTGGCTCGCGCCGTGCGTATGTAGTCTTCGCTCAAGGCCTCGGACACACTGGCGCGGGTCATGCGGGCAATCAAGGCGATGTAGATGGTGCCCAAGGTCAGCCACGGCAAGATGAGTTGGCGCAACCAGTCCCACACACTGCCCGCTTGCGGGCCAAACAAGGGCTTGTAGCCTTGCACTGGCAGCCATTGCAAGCGAATCGCAAACACATAAATCAAGCCATAGGCAATCACGAACACCGGCACCGAAAAACCCGCCACCGAAAACGCCGACAACGATCGGTCCAGCCAGCCACCCATGCGCCACGCCGCCAACGTCCCCAAAGGCACGGCCACACACACCGCCAGCAGGGCTGTACCCAAAGCCAAAGACAAACTGGGCTCCATGCGCTGGGCGATGAGTTCCAGCACCGGCTTGCCTAAGTAATAGGAGTAACCCAAATCGCCCTGCACCACCTTGCCCAGCCAAATACCGTATTGGCTGACGATGTTGCGGTCCAAGCCCAACTGGCTGCGGATGTTGGCGATGTCTTCGCTGGTGGCGTTGTTGCCCGCAATGACAGCGGCAGGGTCGCCAGGGGCCAAGCGCAAAATCAGAAACACCACCACCGACACCACCCACAACACGGGCAGCACCGCCAGCAAGCGACGCAGTAAAAAAGACGCCATCAGTTTTTGCTCAAGCCCCACATCACGGGGATGCCTGCGGTTTGCAACATGCCACTGACGTTGCTGCGCAAAGCGGTGGGGTTGCGGTACTGGCCCAAGGGCGCAAAGGCCGCGGTTTCAAACACCAAGGCTTGAATCTCAGAGGCGATTTTTTTCTGCGCAGGGCCTTCATGGGCACGGGCAAATTTGGCCTTCAAGGTTTCGATGCGCGGTTCGTCTTGCCAACCGAACCAGCCGGTCGCACCCTTGGCGTTGAGCATGGCGCTGCTCAAAGGGCTGCCAATGTCTTGCGCGGTCCAAGTGGTGAAGAACATATTCCATCCGCCTTGCTTTGGCGGCTCTTTTTTGGCGCGGCGTGCCACCAACGACGCCCAGTCCATTTGCTGCAAATCCACCTTGAAACCAGCGGCCTCCAGTTGTTGCTTGGCTACCAAGGGCAGCTTGGTGATGGCCGACAAATCGGTGGGGCGCATCATGACAATCGGTGTGCCGTCGTAGCCGGCTTCTTTCAACAACTCACGCGCTTTTGAGGCATTGGCCACGCCGGTGAAATAGCCTGTGTTCTCGTCGGCCAAGGGCGTGCCGCAAGGGTAGATGCTGCGGCAAGCCCGCACCAAATCGGGAATACCCACTTGGGTGTTGATAAAGGCTTGCTGGCCAATCGCCAGCATGGCGGCTTGGCGAATCTTCACATTGTTAAAGGGCGCATGCAGGTGGTTAAAACGCATGACGTACTGGTAACCAGCAGGTGAAAAATCGTCCACCTTCACACCTGCGGTTTTTTTCAGCGACTCGTATTGCTCAAAACTGGGTTGCTCCACCATGTCTACCTCGCCAGCTTGCAAGGCATTGAACTGGGTTTGCGGGTCGCGGATGATGACCCACTCCACCCGCTCGAAGTTGACAGGGCGACCCCCAGCCAAACCGCTGGGCGCTTCTTTGCGGGACACATACTTGGGGTTACGTAAATACACCGCCACCGAGCCAGGTTTGAACTCGTCGGCCTTGAAGATGAAAGGGCCAGAACCGATGTGCTCTTTGATTTGCTCGGTGCCAGGGGTCGCCGCGATGCGGGCCGGCATGATGAACGGCACATTGCTGGACGCTTTACCCAAGGCGTCCAGCACGATGGCGCAAGGCTCTTTCATGACAAAACGAAAGGTGCTGGCGTCAGGGGTTTCTATTTTGTCGATGAAGCCAAACAAAATGCCACCCATGGCGTCGCGGCTAGCCCAGCGCTTGAGCGACGCAGCCACGTCTTCGCTGGTAACGGGCTTGCCATCATGAAACTCCAAGCCAGCGCGCAGCTTGAATGTCCAGGTTTTGCCGTCTTTGGCCTTGGTGTAGCTTTGCACCATTTGGGGTTGAATATCGCCCTTGGCATCCTCGGAAAACAGCGTGTCGTAGACCATGTAAGCATGGTTACGGGTGACGTAGGCGGTGGTCCAGATGGGGTCTAACACCGCCAAATTGGCATGCGGCACAAAGCGAAACACTTTGTTCGCCGGCAAGGTGTTTTGGGCTTGCACTGGTAGCCCCAGCCAACTGGCTGCCAAAACCACACCTATCACTTTGAACCAACTGCGTCGCATACCTATCCCCTTGTTCGCCAAGCTACATTTAAAGCCCAATATAAGCGATTCTCTTTTTGACGAGCCCACGCATGGTTATCACCGAACTCAGCGCCAACGAACTCTCGCAAGCCATTCAAGCCAAAGAAGTCTCTTGCGTGGAAGTGATGCACGCCTATTGGCAACGGATTGACAAGGTCAATCCCCATTTCAACGCTTTGGTGAGCCTGCAAGACCCTGCGACTCTGATGGCGCAAGCGAATGCCTGCGACGCAGAACTGGCGCAAGGCCATTCACGCGGTTGGATGCATGGGTTTCCCATCGCTTTGAAAGATTTGGTGGATGTCGCTGGTATCCCCACCACCTGCGGCTCGCCCCTGTTGCGCGACAACATCCCCAGCAAAGATGCACTGCTGACCCAACGCCTGAAGGCGGCGGGTGGTATCGTGATTGGCAAAACCAACACGCCCGAGTGGGGCTTGGGCTCGCATACGTTCAACGAGGTGTTTGGCACCACGCGCAACGCCTACAACCCCGCATTCAGCGCGGGTGGCAGCAGCGGTGGCGCGGCCGTGGGTTTGGCGCAGCGCTTGTTGCCGGTGGCCGATGGCTCAGACTTCATGGGCAGTTTGCGCAACCCAGCCGCTTGGAACAATGTGTTTGGCCTGCGCCCCTCGCAAGGGCGGGTGCCGGCCTACCCTGCGGGTGACGTGTGGGTGAGTCAATTGGGAACCGACGGCCCCATGGCCAGAACCATGCGCGATTTGGCGCAACTGCTGGAAATCATGGCTGGCCCCGATAGCCGCGCACCTTTGTCGCTGTCTTCTTTGCCCCAAGGATTTGCGAACACACTGCAACCCCAAGCCAATGATTTGCGCATAGGCTGGTTGGGTGACTTGAACGGCTATTTGCCCATGGAAGCGGGTGTGCTGGACGCTTGCGAAAACGGCTTGAAACGCCTGCAAGGCTTGGGCTGTCATGTGGAACCCGTGGACTTGGGCTATTCGCCTGAAGCCGCTTGGCAAACCTGGCTGGCTTGGCGACGGGTGCTCACCGCTTCTCGCATCGCACCCATGGTGGCCAAGGGGCGAGATCTGGTGAAACCCGAAGCGCTATGGGAGTTTGATCAAGCGGCTGGCATGAAAGCCAGCGAATTTTTACAAGCCAGCACAAATCGCACCGCTTTTTACCTGCACATGCTGGGCTTGATGCAAGGCTTTGATGTGCTGGTTCTGCCCAGTTGTCAGGTCTGGCCTTTTGACGCTGCGCTGCGTTGGCCTCAGCAAATTCAAACCGCCAATGGCGTGGTGCAAATGGACACCTACCACCGTTGGATGGAGGTGGTGCTGTACGCCAGCTTGGCAGGACTGCCCTCCTTGAACGTGCCCTGCGGCTTCAGCGCCCAAGGTTTGCCCATGGGCATGCAGCTGATCGGCCAGCCTCAGGGCGAGCTGGCTTTGCTGGCATTGGGCTTGGCCTATGAGGAAATGGTGGGCGATTGGTTGTCCATCAACCCAGAAAACAAGGCAAGTTAAGGTCTCTGCACCTACTTTGACTTCGCGTTATGATTTACGTAACGTCAATTTACAAGCACA
>CAMCWS010000086.1 GCA_945882755.1 Bordetella parapertussis | reverse complement strand
AAAGCGCGTGAAGAAGGTCAAATTGCCCGTTCAGTGGAATTGTCAACGGCTGCTCTTTTGATGACTGCCACTTTGTTTTTCTATCTGGCTGGCGGTTATATGTTCAGCCGTTTGGGCGCTTTATTTACAACCCAGTTGCAGTTTGACCGAAAGGTGATGGACAAGGCCGAACTGTTGCCCGGCATCTTTTTCCAATCGGTGATTGATGGCTATATCTTGATATTGCCCATCATGATTTTGCTGGCCTTCGTTGGGATTATTTCGACTGTGATGAGTGGTGGCTTGGTATTTTCCTTAGGGATGTTGGCCCCCAAATTCAGCAAGCTCAACCCGATGTCTGGCTTAGTCCGTATGTTTGGCACCAAGGCCTTGATTGAGTTAGTCAAGGCTATTTTGAAATTTGGACTGATCAGCCTTATTTTGTGGAACGCGGTGTCCAACAACATTGACGATTTGGTCACCCTCAACCGCTTGGACTTGGGAACCGCTGTCAAGCATGCGGGCACCATGATTTTGGACGCGTGTTTTTGGATGAGCATGGGCTTGGTGCTGATTGCCTTGCTCGATGTCCCGTTGCAGCAATACCAAGTCCATAAAAAACTCAAAATGACCCGCCAAGAGATCAAGGATGAGATGAAGAACTCTGAAGGCCGCCCTGAGGTTAAAGCCACGATTCGCAGACGTCAACGCGAAATGGCGAACGGTCGCATGTTGGACAGGGTCAAGGATGCTGACGTGGTCATCACCAACCCCCAACACTTTGCGGTTGCTTTGAGTTACGACCCCAACTCGGATGGCGCTCCCACCCTGATCGCCAAGGGCACCGACGAATTGGCGCAACGCATCAAAGAACTTGCCAAGGCCGAGAGCGTCTACATCTTTGAGGCACCCGAGTTGGCCCGAGCGCTTTACTTCACCACCAAGTTGGAAGAACCCATCCATGAAGCGCTCTACCACGCGGTCGCACAAGTCATTGCCTATGTGTTCAGTCTGAACCAGTCGTATGCACCAGGGGAGGGCATCATCAAGCCCACCTTGCGCATCCCCGACAATATGCGCTATGACGAAAACGGTTTTCTCTTTCAATGATGAGTCCAGAAAGACGAATCGACCATGAGTGATTTTTACCAAAGCCCCGCGGACAAACTGCGGTTTGAGATTTTGCTCAAGTCGCTGCGTGAAGGGCGACTCAATTTGGCCATTCTTGGCGACGATGAAGTGGCGCTGACCTATTACGGCAGACGCATCTTTCAACACCTGCGAGAGCAGGGTGAGCCGCATGTGGAGCTGTGGACCTCAGCAGACTCAGAAAAACTGGTGGACCGCTTCAATGAAATACTGTCAGAGCTGACCGTCGACCAAGCGGTAGACAAGGGCAACAAAGCTGCGCCTAAGCGCTTCATGATTTTCCCCGACACCCAAGCCATCCAAGAGTTTGAACTGCAGCTTTTGGCCCGTTTGGTCAATGGGTTTCCCGCCAGCAATATCAACCTGATTTTGTTGGTGAACAACCAAACGTCTTACGAGAAAAAGCTCGCCACCTTTGGCAAAAATTTATTGCAATGGGTGTTGGAGTCGGAAGACCCCACACCCTCTAAGACGCAGCGCATCGAAACACGCGACGATTTCTCGGCTTCGCAAAAGACCACCGCACCGATGGCGTCAGGGTCAGGCAATACCTTCACGCTGCCCCCAGCACCCTTGCCACCCTTAGACCTGCCCAATTTAGACCTCGCACCGTCTAAAGCTTCTTCCTTCGCCGCGACTGAAGCAAGTCCCGATCTGGAGGACTCCATGGAACCAGTGATGGGCGAAGAGGTGCCCTCGGCCAACACCTTGAGTGGCGAAGAGTTGGCCAAAGAATGGGCCGACAGTGCAGCTGCATCTCGGCGCGGCACCAAAATAGTTGCCATCTTGCTGGTGGCCATCTTGGGCAGTTTGGCGACCTTTGGCTTTTTGTACCAAGACGTGATTCGTGAGGAAGCTGAGTCTTTGCAAGATTACTTGGGCGGCAAAAAACCTGTGGCAGAAGTCAAATCCGACCCAGCTCCTGCGCCTGCTGCAACGGTTTCCATGTCCTCCAGTAACAGCACCGCGACCAAATCGCCGGACATCGTGCTGAGCGAAAAAGAAGAACTTGTCAGTCCCAGCGCAACGCCCGTATCGCCACCTCCCCCTGCTGCGCCACCTCTCCCTGCTGCGCCAGAACCCGTGCCTGCCCCCGCTCCAGCGGTTGAGGCCAAGAAAAAACCTGAAAAACCACCAGAAATAGCGGCAGATAAGGCCGCTGGTGCTGATGATTCTGTTTGGGTTAGCAAACTTGATGCCGATACTTGGGTGTTGCAGCATGGTGCTTTTGACAGTTTGGCCGAGGCCAGAGCCTTTCAAAGCAACTCCAGCTTGTTTAAGTCAGCACAAGTCCTGTTCAGCCAACGTAAAGGTGGGAAATCGTTTTACATTGTTTTGACCGGTCCTTACGCTGATAAAGCAGTGGCGGAGTTACAAATGCGGCAAAACCCAGCCATGGCCAAGGCCTGGCTGAGAACCTCGAAGTCTTTAAAGGCACAGTTTCAGGACTAAAGCCTTAAAGATTTTTCAAGTTGTCCGTTTTGCGGTCGACTTCAACTGCGGAGAGTATTTATGAGCAGTGAAGAACATTTTGACGATAAACCTTTGGCCGATGTCGATGAGCAGGCGGTTGCCAAGGCTTTAGACACCGAACGGGTGTTCGAGCGCAGCAGTGCGCCCCCGACATTGGTGATTCCTTCAGCTTCCAGCACCGACGAATTTCCCGACGAACCTGAACCAGAGCCTGAGCCTTCATCTGAACCGCAGAGCAGTTACGGCCATTCAGACCCAGCCACCTTGGCTGCAGCGGGTTCGGGGCATTTACTGAATCCTGAATTAGGTGCGCCGAACGAGCAGACCCTGTCTGAGGCGACTTTGGTGGCCGTGGACTCTCCTGCTGCGGCACAGACTGACCCAGAAGAGCCCGCACCAAGTGCGCAAGTGCAGCCGCAAGGACTGGTGTTGCAGCCCCATTTAGCCCATTTGGCTCAAGTTGGTCTGACTGACTCCGATACATGGGAAGAGCAGATCAAGCCGAGGATTGAACATTTGCATGCGCAAATCGACGATGTGAATGACCGGCTAGATCATTTGACGACACGTAAAACCCGATAAGGACACGATCCATGGCGCAAGAACAGGAAAACGCAAAAACCGCCGAAGCCGGTGCGGTTTTGGCCGAGCCGTCTGCTGCCACGGATGGGGACGGCCTGGCCGAAGGTATTGAGGCTTTGCAAGCGCAGGCACTCGATGGCAGCGAAGTCTCTAAGCAACTGGAAGACCTCACGGGTGTGGTGCTCAGCTCCGCTGAAGTGTCCACCCGTTCAGCCGAAGTTGCCGCCACCATCAGCGAGGAAATGCGCAATGTGATGGTCAAAGTAGACGAGATGAGCCGTCGCAATGTGCTGCATTCGCGGGTGATGTTGGTCGGTTTGCTGAGTTTTTTGATGATTGCGGTGGGCACCTTTTTTGCCATTTCCACCCGCTTGCAGCAAAACATTCGCCAGTTGGATGTTCTCTCGCTGGCGGTTGGCAAGCGCGTGGTTGAACTGGACGCCACCTTGGCTGCTTTTGGCGACGCTACCAGTGGCTTGGGTGACGCCACGGGAAAACTCGATGGCATGGAAGAACGCCAGGCCAAGCTGGACAGCAAAATTGAAGCTCGGATGGAAGACATGAGCAAACTGTTTGGCAAGCTGCCCGAGCAGATTGCCGGTCAGGTCAATGGTCAAAGCGAAAAAAGTTTGGACGCCAAACTGCAAAACCTGCAAAAAAGCATTCAAGCGGTAGAAGCCAAAGTGCAAACCTTGTCTGCCAAAGCGCCTGCTGCTGCACCCGCACAAAACAACCAAGCGGTGATTCTTGAAATTCAAAAGCTCAAAAAAGATTTAGAAGCTGCTATTTCTGCCAACCAAATCGCCGCCAAGGCTGCGCGAGAGCAAGAAAAAGCCGCCGAGAAAGCGGCAGAAAAAGCCGCCATTGCGGCGGCGCGCAACCCGCCTTTGACCATGCCGGTTGCTGCCACAGAGGGTAAATCGGCTGAAAGCAAGGCGGCTGCAGCACTCAGGGCAAAAGCCAAGGCAGCTGAGGCCAAGGCCGCAGAAGCCAAGGCAGCAGAAGCCAAAGCACAGGCCAAGGCGGCGGCTGACGCCAAAGCCGCGGAAGACGCCAAGGCAGCAGAAGCCAAGGCCAAGTCTGACGCCAAGGCGGCGGAGGCCCGTGCCAAGGCGATTGAGGCCAGAGCCGCAGCAGAGCGGGCTGCTCAGCCCCCCGCCATTCCCCCCCGCGCCCAGCCGAAAGAAGACCGCGTCATTTACCCCCGTCCAAATACGGACAACTGAGCGGACAACTGAGCGGGCAATTAAGGCGTCAGTTCCAGCGACAGCTGATCGTCAAGCTGAAAATGCTTGGGCGTGGCCAGTGGCCAAAACTGGGTAAACACGGTTGGCATACCTTTGGTGGGTTTTTTCAACAAAGAGCCTTCTGCCAAGCTGGGGTACAAATCCTCCAATGAGCAGGTTTGGTGAGCGCTTACGCGGCGCATGATGTGCTTGGCCTGCAACTTGTCAGGCGATGGAAAACCGCCCGCTTGTAAAAGTTCTTGCAAAGCCTCCAAGGTGTGGAGGTGGAAATTTTTCACCCGCTGGGCTTTGCTGGGCACCACCAAGGCGATTTGCCGCTGCGGGTCTTGGGTGGTGACACCGGTGGGGCAGTTACCCGTGTGACAAGTTTGCGCTTGTATGCAGCCCAAGGCAAACATGAAACCTCTGGCGCTGTTGCACCAATCGGCACCCAGTGCAACGGCGCGAACAATGTCAAAACTACTGATGATTTTGCCGCTTGCGCCCAAGCGTATCTGCGAGCGCAAGTTCACACCCACCAAGGTGTTGTGTACCAAGCGCAGACCCTCCAACATGGGCATGCCCATGTGATCAGAGAATTCCAAAGGGGCAGCACCCGTGCCGCCTTCAGCGCCATCGATGACGATGAAGTCAGGGGTAATACCGGTTTCTTGCATGGCTTTGACGATGGCAAACCATTCCCAAGGGTGGCCCACGCAAAACTTAAAGCCGGTGGGTTTGCCGCCACTTAATGTGCGCAGTTGCTTGACAAATTCAAGCAGTTCAATCGGGGTGGAAAAAGCGCTGTGCGCTGCGGGGGAAACACAGTCTTGGTCCATGGGGACGCCTCTTGCCTCGGCAATCTCGGGGGTCATCTTGGCCGCAGGCAAGACGCCGCCGTGGCCTGGTTTGGCACCTTGGCTGAGCTTGAGTTCGATCATCTTGACCTGCGGGTCTAAGGCTTGGCGGGCAAAGCCATCGGGGTCAAATTGGCCTTGTGCATTTCGGCAGCCAAAATAGCCCGAGCCGATTTCCCAAATCAAGTCGCCACCGTAAACGCGGTGGTGGCGTGAGATGGAGCCTTCACCGGTGTCGTGGGCGAACCCGCCCATTTTTGCGCCTTGGTTCAACGCCATGATGGCGTTGGCGCTCAAGGCACCAAAGCTCATGGCAGACACATTGAATAAGCTCAGGGCATAGGGCTGGGTGCAGTCTTTGCCACCCACCTGCACCCGAAAATCATGGCTTTCAATACGGCTGGGTGCCATCGAATGCGTCAGCCATTCATAGCCTTGGGCCATCACATCCAGTTGCGTTCCAAAAGGCCTTTTGTCTGATTGGCCCTTGGCTCTCGAATACACCAAGCTGCGCTGGGCGCGTGAAAAGGGTGCAGCTTCATTTTCCGCTTCGATGAAATATTGCCGAATTTCGGGGCGAATGAACTCCAGCAAAAACCGCATATGCCCGAGGATGGGGTAGTTGCGCAAGATGGCATGGTGGGTTTGCAGCAAATCGTGAACACCGACCGCGCTGAGCAGCGCAAACAGCAACAACCACCAAGACAGTTGACCGCCCGCCAGCAAGACCAACAGGCTCAGGCACAAACCGCCCAAGCTGATAAAGAAGGTGGTGTAGCGCACCGGGTAGGGTACGCGGATGGCATCAATGCGTTGGAGTATGTGAGATAGATCGGGCATGGGGGGGGTCTCTCCTTGGGCCCCACCCGTCTTTGGGGCTTCAGGGCGGTGAATGACGCAAACGTGAAGCCAATCTGGCTTGTGCCAAAGAGGATACCTCAGCTCGTAGACGTGCCATTGACAGTTGTTGGTCTGCCGAGCGTTGAATCTCTTGCAAGTCTTTCAAAATGGTTTGACGCAATGCGTCTAACTCCACATCAATGGTGGACAAGCGCTTGCGCAACTCGCGTTGCTGGTTCATGCGTTGGCTGAGCAAGCTGACGCTACCGGCAATGACTTTCCAGTTTTGCGCCAACTCGTCTTGCGCGGGGCGGTTTAACTGCTCGAACAGTTCGCCAAGCAGTGGGTCGTGCAGCACTTCGCTGGAAGCCTTGGCAATGGTTTGCGCCGCTTGCTGGTTGATCTCGCTGTAGGTTTGCGCAGCCTCTTCACTTTGGGTATGGTTGAAATTGTGCACCTGCGCCCAGCCCATGCCCGGGTCGTATTGCTTCAGACCTTTAAAAGCGAGGAATTTTTCTTCAGACATGGTCAAACCGTGTGAGCTTGGTCTTCAAAGCTTAGCTGCGTTGCCGCGAGCCAAACGTTTCAGGAATTCAGGGATGCCGATTTGCGACAAAGATCGGCTGTTGACAATGGCTTCGTCTTGCTCGGCCACTTTGCGCTGACGGTAGCGACCCAGCACCGAGTACTGCGAGGCATTGGGAATGGTCTCCAACACACTGGCCTTGGCCGCAACCAAAGGCACACGTACACGGCTGGTGTCTTGTTCGGTCAGCTTCACGGGTGCAGGCTTGCGCGGCAAGTTGGCCTGCGCCATACGAATATCCCGTGCAGCGCAAATCGCTTCGCCAAACTCACGGAACGACTCGCCACCAATGTCTTGGGCATCCATCAGGTAGCCACGCTCGAACAAATCGCGGGCAGATTGGGATTCCAAAATGGGTGGCGCCAGCATGAAGCTGACAGGAAAGCGTTGACGGGTGAAGACGTCAGAGCTGAGTTGCTCATTGAGCACCCGAGTCGGACACACCACCAACATGGGGCGACGCTCGGACGCCGAGTCAAACACCCAGCGGTTGCGGTTCAAAAAGCCAGAGGTTGCTGCCAGTTCAATTTCAGACACCGAGGTGGGCACCAGCACCATATCGAACTCGAACATCAGTTCGCCGGCCAAGGAGTCCGACCAGGTGAGGTCGCACACCAAAATATCGCATTCACTGGCAGCACGGCGCATTTGCAAACGCGCTTCAAAAATGGGGCGGTTGCCGCCTTGGTCCACAGGCAAAGCCAAGTGTTTGACGACCGCACCAACGTCGGGGGCTTGTTTGAGCCAATTGCTGGACGAGCCATGCGGGTCCCAATCAATCAGGGTCACAGCTGAATTCATACTTCGACTCAGATAAGCCACTAAGTTGGCTGACAGCGTGCTTTTACCAACGCCGCCTTTTTGACTTGTGACCAAAATCTTGAATGCCATCATGCGCTCCAGAATTTACGGAGGTGTCGAATCCACGGGCGTATGCCATGTGCAGAAACCAAATGAGGAAATTTCCGTAAGGGGAGGCGAATATTAGCTTTTTTTTCATTTATGTCAAATTTGCCGTTTTGTGGGATGTTGTTTTACTGCGACTCCGGCTTGGGACATCGTCATGCTTCACAATCGAGGGCAATGGACAAAATTCGCATCGACAAATGGCTGTGGGCTGCCCGCTTTTACAAAACCCGTTCTTTGGCGACGGACGAGATCAACAAAGGCCGCATTGAGGTCAATCAACAGACTGCCAAACCCTCCAGAGAGGTGAAAGCGGGTGATACCGTGGCCATACGGCGTGAAGGTTTGGTGCGCACGGTGACAGTGATGGGTTTGAGTGGTGTGCGCGGTTCCGCGCCGGTTGCACAAGCCTTGTATGCCGACACCCCTGAGAGCATCCAGGCCAAAGACGCTTATGTCCAGCAGCGTCGTTTTGCCAAAGAACCCGCCCTGTCTATAGAGCATGGGCGTCCGACCAAGCGCGATAGGCGCGAATTGCAACAAGCCCAGCATGGCTGGGATGACCGATGGAGTGCATCAATTGATTAATT
>CAMCWS010000085.1 GCA_945882755.1 Bordetella parapertussis | reverse complement strand
GGAAAAACCACCTTGTTTGGTTTGCTGCTGCGTTTTTACGACCCGCAAGCGGGGCGCATTGTGCTCGATGGCGTAAACATCAGCGAGATGTCGTTGCATGACCTGCGTTCACGCATTGGCATCGTGCCGCAAGAGCCAGTGATTTTTTCAGGATCAGCCATGGACAATATCCGCTATGGCAAACCCACAGCCACAGACGCCGAGGTGTTGACTGCCGCCAAAGCCGCGTTTGCCGACGAGTTCATCGTTCAATTGCCACAGGGTTACGACACGTTCTTGGGCGAAAAAGGTGTGCGCTTGTCGGGTGGTCAACGCCAACGCATCGCCATTGCCCGCGCCATGCTGAAAAACCCGCCACTGCTGTTGCTGGACGAAGCCACCAGTGCATTGGATGCCCATAGCGAACGCATGGTGCAAGCGGCGCTGGAAACCGCCATGCAGGGGCGCACCACCTTGGTGATAGCCCACCGACTCGCCACCGTGCAAAAAGCCGATGTCATTTGGGTGCTGGACCATGGTCGCATGGTGGAGCAAGGCACGCACACGGAGTTGGTCGCAAAAGGCGGTTTGTATGCCAGTTTGGCGGCGCTGCAATTCAACAACGCCTGATTCATGTCATTGCCAAACCTTTTGTCATTGCGAACACCGTGAAGCAATCTGAAACCTCCCCCAGCGCCATCGACTCGCCCCAAGCGGCGTGGCGATTGCTCACCACTTTGCTGCTGATGCTCTTGGGCAACAGCGGCATGTATGTGGTGTCTGTGGTGTTGCCAGAGGTACAAGCCGAGTTTGGTGTCAGCCGCGCGGATGCTTCAATCCCCTACACCTTGAGCATGTTGGGCTTTGGCATAGGCGGCATGTGGATGGGCCGCTGGGCCGATCGCTTTGGCATTGCACGGGTACTAGGCGTCGGTGCGGTGGGTGTGGCGGCGGGCTTTGTGTTTGCCGGGTTGTCGGGCGGCATTGTCGGCTTTGCCTTGGCGCAGGGCTTATTGGGTTTGCTGGGCATCGCATCCACTTTCGCGCCTTTGTTGGCAGACACCGCGCAGTGGTGGAACAAACGCCGCGGCATCGCGGTGGCGGTGTGCGCCAGTGGCAACTATTTGGCGGGTACCTTGTGGCCGCCGATCGCCCAATGGGGTGTGACCCAAGTGGGCTGGCGCACCACCTATTTATGTATTGGCCTGTTTTGCGGCATCGGCATGGCCTTGCTGTCTTTGCGTATGCGCACCAAGCCTCCCTCAGCCCAAGCGGCCACGGTCAACAAACACGGCGTGGTGGCGTCGGACCGGCCTTTTGGTTTGTCGGTCACCCAAGCGCAATGGTTACTGAGCGTGGCGGGTGTGGGTTGTTGCGTTGCCATGGCCATGCCGCAAGTGCATATCGTGGCCTATTGCAGCGACTTGGGGTTCGGCGCTGCGCGGGGTGCCGAGATGCTGTCGCTGATGTTGGCCTGCGGCATCGTCAGCCGTTTGGTCTCGGGGGCAATTTGCGACCGTATTGGCGGCATTCGCACCCTGCTGCTGGGGTCGGCCTTGCAAGGCATTGCGCTGAGGATGTTCTTGCCCTTTGATGGCTTGGTGCCGTTGTACCTGGTGTCGGCCATGTTCGGTTTGTTCCAAGGCGGCATCGTGCCGTCTTACGCCATCATCGTGCGAGAGCATTTCCCCGCCAAAGAGGCAGGCGCTCGCACCGGCACCATCATCATGGCGACCTTGGTGGGCATGGCGCTGGGCGGCTGGTTGTCGGGCAAGATTTTTGATGTGACCGGCTCTTACCACGCGGCTTTCATCAACGGCATTGCTTGGAATGCACTGAACTTCGGCATTGTTTGGTGGCTTTACAGGAGATCACGCACCGCAGTTTGAAGGCTTGCCATCTTATTTAATTAATATAAAATAGTTATTAATATATTTAATTTAACTTTTTTATATGCATAAATATGTACTTACTGTGTGCCTTTTTGCTTCCAGCGTACTCGCTCAGGACAGCCCTTGGCAATTCACAGGGGGCATCTTGTTCAGCGATGGTGGCGACCGTCTTTTTACCGGCAAATACACCGATGGCACAAAAATCGATATCACTGCAGGCGGCACCTTGGCGCTGAACTTTGGGCTTTACCGCAACATAGGCTCCGCATTTGACCTACAGACCACCTTGGGCATCCACACTGCGGGCACATTGGGCACCAACGGCAACGCGTCTTTCACCCGCTTTCCTTTGGAAGTGATGGGTTTTTACCAACTCAATGACGATTACCGTCTAGGCGCCGGAGCCCGCAAATCACTCTCTGCCAAATTGGGCACCTCCGGTGTCGCCACCTATCAGCCCAGCGCAGAGTTCAATGCATCGGTGGGGAGTGTGGTCGAACTTCAATACCTGATTGGCAAAAAAACCCGCCAAACCAAGGCCCTATCCGCGGTGAACTTTCGCTATGTGAAGGAAACTTTCACCGAAAAAACCGAAAGCATCAAGGTCAAAGGCGACCACATCGGTTTTGGGGTGGTTTTTTACAACTGAATCTGGCCAATGGCTAAGGCTTGTAGGCGGTGAACACATAACGGTTGAGGCTAAAGAAATAACCACCCGCCTCTTCCATGCTGCTGACATCGGCTTGCCAATCTGCCACCAGCTGCGTGCCGTACTCGGGCAAACCACCAACAAATGAGGCGATAAAGCCCATCATGCCGCCGCTGAAGGTGTCGGGACTGAATGCCAAGTTGATCAAGGGAATGGTGTTGACCTGAACCTTGGCGAAACCTGCACGCTGCAAGCGTTGCACCAAACTGCGTGGCAACTGAGGATGCGGAATATGCTGGCTCCATCCCTGCATCACGCGACGCATACGGGTTTCGTCACGACAAGCCCAGACACAAGACTCCCAGTCGGTGTCGACCAACAAAACCTGTGCGCCGCTTTTCATCACACGCGCCAACTCAAGGAATGCTGCGTCCAAGTCGGCCACGTATTCATAAACTTGCGTGGCCAGTGCAACATCAAACGCACCATCCGCAAAAGGCAGGTGTAGCACATCAGCTTGGTGAAATGCCACCTGCTTGGCATGTTCACAACGGCGGGCCGCCAACTGCAACATGGGCGGGGCGATATCAATGGCATCCACACGCCCTTGGTCGCCCACCGCTTGCGCCAACGCCAAAGAAGTCAGGCCTGGGCCGCAGCCGATGTCCAAGGCCTGCATGCCGGGCTTGACTTGTAGCAATTGAAAAATCTGCTCGCGTTGGTGGACTACATCCGGGGTGAGGTAGATTTTTTCCAAACGCTGGGCGCCTGTTTGGTCAAATTGCGCCAAGGTGCTGTCTGTATCACGCATGAACTACCTTTGTTTCAACTTGCACATTTAGGAATAAAGCGACCGAGGCCAAGATGGCTGACAAATGCGTCATGGTTGGGTTACCACCCACCGACAACATGCGATGCAAACTTTTAACGGGTTTTTGCAGCTCTAGGGATAAATGCTCAAAACCCATGGTTGCGTTGATCAAGTCACGCAATAATAATTTGGCAGTTTGAGGCTCCCCCTGCAGCAGCAGGGTAGTGGCTTCTTGCAATAGGGCTTGGGCATAGATTGGCTCATTCTGAATACGGGCCATCACAGTTTCTTTGAAGTCTTTGGTCAAAGCCACTTTTATATCTCCTTGTCTGATTAGGTTTGAAAGACATCAGAAGGTAACATATATGTTCCTATTGATCAAGGTGCCTCCCTTGATTTCAAGGGGATGACAAGCCTAAGTAAGTTTCGTTCCGGCGCTTGTGAGTCGTACTTTGAAAATAGCTGATTGCGACTCAAGGACCGATAACATCCTTGTTACAAACTCAATATTGGAGACCTTTAGCTGTGAGTCTGTCTTCAGTCAAAACATTTTTTCAAGCATTGCAACTCGACATCCCCATCTTGGAAACAGAGGCCAACACCGCCACCGTGGCGCTGGCTGCCCAGGCGCATGGCGTGGAACCAGGGCGCATTGCCAAAACCTTGGCGTTCAAACTGGCCGATGACCGCGCCGTGCTGCTGGTGGCGCGGGGTGATGCGCGGATTGACAACGGCAAATTCAAAACCGCTTTGGGCAAAGGCAAGATGCTGTCCACCGATGTGGTGGCCGAGATCACCGGCCACCCCGTGGGCGGTGTCTGCCCATTCGGCTTGGCGCAGCCGCTGCCCATTTACCTGGATGTGTCTTTGAAAGCTTTTGACGAGGTGCTGCCCGCCGCAGGTTCGGTCAACAGCGCGGTGCGTATATCGGTGGAGTTATTGGCTGAAGTGACCCAAGGGCAGTGGGTGGATGTGTGTCAGGCAGTGGAATCCCTCAATAGCCATTGAATAAAAAATCAAGGGCCGTCACGATGCTGGCTTGCTCGGTGACCAAAGAGGCCACTTGACGCTTCAATACCCTGGCGGGAACCGCTGCCATTTTGGGGGTTTCAAGGACAAAGTCTTGACCTGCAAAACTGAAAACAGGCATGAGTCGCTCGGGTATTTTCACGTTGGCAAACTGCCCCATCGGTCTCAATGGGATGACCATTCTGGTGTCCAAGCCGTCAAATAAATCGTTTTGAATATCCAACACATAGGGTGTTGTCTTGGCTGATGCACCTTCATTGGCATAGACGTCAAAGCGAGGCATCAGAAGGTCTTCCATTCATCCAAGGGCAAGCCTTCGGCAGCAACTGTTTCGTTGTAAACGGCGACAAATGCGGCATGTTCTTCGCGCCAGCGTCTGGCCTGCTCTTCCTTGACGTAAGTCTGTAAGTAGGCGTCGCACAGTTTGGAGATGTTGAGGTTGAGCTGCTTGGCAGCGTCCAACACATCTGCGCTGAGGGTAAGGTTGGCCGCACGCTTGCCCGAAGGCTTGAGCGCTTGAAGCGTCTTGGTGTTACTCAGGTTATGCATGATTTCGATGCGCATGAATGAATGCGCATAGTTTATAGGTCTTCTGATTAAAAGAGATATTTATTAAACAATGAAGTTCTGGTTAAACGAAGCAGCCCGCCTTGGCATGATGTGTTGCTAGGTGAGGATCTATTCAAGATATCAACCTGATCTCAACCGTCTTGCCCACCGCCCTGGCCGCCTTGATCAGCGTGTCGAGTTGAATCGACAAATTGTCAGGATCCAGTACACGGTCCAGCTGGGAACGACTCGTCACCATACGCTGCGCCATGAGCACCTTGCTTAAATTGCCGCTTTGCATCGCGTCGCTCAGTTGCTCTGCCAATGCACGCTTCAATGCACGGGCTTGCACTTCATCGAAGACGCCTTCTTCAATCAAGTAATTGTCAAAGTTGGTCCCAGAATGTTTATTGACCTTGCTCATGTTTCCATTCCTTCCATCGCTTGATGGCCAATTCCAAATCTGAATGCGGTGTTTGTTGAGTTTTCTTGACAAATCCATGCAGCAAAATCATTTGAGAACGACTCACTGCAAACAAGACACGGGCGATTCGATTTCCAATGTGGCTGCGCACTTCTCAAACAGACTCCATCAAGTGATCCACACGAGGCTTTCCCAGTGGCCACTTATATTGAACATAGGCAATATCTTCACCGATGGTTTTTCTGTCGGCCGAATCCAAGGACTTCAGCCATTCACGAACTGGCTCTTGCCCACTGCCTGAGCAGTAAAAAATGGCTGGTAACTTTCTGATGGGCTTCATTGGCAGTGTACCTTATAAAGTACTTTTTAAAATGCCAATCACCTCACACACTGAACCTCATTGGCAAAGACAGCATAGAAATCTGCTCACCAAACGTCTACCAAGAATACGCGCATTAAGGTGTGCGCCATGCACACCAAGACCTTCCGGCTCAATAAGTCTCTAACTGCAATCTACCCTCTTGCCTCAAAGTAGCAGCCACAGAGGCCCAGTCCAAACCCGCGCCCACGGCTATGTCTTGCAAAGCCTGCAACACGCCTTCTTCCATGGCCTTCAAGCCGCACACATAAAAATGGGTTTGCGGGTCTTGCAGCAAGGTCGCCAACTGGGGCGCTGCATCCCTCATGGCGTCTTGCACATAGCGTTTGGGCTGGCCGGGTGAGCGTGAATACGCAAAGTGGATGTCGATGAAGTCTTTGGGCAGTTTTTGCAAGGGGCCAAAGTAAGGCAACTCTTGCTGGGTGCGGGCACCAAAAAACAGCACCAACTGGCCACCTTCATAGGTGCCGTTGGCTTTCAAGCGGCGACGCCACTCGGTCATGCCGCGCATGGGGGCGCTGCCGGTGCCAGTGCAAATCATCACCAAGTGGCTGCCCGCATGGTTGGGCATCAAAAAGCTGCTGCCAAAGGGGCCTATCACCTGCACGCTGTCGCCCAGCTTCAAGTCGCACAGGTAATTGGAGGCCACGCCTTTGACGGGCTGACCTTGGTGGTCTTGCACCACACGCTTCACCGTCAGCGACAGGTTGTTGTAACCGGGGCGTTCGCCATTGCGCGGACTGGCGATGGAGTATTGACGCGCATGGTGCGGCTTGCCTTGGGCGTCGACGCCCGGCGGGATGATGCCCACCGATTGCCCTTCCAGCACGGGGAACGGCAGGCTGCCAAAGTCCAGCACGATGTGGTGGGTTTCGTTATCAGTACCAGCCTCGTTGACCTGCATATTGCCCACCACTTTGGCGCTGATGGGCGACTTGGGTCCGTACAAATTGATCGCCGGTTGTGCGGCAGAGCGTGGCGGCACATTGACTTCAGGGCTTGCCAAGGGTGCGGCAGCCTCGCCTTGCAACTGAAGGTCAGACTGCGGCGCAGGCAATTCATCCCACGTCAGTTGCTCGGCCACGGTGTAGGCTTTGCTGCGCAACACCGGCAACCAATGGTCAATCGATCCTGTGGGGCAAGGCGGCACACAAGCCATGCAGTGGTTGCACTTGTCGGCATCCACCACGTAGTTGCGGCTGTCGTGGGTCACCGCACCCACTGGGCAGGTGGCCTCGCAGGTGTTGCAGCGGATGCACACCTCGGGGTCGATCACATGCTGCTGCAGAAGCTCAGCGGTATCTGTACTCATGGTGACTCATCGTATGGGTAACACTGGTTGTCATTGCGAGCAAGTCCTGTGTCATTGCGAGAGCAGCGAAGCAATCCAAATTCAAGATTGCTTCGCTACGCTCGCAATGACGGGTGCTTAGTCAATAACGGGTACTCAATCAATTGAAACGAACGTACTCAAAATCGACTGGCTGGCGGTTGATACCGATGGCAGGTGGCGCAATCCAATTGGCAAACTTGCCAGGTTCGGCCACACGGCCCATCAGGCTGGCCACGAAAGCGCGGTCTTCAGCGGTGGGCAACCACTCGCCGACCTTGGCGCTCCATTCGTTCTCGGACACCACGCGGCCATCGGGCGAAATTTTGGCACCTGACAAAGCACCGATGTTGCGGTGAAAGGCCTTGTGCGGCACGCTCAGGCGGTGGGGCAAACCGGCTTTCTCGATGACGCGGTTCCAACGATCGACACCACCGACAGAGTCTTTGATGTAGTCGTCGCGCAGCACTTCGTTCAAGGCGTTCAACATGGGCACTTCTTTTTCTTGCAACTGGCCGTTGACCACGTGCAGCACTTTGTAGGTTTGACCGCGCAACACATGGTCGTCGTCACGCTTGGTTTCTTCATAGCGGCCTTTGATGCCGGTGGAATAGAAGGTGGCGGCATTGCTGGACTCGTCAGCGCCGAACAAATCGATGGTCACGCTGAAGTGGAAGTTCAAGTAGCGCTGAATGGTGGGCAAATCAATCACACCCGCCGCACGCAACTTGCCCACGTCGTCGGTTTTGAGTTCGTTCATGGCGGCGCAGGTGCGCTGGATCACGCGTGAAATGCCGGACTCGCCCACAAACATGTGGTGCGCCTCCTCGGTCAGCATGAACTTGCTGGTGCGAGCCAAAGGGTCGAAGCTGCTTTCAGCCAAAGCGCACAACTGGAACTTGCCATCGCGGTCGGTGAAGTAGGTGAACATGAAGAAGCTCAGCCAATCGGGCGTTTGCTCGTTGAAGGCTTGCAAGATGCGGGGGTTGTCTTCTTGGCCGCTGCGGCGCTCCAACAGTGCCTCGGCTTCTTCACGGCCATCGCGACCGAAATGCTTGTGCAGCAAATACACCATGGCCCACAGGTGACGGCCTTCTTCCACATTGATTTGGAACAGGTTACGCAGGTCGTACATGCTGGGCGCGGTGAGTCCCAAGTGGCGCTGTTGCTCCACCGATGCAGGCTCGGTGTCGCCTTGCGTCACGATGATGCGGCGCAAATTGGCACGGTGTTCGCCAGGCACGTCTTGCCAAGCGGCTTCGCCCTTGTGGTCACCAAAATGGATTTTGCGGTCGGCTTCGCCTTGGTTCAAAAAGATGCCCCAGCGGTAGTCGCGCATCTTCACGTGGCCAAACTGGGCCCAGCCTTGCGGGTCTACGCTGACGGCGGTGCGCAAATACACCTCGTTGTCGGTGGTGCCTTCGGGGCCCATGTCATCCCACCAGTTGATGAAGTTGGGCTGCCACTGCTCCAATGCGCGTTGCAATGTGCGGT
>CAMCWS010000084.1 GCA_945882755.1 Bordetella parapertussis | reverse complement strand
TACCGCTATTTCAGCACCGAGCAGCGCAAGTTCATCATTGGCGACGCACCAGGCCACGAGCAGTACACCCGCAACATGGTGACAGCTGCCTCCAGCGCTGACGCAGCTGTGGTGCTGGTGGACGCCACCAAAGTGGAATGGTCTTCTGCCGATCTGGCACTGTTACCCCAAACCCGTCGCCACAGTTTGTTGTTGAAACTGCTGCGAGTACCCACCATCATTTTTGCCATCAACAAACTTGACGCGGTTGACAAGCCCGAACTGGCCTTCACGCATATAGCGCAAGCTTTGCAGCGTTTTGCAGATGAAGCGGCCATCGATATCCATGCCATGGTGCCCATGTCAGCCTTGAAAGGCTGGAACGTGGTTACCACCCTGCCCGATTGGTGTGGCTACAGCGGCCCAAGCCTCCTTAGCCTACTGGAAAACGTCCCCGTCACCCCCAGCGATGAAGAGGCAGAGCTGAGCTTTGCAGTGCAGTGGGTCGAAAAATTTCATGACAGTGCCACCACCAGCCAAGGACGCCGTGTTTATTGGGGGCCTGTGGCCACAGGTGTTGCCCAAGTGGGCGACGCGGTTCGCGTTTTCCCCAGCGGCCAGCAAGCTGTGGTGAAAGAAGTGCTGACAGCGGTTCGCCTGCCCACGTCCGTCAGTGCGGGTCACAGCGCCGGCATTGTGCTGGACCGCGAAGTGGATTTGTCACGCGGCGACTGGTTGGTTTCAAGCCAAAGCAGTTTGCAACCCAGCAAGCAACTCGATGTCACCGTCGCTTGGTTGGATGACGAGCCCTTGGTGGCTGGTCGTGTGTATTGGGCTTTGCATGGTCACCAATGGGTCAAAGCCAAAGTGGCAAGCATTACCGACCGGCTCGACATCCACAGCTTGGAAAGTTTGCCTGCCAGCGAGCTGCCAGCCAACGCCATAGGTCGTGTACAACTGAGTTTCCAGCAACCCTTGCTGACCTTGCCCTATGGCCGTTCCCGCACGCTGGGCTCCATGGTCTTGGTAGACACGGCAAGCCATAAAACATCTGCTGCCCTTATGGTTCAAGGCTGAGCCAGTCTTTACCCTAAAATGCCACACACCTTCTCATTAGCCCTTCTCGATTTCTCATCATGACCCACGTAGTTACCGAAGCCTGTATCCGTTGCAAATACACAGATTGCGTCGATGTTTGTCCAGTTGACTGTTTTCGCGAAGGCCCCAATTTTTTAACCATCGATCCCGATGAATGCATCGATTGCGCTGTGTGCATCCCCGAATGCCCCGTCAACGCCATTTATGCAGAAGAAGATGTGCCTGCAGACCAAATGCACATGATCAAGCTCAATGTCGAACTGGCTCGCAGCGGCTGGCCCAGCATCACCAAGCGCAAAGCCCCCATGGCCGATGCGGATGACTGGAAAGACAAGACCGACAAATTGTCCGAACTGCAGCGTTGATCAGACAAGGTGTCGGCACCTTGAAAACCTCCCCTATTGAAACCGATTGCTTGGTCATTGGCGCTGGACCCGCAGCGCTGTTTCTGATTTTTGAACTTGGTCTGCTAGAAATCAGCTGCCAAGTCGTGGATGCACTGCCTTACCCAGGCGGTCAATGCATGGCTTTGTATGCCGATAAACCCATTTACGATATTCCGGGCAAACCTCGCACCACAGGGCGAGAACTGGTGGATGCGTTGTTGGCCCAAGCTGCTCCCTTCAAAGCACAATTTCACCTTGGACAGCAAGTCACCTCGATAGAGCAGCAAGCAAACGCTCGTTGGCTGGCCACGACCTCCAGCGGTCAAGCCTTTCTTTGCAAAACCATGGTCATCGCAGCAGGTGTGGGCGCCTTCATGCCGCGCAAATTAGCGCAACTGGACTTATCGCCATGGGAGGGCAAGCAGGTTTTTTATGCACCCACTGAAAACCTGGCCCCGCAACACATCGTCATTTATGGGGGCGGCGAAGAGGCGGTGCAAGCGGCCTTGGCTGGTTTGGCCCAACAAACTGCTAGCCTGACTTTGGTGTACCGCAGAGACAAACTTGACGTTGAAGCCAAGTTGCTGGCAGCCTTTGACCAAGCGGTCAAAGAGGGGCAGATTCAATTCAAAGTGGGGCAAATTCAAAGCCTTTCGCAGTCACACCTGTCATTGGCGAGCCCCGATGAACACACAGAAGACATTGCCTATGACCAACTGTGGGTGCTGCAAGGTTTATCGCCGCAGTTGGGCCCCGTTGCTGACTGGGGCTTGGACATGCAGAAAAAACAAATCAAGGTCAACACGGAAAACTTTGCCACCAGTGTGACTGGCATTTTTGCCGTAGGGGACGTCAACACCTACCCTGGCAAACGCAAGCTCATCGTCAGTGGCTTCCATGAGGCCACCTTGGCCGCGTATGGGGTAGCCGAGTTGGTTTACCCAGGTCAAAAAATAGCGCTTGAATACACCACCGCCTCACCCCGCTTGCACAAGCTCTTAGGTGTGGCAGACCCCTCAGCCTAGCGCAGCTGAAAATAGTTTTTCCTTACCACCCGTCGCTCGTTCATGGGGATTTCAGACAGCTTCTCTTTGAAACCCTGCAGGTTGTAATTGGATTGCCAAGCAACGGGTTTGAGTGTGCCCACCACGATCAGCCATTCATCCACCACCTCTTTGCTATTGGGGTAGGACGGCTGCCAAAAAGACTCTAAGACATACGACTGCTTGGCCTGATGACTGGGGATACGGGTGAATGCAGATATGTGGTTTTTGGTGTCAAAGTGATTGGGAAATATTTGAACCATGTTTTCCCCGTCTAAATGGGGATACCAAGCAAAAATGCTGACGTACATAGGCGCACTGGGCTGCAATTCAATTTGGATGGCTTCACCCTCGCGGAAATTTTTCTTATTGAGTGTGACCTTGATATCAAAATAGGCGTTGGTCTTGGTCTTGGGGTTGGCAATGTCCACCACCATGGTCACTTTGCACACACTAGCCCCGTCAAGCACCTTCACAGTCTCAGACACTTTTTCAGCGGTGCGGATATTGCCATCCAAAAAGACCCAGGTGTTTTTGTTCATCTCGCACGAAGCTGTGCTGTCACGCCCCGCGCTTTGCTGGCAGGTGAGTTTTTCTTCCGAGCTGATGTGCTCACCCACGACCAAGCTCAACGCATTGACTTTGGCTCGCTCGGCTGCCAAGTGACAAGCCTGATTGCGGGAGGTTTCAGGGCCGAAATGGTATTCACCTTGGGTGTCAAGCACCACCGCATGAACCAAGCCTTGCGACAGTGCAAGAAACAAGCAGGCAATCTTGGCCAAACCAACCAAGACGCAACTGCTGGCCAGCCTCATGGGAAGACCGCCTTTTGTCTATCCCCCATCAACTGCGGTTGCTGTCGTCGGTTCATGGACATGGCTTTTTTGTCTACCCTTTGCGACAGGTAATCTATCAATTCACCTTGGCTAACATGTTGATTGCCATCGGTATCTGCTTGACCCGCAAGGCCTCTGACCAAGAAATAACTGAAGATGCCTTGCTTAAAGTCGTCGGAAGCCAACGCGGTTTGGTTGGCAGCTGAAGCGCTGATCATGGTGAAGTTGGACGGCATTGGGGATACCGCCGATTTCAACTGGATGCCACGCGCTTGGGGGTCGAGTGACTCGCCTTTTCGCGCCAAACCGCTGTAACAACTGTCTAGAAAAATCGTGATGGATTTGGCTTGTAATTTTTGCAACTCGGCCAGTGCCCATTTTTCGCTGACCGCAGTTTCTGCCAACAATTCTTTCTTGACATCAAAGGGTAACCAGTATTTTTGGGCGTCCTCGTCAGAGGTCAAGCCATGCCCACTGAACAAAATATACACATGGGTCTTGCCCGCCTTGACCTGCTCAGGCAACCAAAATTTCAGGGCAGACAAAATATCGCTGCGCGTGGCTTTGTGATTGCTCAATAGCTTGATGTTCTCGGGTGGAACACCCATACCGTCGCGCATCAAGTCATGGAATAAATTGGCGTCATTGGCGGCATAAAGCGCCTTGTTCAAACCTTGGTAAGTCTCTATGCCAATGATCAACACCGCCATATCAGGGGTGGTCATGCTGTTGCCACGGGGCTTCATCTCAGAAGCAGTTGACTCAAGCGCTAGGGGTTTACTGTTTTTTTTTTGCTCTGCCCGTTCTTCGCTACCCGGGGAGACTTTTCCACTCCACTGGTTGTTAGACCACATACCCGAAAGCGGCGCACGTCCATTATTGAAGGTGTAGGTGCCAAAACCATGGCGCATACCGTTCACATAATGCCCCGCATATTTTTCGCCATTGGAGAAAAAATAAACGCCAAACCCGTGCTTTAAGCCCGATTTGAATTCGCCTTGGTAGTAGTCGCCTTGGTATTTCTCACCGGTGAATTCAAGAATTCCCCTGCCTTCAAACTTGCCGTTTCGAAAGTCGCCTGCATAGGAAAACTCTGCTTCATCCAAAACGCCACGGCAGCTGTGCCATCTGCTGACGTCGGTTCCCCTGCAAGTGGGCAAAGTGTCTTGTGCCCACGCCAACGAAACAAAGCCCAAGCCCAAGCTTGCAAGCCACATCCAAGGAAAGCGAATCATGACTTTGCTCTCAAAGCCAAGCCTTGGTTTTTCAAGGCTCTGACTTCGGCTTCGAGTTTTTCACGGTTCCTTGTTGCCTGGCGAAACTCATTGTTGTATTTGGCTAACTGGCTTTTTAGCAGCGACTTGGCTTGCAACAAGGCCTGCTTGTCCAAAGCCCATTGTTTTCGCTCAGCTTGAAGCTGCGTATGTCGGTCTTGTAAGGAAGAGTAATCTGGCGCGGTATGAACTGTGGCTTGAGGAAACTCGAAAGGCGTTTCACCGTGTAAATCCACCGCCAGCTTGTGGGCCTTGGGCGTAACCACGGCCGTGAGCTGAGGCGCTTGGGGTTTGGTGAGCTGCCTGTCGTCTACAGCCTTGGCCATGACTTCCAGACCCAAGACCTTTTCATCTTGGTCCAGCCGGTGTTTAGTCAAATCTGATTCCTTTTGCCAAACGTCAAGCCGCTCTTGCTCTTTCACCAACTGATCGTGGAGCAAGCCAAGGCGATGGTCTTCGCTGTCGACTCGCTGCATTTTGGTCTGCAAATTACCGACCCGTGAAAGATGGCGAGACCCTTCAGACGCAGTCGAAAGAAGCCCTGATGTATCGCCTTGAAGCTGTCGCAACGCCTCCTCGGTTTGGCTTAACTTGGCATCTTGTTCTTGAATTTTTTGACTGAGTTCGAGCACCAAGATCTCGGAGGCAACGCTGGACCGCGATGCTTGCGACAGCAACGACCCGACCGTCGCAATCACCGCCACAAGCAAAGACACTGCTAACACTGCCAACTTCATACATCACCCTTACGGTTAGGCCACCCCTTCACGCAAATTAGTCTGCGTCTTGGCGTGAGCGATTTTTGGTTTTTAAATCTCTGGACAATTCAATCTCTTTTTCCAGCTCTTCAAAGGCCTTGGTACGGCGAATCTTGGTATTGAGCGCCTCGGTCTTTTGCATTTCCTTGGCCATGATGCGCTTCAAATCCGCTGTGGAATAGCTCAGACGAACATAGGCACGAAAAGTTTTGCCGTTGGGGAGCACTTCAATTTTTTCTCTTTGGTAGCCGCCCAACTGGACATCGGCCACCACACTTTTGGTCACTCGCTCGACCTCTTTGATCACAGCGCCATCTTGTGTATTACCGCTTTGAGCTGCAAAGTCTGTCATGCGGGATGAAACCATTTCGCCAAGAATCTGGACGAGTTGGCGCTTGCCGGACAACATCGCCATATCAATGGAGAGTTGAAGATCAGCTGAATTTTCAGTAGCGTTGGCGTAAATGAAGTCAGGGGAAGACTCGGTGTTCAGAAACCATGCAGGCACTTTGCTGATCGTGCTCTGCACCGCTTTTTGGCCCTCTGATTCACGTTCTGCTTCATCTTGTTTGTCCTGTGAGCGACGGTCCACCAAGGGCTTGGCCTCAACCAAGGTTTCAAACGCTTTCAGTTTTTCGCTTTGCTCGTCCAAAGTGGCAGTCAGTTCTTCAATTTTTTGTTGAATTTCAGCATCTTGTTGCTTTCTCAACTCTTCTTTCTGCTGCATTTGCTCTTCTAATGCGCTGGGTTTGGTTGCACATCCCCCCAAAACCACGATTGCAAACACCAAAGAATAATTAATATATTTGAACTTTTCCATAAAACTACCTTTAATAAAAGCATTTTTGTTAATTAGCATTTTAAAAGTGAAAGTGGAATTCACATAAGAAATTCTTCGGAAGTTCTTGCCGTTAAAGCGTTTTTGATCACATTCAACATACCGATGATCAAAATTTACCCTCTTAGTACCCCTAAATCATTCTTTCTCGGCAATGCAAAACAACGCTAGGTGCATAATGCCCATCACTTGCTAACAACAAGCCGCTAGGGGTGCTGAGGTTTTTTCCAAGACCAAGGCTGAGAAAGTCCCTTTGAACCTGATGAGGTAATCCTCGCGCAGGGAAGCACGGCTGAAACTACCGCGCCGAACTGCCATTTTTTGAAAGACATCAATGGCGTCCAATCATTCTTCTGTTAACTCTGTCTTGGCCCCTGTGGCGGCGTCTGAGCGGGTCTTCACCGGCTTCAGTCACGCCTCTCTGTGGTTCAGCCTTGGCGTGGGCCTTTTGGTCATACAGATTGGTGCCTATTTGGTTCCAGCCATGGGCACACAAGATGCCTTGTTGGCGATTCTTTTGGGCTCGCTGCTTGGCTCGGGTTTGGTGGCATGGGTGGCCAAATTGGGCTGCGACACAGGACTGTCGAGTGCAGGTTTGATGCACCAGGTCTATGGCAGTGGTTTTGCCAAACTCCCTATTGTTCTCAATGTCATTCAATTGGTGGGTTGGACATCTTTCGAGTTGGTCATCATGCGAGAGGGCACCCTCGCCATGGGTGAGAAACACTTTGCTTGGTCTGGCAACTATTTGGTCATGGCGACGGTTTTTTGGGGAAGTATTTTGACTTTGCTTATGGCAAGTTCCATGCTGGGTTTGGTGCGAAATTTTGTGAGCAGGTTTGGCTTACCGTTGGTAGTCATGTCACTGGCGTGGTTGACTTGGCAATTTCTGGGTGTTTTGCAAACCCAAGATGTTTCTGCTTTTTGGAACAGACCTGGCAACAACAGCATGGGGTTTTTGTCTGCCATCGATTTGGTCATCGCCATGCCCGTCTCGTGGTTGCCCTTGGTCGCAGACTATGCCCGTCATGGCAAAAACAGCCGCACCGCCATGTCTGCTACTTGGCTGGGTTACGCGCTTGCCAATATCTGGTGCTACTCACTTGGCGTGCTGGTGGTAAGTGTTTCCTCCCCAGACATCAACTTGGTCAGCACCTTGTTACTGGCACAAGGCGGTTTGTTGGCGCTAGGTTTGATTTTGATTGACGAATTGGACAACGCTTATGGCGATGTGTATTCGGCCTCGCTCAATAGCCACAGCTTATTCAGCCGTTGGAGCATCAAACAATGGGGATTGCTGATCGCAGTGGGATGCACCTTGCTGGCCATTGTCTTACCTATGCACAGCCTAGAGCCGTTTTTGCTGATGCTGAGCTCCGTCTTTATTCCGCTGTACGGCGTGATTTTGGGTCGTGCTGGAAGAGCACCTGCCTCCAGTGCGTCACGCAGCATCTACCTGTTGCCTGCATTGATATGGCTGATTGGCATTGCTGTGTTCCATTTGTCAGCGCAATTCACGCCCCAGTGGGGGTCTGCTCTGCCCAGTTTGGCCGTTAGCCTGAGCTTGGCTTGGCTCACCCGCCCAAACCCAGCTACGGGTGACGCAGCACATGCATAGTCTCAGGGGCAAAGCCATGGTTCAAAGGGCCGTGACCTCGGCCCGTGGTCACGCTTGCCCCCGCTTGGATGGCCGCCAAAATATAACTGCGGGCCTGCACCACAGCCTCTGTCAAATCAAGCCCAAGCGCCCAGTGACTGGCAATCGCAGAAGACAGGGTGCAACCGGTGCCATGCACATTTTGGCTGCTGATGCGCTTGCTGCGCAGGGTATGCGAGCTGGCGTCAGCCAACAACAGAACGTCCACGACATCCTCACCTTGCAGATGTCCGCCTTTGAGCAACACCGATGCAGCGCCCATGGTCTGCAAGTCAGCACAGGCCAGAGACAAAGCCGCCTCGTTTGGCACAGGTCTGCCCAAGAGCAAAGCGGCCTCATCCAAATTGGGCGTGATGAGTTGAACCCGAGGAAACAAAGCGCTCACCAACACAGCGACAGTTTCATCGGCGATCAATTTATCGCCGCTGGTGGCAACCATCACCGGGTCCAACACAACGCGTTTGAGTTGGTAGTGGTCAATCGCCCAAGCCACGACCTCCACTACCTCGGGGGAATGCAGCATGCCAATTTTGACTGCATCCACCCCAATATCGTCCAATACAGATTGCAGCTGTGCTTTCAAAAATGCAGCAGGCAAGGATTGAATCGCTTGCACACCCATGGTGTTTTGCGCGGTCAAAGCGGTGATGGCGGTCATGCCGTAACAGCCAAGCGCAGCAAAGGTTTTCAAATCGGCTTGTATGCCTGCTCCACCGCCAGAATCAGATCCGGCGATGGTCAAGACACGGGGGTAATG
>CAMCWS010000083.1 GCA_945882755.1 Bordetella parapertussis | reverse complement strand
AACTGGCGCACGAACTGAATCGGGTCGTAGTTCACCGACGCCAGCATGTTCATGCCAATGATGTTGAAAGCGATCAAGCCGCAGATCAACGAAGCCAGCCCTAAGCCCCCCAAGTAAATGGGGCCAAGCTGCGCGTTACCAATCTTGCCCAAGATCCAATAAATGGCAGGGTGACCGGTACGTGGACTGTTGCCTGGGCCTAAGGCCTCGCCGTGGTGTACAGGCCCGGTGGCCTGCACGGTGGTAAAAAGATTCAAATAGTCAGCCATGATTGTGTTCCTCGTTTTTCATTAAGGCCACTGAGACCAGATGGGCAGGTTCAACCACCAACCCCACCATTCAGGCCAACCGCGACTCCAGAAGGGCCCGCTGATAACAATGCAAAGGGCACTGAACAACACCGCCGCCAAGGCCAAAAATACGCCTAAACGATGGATGCCCAAGGTACCAATGGAGTAACCGATGGTGTCGCGGAAAAACGTGTCTTCATGCTCAGGCGTCTTGACCACTTGGCCATAACCAGGGTTGGTCGCCGACAAAATCAAAGCGCCATGCAAGGACAAGGCAAAGGTGGTGGCAAAGAAGAAACTCACTGCCAACATATGCGCCGGGTTGTAGTGGAAATGCAGGTATTGATAGCCAACGTTGGACACCCAATCGAGGTGGCTGTAAATACCGTAAGGAAAGCCATGACCCCAAGCACCCATCAGAACGGGGCGAACCACATTCAGGGTGAAGTAAGCCAAAATCGCAATGCCGAACATAAAAGGAACATGAAAGCCCATGCCCAGTTTTCGGCAAATTTCAACTTCGCGCAGCAGCCATGAAACGAAAGCACCTAGGGCGCAAACGGTGATGATTTGCCACAAACCTCCCTCTTGCAAAGGTGCGAATCGCAAACCATAGGACAGGTCAGGCGGAGCAATGCTGATTTGCCACAGGTTCCATGTCGGGCCTAACGCTGCGCCCCACAAAATCATGGCTGTGCCAAGAAAAGCAAAGAAAATGGTCGTGACGCCGAAGAAGCCGACATAAAACGGACCTATCCAAAAATCGAACAAGTCACCTGCTAGCAGCGTTCCGCCGCGCACTCGGTATTTTTTTTCAAAGCTGAGCCTGGCCATGTTTAAGCCCTCCTGCCGCAAGTGATGGGTGAAAAGAAAAAATCAAATTGCAGATGCTGCAAGTCTTTTGGGACTTGGCAGCACCTGCGGTGCTGCCAAATTTAAGGACTTTGCTGCAGGAACTGCGGCAGGCATAGGCGAGTTTTGTGCCGATGCTGCTGCGGGTTTCTTCGCGCCGTCTAGCCAGTTGAATTTGTTGGTACTCAGCAAAATGAGGTGAATCATCGCTGCCAAGCCAAACAGGAAAATGCCTTGAACGACCATTGCACGCAATGGATCGTAAAGTCGCCAAATTCTCCACATGGTGATTTCTCCTAAATGATGTGGGACATGAACGTATAAACCGATGCTTTCACACCGCCAAAGACATTGGTCATGTTCTCAGCACCTGGCAGCCAACTCTTCCATTGCAGCCCGACCAATTGGCCAAAAATTGCAAACGATAAAAGTACAACAAAGCAAGGTACAAAGATCAGGACAAACGCAATCTTGTCGTCCGCGCCGTTAGGCTTTTGTGTGACATGAGTAGTGGTATGTGACATGGTTTAACTCCGTTCGGTGAAAAGAACCTACCTCAGACGAACCAGGGCCGCCATGCCCAGACCAGGACGTGGGCCACCACAGCAACAGCTGTGAAGCCAACTAATCCCTGAATCCAGTAATGGTGGAACTCCTGAGCCTCTTCGTCAGTCAGTCCGGATATGGAATTCGGATGGTTTGACATGCGATGCTCCTTCAACAAAATGGCCGTGAGGCCAACGCTGCGCCCAACCCGCGCAACCTGGGCAGCCGCAGCTCTTGCCACGACATGGGGTAAGGTTCCTGCGCAAAAGCGCCCGAACCGTGTAGGTTTGCAAACTGTGTCATGCGGGCTCTCCCAAGCCCAAATCTGCACCGGCTTGCTGCACATGGGCCACGGTGACCAGCTCTTCGCCTTTGTCACGTGCCTTGCCCTCGGCCAAATCGCGCAAACGTTTGGCCGCCGAAATTTGCACCAGTACCGGTTGACCCGAGACCAAGGCATGCAACTTGGTTTGCGCTGCATCGTCCCAAGGCGTGTTTTCTTGGGCTCCGCTGATGCCGCGTGCCAAGGTGGGGTCCACCTTGTCCATGTCGGTACCCAGCGGCAAAATATGGAACAAGGCGTCGAAGAGAGAGTTACAAACCTCTTGGATCAAATAGGTGGCGCCGCTGTAGCCCATGAAGGGTGTGCCGGTATGGCGACGGATGATTGCACCAGGGAAAGAGGCTGGAATGAAGGAGGCTTTCATGGGGCCAACGCTTCCCGCCTCAGCCAAGTACATGCGTTCGTTGTAGCTGCCAAACAAAATGAGTGGCATTTGCTTGTGGACCAACTCACGCACTTGGGCGTTATCGGTTTTTTGGCCAGGCAAACGCGACACCGCAAACTTGCAGGGCATGCCCATCTCGGTTTCCAAAAACTTGCGAATGCCACGGGCATAGGTATCGGTAGCCACCACTGCGAAGGAGGCGGTGGCAAAGAAGTCTTGGGTGACCGAGCGCCACAAATCCCAAACAGGCTTGATGGTGGTATGGCGTTCACGCTGTATGAAGGGTTCGGGGTCCAGGTCCAGCAGTTCGCCCAATTTGCGCAAAAACTTGGTGGTGCTGTGCAGGCCAATGGGCGCTTGCAAATACGGGCGATCCAGGGCCTCGCACAACATGCGGCCAAACTCGCGGTACATGCAAATATTGACGTCGGCTTCAACCAATTGCGACACCTCGGCCAAATGGCTGCCCAAGGGGAACACCATGTTGATGTCGGCGCCAATGCCTTGCACCAAACGGCGAATTTCGGCCAAGTCGCTGGGACTGTTGAAAACGCCATAGCTGGGGCCAATAATGTTGACCCGTGGCTTTTCGCCTTCTTTGCGCACACGCTGCGGCACTTTTTTCATGCCGTATTCGGTCCACAGCCAGAACATGGCGCGGTTGGCGCATTGCCATTGGTCTTCGTCGATGGTGCGTGGTAAAAAGCGCATCAGGTTGGTACCTTCGGGCGTGACGCCGCCGCCAATCATTTCGGCGATAGAGCCGGTGACGACCACTGCTGGCAAGTCGGGGTCAAGCACGTTGTGCGCACGTTTCATCGCACCCTCGGTGCCTTCTCGGCCCAATTGCTCTTCGGCCAGTCCCGTCACCACAATGGGCAACTCGTGGGGTGGCAAAGCATCGGTGTAATGCAGCACCGATGTGACGGGCAGGTTTTCGCAACCGACAGGGCCATCGATGACAACTTGCAAACCTTTGATGGCGGTGAACACATACACCGCACCCCAATAGCCGCCAGCACGATCGTGGTCGAGTACAAACATCAGCCCATCTCCTCGGCTTTGCGTTTTTTCTGCTTCTTCTCGAACTGGCGACGTACTTCTTTCTTGAAGTCGGGGTGCATGACGGGAACGTTTTCCCACACACCCGCTTCGTCGCCTTGGCCCACTGTGCCAAAAAACGCTCTCATTTCGTCGAAACGGGCTTGGTTGCCAATCGCGGCATTGACCACTTGGATGAGCGAACCGGCACCGGCCACGCCCATCAAGGGACGCGCAGAAATGAGGTTGGTGAAATACAGCGAGGGGATGCTCAGCTCTTTGGCAGCTTGCACCACGGGGGTGGTGCCAATGGCGAGTTGCGGTTTGAACTCGTGCATGGCCGCCAGGTCTTGTTCCAGCGATGCACGGAACTGCACATGCACCCCTTTGGACTGCAACCACTGCGCGTCGTGTTGGTTCCAAGGCGTCGCGGGGCAAGCACTGCCCACATAGCGCAGGTCGGCACCGCACTCGATGAGCAAACGCGCCACCAACAACTCGGAGCCTTCGTAGCCACTGAGGGTGATACGGCCGTTGATTTTTTGCGAAGCCAACACACCTCGCATGGCACCCAAAGTTTGGTTGCGGGCGGCGTCGATCTTGTCTTGGCTGACACCGCAAGCAGCGCCAATGGCGCCCAGCCAATCGTGGGTGCCTTCAATGCCCACGGGGGCAGAGCCCACGATGGGGCGACCAGCAGCTTGGAATTCACGCACACTGGCGGTGTAGAAAGGATGGATAGCCGCAACCGCCTTGCAGTCCAGTGCCGCATACAACTCACGCCACTCGCGGGTGGGCACCACAGTGCCGACGGCCAAGTCCATGGGCGCGATCATTTGCGAAATGATCATCGGATCGGCAGGGAACATCTCACCCAGCAAGGAGATGGTGGGCTTGGCGCTGCGGCCCTGGCGCGGTGCGGCAACGGGGCCAGCCATGGCTTCTTGGCGGGCATAGTGCAACATGGCGCCAGCCAGCACGTCTTTGGCTTCGGCATGGGTGGGCACGCCAAACCCTGGCACATCGATGCCAATGATGCGCACACCATTGATTTCTTTGGGCAGCAACTGCAGTGGCACACCGCTGGCAGTGGGCACACACAGGTTGATGATGACGATGCAATCGAGCTTGTCAGGGTCGGCTTGTTCATACACAGCCTCACGGATGTCTTCGAACAACTTGCCGGTGACCAAGGTCTCGGAGTTGAAAGGTACATAGCCCACGGTGCGACGTGCGCCGTAGAAATGCGAGGTGAAGGTCAGGCCATACACGCAGCAAGCCGAGCCACTCAAGATGGTGGCGGTGCGGCGCATGCGCAAACCCACACGCAGCGAACCGAACGCGGGGCACATGCTTTGCGGCTGATCATGCGGGCCTTTGGGGTAGTCGGCAGCGTACTGCGCCAGCACCTCGCTCTTGCCCGCTTTCGCAGCAGCGTCGAGCATCTGGTCTTTCCCGGCATGGCAGCCCAAACCATCGGCGCTGGCAGCAGCGGCATTGGGCAAGGGGGTGATGGGGATGATGTCGCTCATGGCGTTCAAACTTCGTCGTAAACCACTTCGAGGGTGGGACGGTCAATGACGGTTTTGCCAGTCATATCGACTTCGGTCGCGGGTGTCATGACAAAGTCGCGGCCTGTGACGTCGGCGCTGAAGAGACCGAGCAACTCGTCTTGGGTTTGCGGTTTGGGCCGCACCGGAGGTGCGTCGGCCACGTTTTGCGCCAAATCGGCAAACAAAGGACCCCAGGCACTGTCGGGTGTGCCAATAATTTCGTAGCTCGCACTTTTGCGGCGGATGTCTTCATTGGCAGGAATGGCGGCCAAGACTGGGATGCCTGCATTGGTGGCAAAGGCCTGAGCCTCGCCGGTGCCGTCGTCTTTGTTGATGACCATGCCAGCCACGCCGACGTTGCCACCGAGCTTGCGAAAGTACTCGACCGCGCTGCACACGTTGTTGGCCACATACAGCGACTGCAAGTCGTTGGAGGCGACAACGATGACTTTTTGGCACATGTCGCGAGCAATCGGCAAACCGAAACCGCCGCAGACCACGTCGCCTAGGAAGTCGAGCAACACAAAGTCAAAGCCCCACTCATGAAAACCGAGTTTTTCAAGGGTTTCAAAGCCGTGGATGATGCCGCGTCCACCGCAGCCGCGACCGACCTCGGGGCCACCGAGCTCCATGGCATAGACGCCATCGCGAATGAAACAAACGTCGCCAATCTTGACTTCTTCACCCGCGAGTTTTTTCTTGGAAGAGGTTTCGATGATGGTAGGACAGGCCTTGCCACCAAACAGCAGACTGGTGGTGTCGCTCTTGGGGTCGCAACCGATGAGCAGCACCTTTTTGCCTTGCTGGGCCATCATGTAGCTGAGGTTGGCCAAGGTGAAGCTTTTGCCAATGCCGCCCTTGCCATAAATGGCAATGATTTGGGTTTCTTTGGTGACCTCGCCGGTGTGAACCGCATCAGGCTCAACAAACGCCTCTTGGCGCAGTCGGTCTACAAATTGAACAGGTTTTTCGTTGGCAGTACTCATCAATTTCTCCAGTCCATAACCATCTTCAAACAGTGGGGGTCACCAAAGGCGATTTCATACGCTTCGAGTGCTTTTTCAGGCGTTTGGGTATGGGTCAGCAAACCATCCAAGGACAAGCGTCCGCTGTGGATGAGTTCGGTGACGGCCAGCAGGTCGGGCTTTTTCCATTCGGTAGCGACACGTATTTGCGCTTCACGCATGAAAGCTGGTGGGTAGGCGAAGGACAAATCTTGTGTGTAAAAACCGGCCAACACCACCTCGCCGCCATGGGCCAAGCGGGAGATCAAGCTGTTGAGCAATTTGCCGTCGCCGCTGACGTCGTAAATGGCTTGGTAGTCTTTGCGGGTGTCTTCGTCAGGGTGAATGACTTGGTAGCCTTCACCGCCTGCTTGTCGAACTGCATTGGTTTCCCAGACGGTGGGCGCTGGCAGACCTGCAGCCACCACCAAACGCGCCAGCAAACGCCCCATGACGCCGTGTCCAACGATCAAATCAGGCGCGATGATGGGATCGCGTTTGCCGCCGATGGATACCGCGTGGTAAGCGGTGGCAGCCAAAGCCAGCAAAATTGCATTGGCACCCAGGCCTGGGTCTACAGGAATGACGCGGCTGTGTGGCACCACCATGGTGGCACCAGCGCCACCGAAGAGGTTGTGTGCACCTGTGAAGGTGTAGGAGCCCGGAACAAACACCCACTCCCCCGCTTTCACGGGGGATGCAGGCGACGCATGTTTAACCACACCTACGGTTTCATAACCAGGCACCAAGGGATAAGCCAAACCAGGGAAAGCGGGCATGGTGCCGGTCCAAAGCAATCGCTCGGTACCGGTGCTGATGCCGCTGTAAGCGACATCCACCACGAGGTCGTCCGCACCCGGCTCGCGCAGGTCAAGTTGCTTGACTGACAACTGTCGGGGGGCGTCAAAAACGATGGCTTGGGCTTTCATAGTTTGTATTCTTAGATTGACGGCATCTTGTGTCAACTTAAATTGACGTTTTTATTGTCCAATTAGGGAAAACACTTAATTTTTCTGCGCCAGTAGCAGGCGGGTGTGCATAGGCATGGGGTTAGCAATGTCCACCACCGTCACAAAACCCGCCTCTTTTAGCAAGGTTTTCAGCTCTTCTGGGGAGCGCAGACGGCCACTGCCCATGGCCAGCAAGTAAAAGTGGAAATAGGCGTCTCCCACCGAATGTGCGCCTGTGGCCTCGGCCATGGGTTCGGCCAACAACAACATGCCGCCCGCAGGCAGGGCTTGGTGAATGGACTTGAGCAGGGCCTTGACGGTGGCATCAGGGTGGTCGTGCGCCACACGCACCAAGGTCACCAAATCAGCGCCCTTGGGCAAGGCGTCGCTGATAAAGCTGCCGCCATGCGCAGTAGCCCTGTCTCCCAAGCCGTTGGCTTGGAATCGCGCCTGCGCCAGCGCGGCCACCGGCTGCAAATCAAACAACATGAGTTGGAGTTGGGTATGGTGTTGCCCCAAGGCCGAGATCCACCCCCCTTGTCCTCCACCCACATCCATCACACAGCGGTGTTGAGAAAAATCGTAGGACGCAAGCAACTCCTCAATGACAAACCGCTGCGAGGTTGCCATCAACTCCGAATAGCGGGCTACTTTGTCAGCCTCCCATGAAGTTGGTTTGTCGCCATTCATGTAAGGCCAATAGGCTTGCATATGCGGCTGGATTTCATCGCGCAGCAAAGCCAATGTGTCGCGCATGTCTTCATACAAAACTGCGTTGTGCTCGATCATCAAACGCAAGCCCACGTCTGCTGCCACGGGTGCACCTAAGGCACCTAAACCGTACAGGTCAGCGCCGCGCATCTCCAATAAGCGCAAAGACACTGCAGAGTGCAACAAACGCTGAAGCGCAGGCGAGCTGATGTGGCATTCCTTGGATAACGCATCCAAGGTCTTAGGGCCATCGCGCAACGTTTCCAATAAGCGCAATCGCACACAGGACAGCAAAACCTGCGAATGCACAAAGCCCGCCATCAACTGGAACAGCTGTGCGGCACGTCGGCGGGTGACCCATCGGGTAATGGGGTTGCCAATCGCCCAGCGGTAAAAGCCCGGTGACGTCATCCAGCCATCTACCAGCTGATCGAGTTGGCTGCGCCAACTTGGACGGGCTTGGCCTTTGTGGATACTGCCTTTGGCAAGGTCTAAGGTTTTCATGGTCTTGCGCTGAAGCGTCAAGCGTTGGCTCGGTGCTCAGCCACTGCGACATGCCGCTGGATTTGCTCATAGGCAGACTGCGGCACCAAGCGCTCAGATTCCAAGCGAACCAACTGCTGCATGGCTTGGCGGTTTGCACAGGCCGGTACCGAATTAACTGCAGCGTCCATCAGTTTTTGAAAATACGCTAATGCGCCAGCCAACCCCAAGTCGGCGGCAGCACTGGGGCGGCCATGCTGAGCGTCTTGGCCCACCGGTTTGCCCAAGGTCTCGGCTTGACCCATGACATCGCGGATGTCGTCCGCCACTTGGTAGGCCTCACCCAGCGCTTCTCCCAAGGCTCGCCAAGGGGCTGGGTCCACACCTGCGGCTTGCGCACCCGCGCAAGTAGCAGCCACAAACAACGCACCTGTTTTGGCGCGTTGGTATTGGCTAAGTGCCACCTTGGTTTCGCACTCCCA
>CAMCWS010000082.1 GCA_945882755.1 Bordetella parapertussis | reverse complement strand
TGCTATTGGTGCGCGCCCCAATTTCGTGCGTATTTGCAGCCTAGCTCGCACCAAGGAGGTGCTGTTTCTGCCTTTTCTGGGGCGCCTTTGAACACAAACAGCTTCAAGTGTGCTTGGCACAAAGCCTGCTAAGTGTGAGTTCCACTGCGGATTTTTCGCAGTTCTACTGAACAGGAGAAACCATGAAATTGATTACGGCCATCATCAAACCGTTCAAGCTAGACGAGGTGCGTGAAGCTTTGTCGGCCATCGGCGTGCAAGGCATCACCGTCACCGAGGTCAAAGGATTCGGTCGCCAAAAGGGTCACACCGAGCTCTACCGCGGCGCGGAATACGTGGTGGACTTTTTACCCAAGGTCAAGATTGAAGCCGCCGTAGGCGCTGAGTTGGTTGACCGCGCGATTGAAGCGATTGAAACCGCTGCCCGCACCGGCAAGATCGGTGACGGCAAGATTTTCATCACGCCACTTGAACAAGTCGTGCGTATCCGCACCGGCGAGACCGGCACAGCTGCCATCTAATACCAACGATTAGGACAACCATCATGAAAAAAATCATTGCCGCCTTAGCCTTGGGGCTGAGTTTGGTCTTTGCCCACGGTGTAAGCCTGGCCGAAGACGCACCTGCCAAGCCTGCTGCTGAAGCCGCCGCACCTGCTGCACCCGCTGCTGAGAAAACCGAAGCTGCTGCCCCGGCTGCGGCTCCTGCGCCCACGGCTGCGGCGCAAGCTGAAGCGCCCGCTGCTGCACCTGCCTTGGTACCCAATAAAGGCGACACCGCTTGGATGACCATCGCTACTGTGTTGGTCATTCTCATGACCATCCCTGGACTGGCCTTGTTTTATGGCGGCTTGGTACGCTCCAAGAACATGCTGTCGGTGTTGATGCAGGTGTTTGTGGTGTCCTCGCTCATCTATGTGTTGTGGGTGCTGTACGGCTACACGCTGGCCTTCACCGCAGGAAACCCGTTCATTGGCTCGTTTGACAAGCTGTTCTTCAAAGGCATCACGGTCGACTCGCTCGCCGCCACCTTCAGCAAGGGCGTGGTCATTCCCGAGCTCAGCTTCGCCGCCTTCCAAGCCACATTTGCAGCCATCACCTGTGCCTTGATCGTCGGCGCATTCGCAGAGCGCATCAAGTTTTCTGCTGTGCTGTTGTTCTGTACGCTGTGGTTCACCTTCAGCTACCTGCCCGTGGCTCACATGGTTTGGTATTGGGACGGCCCTGACGCAATCAGCGATGCGGCTTCTTTAGAGAAAGTCACCGCTGCTGCGGGCTGGTTGTGGGCCAAAGGCGCACTCGACTTCGCAGGTGGCACGGTGGTACACATCAACGCCGCTGTTGCAGGCTTGGTCGGCGCGTTCATGGTCGGCAAACGCATCGGTTACGGCAAAGAATCCATGGCGCCTCACAGCCTGACATTGACCATGGTCGGTGCCGCACTGTTGTGGGTGGGCTGGTTTGGTTTCAATGCAGGCTCCAACTTGGAAGCCAATGGTTTGACCGCTCTTGCTTTCGTCAACACCTTGGTGGCTACTGCTGCCGCCACCTTAGCTTGGATTGCCGGTGAAGCCGTTGCCAAAGGCAAAGCTTCCATGCTGGGCGCAGCCTCAGGTGCCGTGGCAGGTTTGGTGGCCATCACCCCTGCTTGCGGATTTGTCGGCCCCATGGGTGCCATCGTCATCGGCTTGGTCGCAGGTATTTTGTGTTTGTGGGGCGTCAACGGCTTGAAACGCATGTTGGGCGCAGATGACACCTTGGACGTGTTCGGTGTGCACGGCGTGGGCGGTATCGTCGGCGCCTTGTTGACCGGCGTGTTTGCTTCCCCCTCCTTGGGAGGCACCGGCGTCTACGACTATGTGGCCAATGCGGTCAACCCCGACTACAACATCGGCGGACAGGTGTGGATTCAAGCGCAAGCTGTGCTGACCACCATCGTGTGGTCGGGCGTGGTGTCTGTGATTGCCTTCAAATTGGTCGACATCGTGGTCGGTTTGCGTGTCAGCGAAGAAGAAGAACGCGAAGGTTTGGATATTTCCAGCCACGGCGAGACCGCTTACCACCGCTAACAGTTTCTCTTTAGGGAGAAACGGGAAGCCCGCTTAGGCGGGCGTTTTTGTGTCTGGATCGCTTCTTCGCTTCGCTCATCGCGATGACAGCAAAGTCATTGCGAGGACGATCTTGTCATTGCGAGGACGATCTTGTCATTGCGAGCGCAGCGAAGCAATCTAGGGCTCCATATTGCCGCGTCGCTGACGCTCCTCGCAATGACGAAAAGGGCCTAGCAATGACGGGTTAAAGATTAGGCGCCAGCAAGCGCAACAAGTCTTTGTCGTCCACACCTTGGCGCTTGGACAAGTCTTGCACTTGGTCGTCGCCAATGCGGCCCACGTTGAAGTAGGTGGCCTCGGGGTGGGCGAGGTAAAAACCGCTCACACTCGCCGCAGGTGTCATGGCCATGCTCTCAGTCAGCGTCATGCCAATGTCTTGGCATTGCAGCAAATCGAACATTTGCTTTTTCACGCTGTGGTCGGGGCAAGCGGGGTAGCCGGGCGCGGGGCGAATGCCTTGGTACTTTTCTTTGATGAGTTCTTCATTGCTCAAAGTTTCTGCGGCGGCGTAACCCCACAGGTCGCGGCGCACCCGGGCATGCATGCATTCGGCAAAGGCTTCGGCCAAGCGGTCGGCCAAGGCTTTGAGCATGATGGCGCTGTAGTCGTCGTGGTCGTCCATGAAATACTTCTCTTTGGCGTCCACGCCCACGCCCGCAGTGACCGCGAACAGGCCCACATGGTCTTGCAAGCCGCTGGCCTGGCCTTGCGCATGGTTCAAAGGCGCGACAAAGTCAGACAAACAACGGTTGGGGTTTTGCACGCCATCATGCACCGGCTTTTCGGTTTGCTGACGCAAGCCGTGCCAGGTGAGCGCTCGTTGGCTGCGGCTCTCGTCGGTCCACAGCACAATGTCGTCGCCCACGCTGTTGGCGGGGTACAAGCCCACCACCGCATGGGCTTGCAACCAGCGGCCTTCAATCAGCCGTTTCAACATGCGCTTGCCATCGCTGAACACCCGCTGCGCTTCAGTGCCCACCACCTCGTCTTTCAAAATGGCGGGGAAGGGGCCGGCCAAATCCCAGGTTTGGAAGAACGGGCCCCAGTCGATGAAGGGCTCCAACTCGGCCAAATCAAAGTTTTTGAAGACCCGCTTGCCGATGAACTTCGGTGAGGTGGGCTGAAACGCTGCCCAATCGATGACCGCAGCATTGGCACGGGCCTTGGCCAGCGGCAGCAAGGGGGTTTGCTTTTTGTTGGCGTGTTGCTCGCGCACCTTGGCGTAGTCAGCGTTGAGTTCTTCGATGTACTGCGCCGCTTGGTCACTCAGCAGGCCTTGCGCCACACCCACGCTGCGTGATGCGTCGGGCACATAAACCACCGGCCCTTCGTAGTGCGGCGCAATCTTCACCGCGGTGTGCACACGGCTGCAGGTGGCGCCACCGATCAGCAAGGGGATTTTGCGCAAGCGGAAGTGGTCGTCCTTTTGCATCTCGGCGGCGACGTACTGCATTTCTTCCAAGCTGGGGGTGATGAGGCCCGACAAACCGATGATGTCCGCGCCCTCCACCTTGGCGCGGGCCAAGATTTCGTGGCAAGGCACCATCACACCCATGTTGACCACGTCAAAGTTGTTGCATTGCAAGACCACGGTGACGATGTTTTTGCCAATGTCATGCACATCGCCTTTGACCGTGGCAATCACGATCTTGCCCTTGGTTTTCACGTCCTCGCCAGCGGCTTCTTGCAAGCGTTTTTCTTCTTCGATGTAAGGGATGAGGTGGGCCACGGCCTGCTTCATCACACGGGCGCTTTTCACCACCTGCGGCAAAAACATCTTCCCTTGGCCAAACAAATCGCCCACCACATTCATGCCGTCCATGAGCGGGCCTTCGATCACATGTAAGGGCCTGCCACCACGGGCCAACACCTCTTGGTAAGCGGCTTCGGTGTCTTCGTTGATGAACTCGGTGATGCCATGCACCAGGGCGTGGCTGAGTTTGTGCGACACACTCACAGGCGCGTCAGCCGTGCCACGCCAAGCGAGTTTGGCGCTGTCGTCCTTGGCCGCACCTTTGGCACTTTCGGCCACTTCAATCAGGCGCTCACCCGCGGTGAGGTGTTCTTCGCCGTCTTTGTATTGCGGCGTTCTGTTCAGGACCACGTCTTCCACCCGCTCGCGCAGCGTGGGCTCAAGGTCGTCGTACACGCCCACCATGCCGGCGTTGACGATGCCCATGTCCATGCCCGCTTGGATGGCGTGGTACAGAAACACGGTGTGGATGGCTTCGCGCACTGGGTCGTTGCCGCGGAATGAAAAACTCACATTCGACACGCCACCGCTCACCTTCGCGCCGGGCAGGTTCTGTTTGATCCAGCGGGTGGCGTTGATGAAGTCCACCGCGTAGTTGTCGTGCTCTTCAATGCCGGTGGCGATGGCAAAAATATTCGGGTCGAAGATGATGTCCTCGGGCGCAAAGCCGACCTCGTCGACCAACACGCGGTAAGCGCGTTCGCAAATCTCCACCTTGCGTTGGTAGGTGTCGGCCTGGCCTTTTTCATCAAACGCCATCACCACCGCCGCCGCGCCATAGCGCTTGATCAGCTTGGCTTGGCGTTTGAATTCGTCCAAACCCTCTTTCATGCTGATGGAATTCACAATGCCCTTGCCTTGGATGCAGCGCAGACCCGCCTCGATGACGCTCCACTTGGAGCTGTCGATCATGATGGGCACACGGGCGATGTCGGGCTCAGAGGCGATCAGGTTCAAAAACCGCACCATGGCGGCAAGGCTATCGAGCATGGCCTCGTCCATGTTGATGTCGATGATTTGCGCGCCGTTTTCCACTTGCTGCCGCGCCACGGCCAGTGCTTGCTCGTACTCGCCGTTCAAGATCATGCGGGCAAACGCTTTGGAGCCAGTGACGTTGGTGCGCTCGCCGATGTTCACAAAGGTGGCTTGCTGCGCCGTGCCTGTGCCGTCATCGCTGGCGGTCACGCCAATGCGAACCGGCTCCAAGCCAGATAGCTTCATGGGGGGTACAGCGGTATGTGGGGTCGTCATGGGCTCACCTGAAGGATGCAAAACAGGCGAGCGTCGTTGCGAAGAATCATCTCAAGCCTGGCTTCGTGGGAAGCTGCAACGCTCCTTGAGATGACAATATTTTAGCGGGTCTTCACACCTGCTTTTTCTATGCTCTTTTTAATGCAGCCGCGCCCAAGAAGGCAAGGCCACGGTATGCGGCGCCCACTTGTTTTGGTAGGCCGGACCAGAACTGCTGGCTTGTATTTGGTGCGCAGCAAAAAACCTTTTGTTAAATAAACTGAATGATTCTTCGTAAAGTCTGCTATTGCCAGCGGATTGCACCCAAAAAGCCTGCCAAGAAGAATGGTCAGAAAGCGCAAAGAAACTCATGATTCAACTCCAGTGAATTAATAAGTATGCTATTTTGAGCTTATTTTTGCTAATGTCAACAAAAAACTTAAAAATTACTACCTGTTTTTTATTATTTTTGATTAATCTACCGCTAATTTAAACGAAGCTGAATGTCTGGGAGCCAATGGCCTGACGGCATCTCCAATCGCGGCGATGTGATCGGGTGTGGTGCCGCAGCAGCCGCCCACGATGTTCACCAAACCCTCGGCGGCAAACTCGTGCAGCAAGCGGCTGGTGACATCGGGTGTTTCGTCAAAGCCGGTGTCGCTCATGGGGTTGGGCAAGCCGGCGTTGGGGTAGCAGCTGATGAAGGTGTCGCCGGCCACGCGCGCCAGCTCTTGGATATAGGGGCGCATGAGGGCCGCGCCCAAGGCGCAGTTCAGGCCCACCGCCAAAGGCTGGGCGTGGCGCACGCTGTGCCAAAACGCGGTGACGGTTTGGCCGCTCAAGATGCGCCCCGAAGCGTCGGTGACGGTGCCGCTGATGATGAGGGGCAGGCGCACACCACTGACGTCAAAGTATTCGTCGATGGCAAACAAGGCGGCCTTGGCGTTCAAGGTGTCGAAGATGGTCTCGACCAACAACACATCCACGCCGCCTTCGACCAATGCTTGCACTTGCTCGTAATAGGCGTGGCGCAGCTCTTCAAAATTGACGTTGCGCGCGCCCGGGTCGTTCACATCGGGGCTGATACTGGCGGTTTTGGGCGTGGGGCCCAAAGCGCCCACCGCATAGCGGGGTTTGTCGGGGGTGGAGAACTTGTCGCAAGCGGCGCGGGCGATACGGGCCGAGGCACGGTTCATCTCCACCGCCAAATCGGCCATGTCGTAATCGGCCTGGGCGATGGTGGTCGCGCCAAAGGTGTTGGTCTCTATCAAATCGGCACCGGCGGCCAAATAGCCCTCGTGGATGTCTTGGATGATGTCCGGGCGGGTGAGGCTGAGCAGCTCGTTATTGCCTTTGACGTCGCGGTGAAAGTCGGCGAAACGCTGGCCTTGGCTGGCCTCGCCGCTGAAGCCCGCCCCCCGGTACTGGGCCTCGGAGAGCTTAAATCGCTGGATCATGGTGCCCATGGCACCGTCCAGAATGACGATACGCTGAGAAAGGATGTCCGGCAGGGCTTGGGCGTGGGTGTAATGAGGGTGACGCATGGTCAGGATTCTAGAAGCTTGCCATGGTTAGAATCCACATCTCTTTATTGGAGTTACTTTATGTCTGATACGCACAACCATGATGGCGAAGAACAAGATATCGTTGAGTCCATTGTTCCCCTCATGCCCATCGTGTTGCCCATTGGCGGCGGCATTTTGATTTTTTTGTTGGCCTTTATCGCGGTCTTCATGGCCTGAATCGGCCGCTGACCCGTTACCTGACAGCGCCTATCCCATGGCGCTTTTTTATTGGCTTGAGGTGAATGCCTTGTGTTGGATGCCCTGCAGGGCATTGACCTTAACCAATTGAAGTTAGGAGCTCCCCATGAATGCACCCATCCCTCAAGGAATCGGGCTGAATGCCCCGTCTTTTGTGAAAAACGCCAAGCTCATCGCTTGGGTCGCCGACATGGCTGCCTTGTGCAAACCCGCCGCAGTCCACTGGTGTGACGGCAGCGAGGCCGAGTACCAACAGCTCTGCCAAGTGCTGGTGAATGCCGGCACCTTCAAGAAACTCAATCCGGTCAAGCGCCCCAACTCCTTCCTGGCCTGCTCCGACCCCACGGACGTGGCCCGCGTGGAAGACCGCACCTACATCTGCTCCGAACACAAAGAGCACGCTGGCCCCACCAACAACTGGATGGCGCCAGCCGAAATGCGCCAAACCCTGCAACCGCTGTTTGACGGCTGCATGGCGGGTCGCACCATGTACGTGGTGCCTTTCTCCATGGGCCCTTTGGGCAGCCCCATCGCCCACATTGGCATCGAGCTCTCGGACAGCGCCTATGTGGCGGTCAACATGAAGATCATGACCCGCATGGGCCAAGCGGTGTACGACGTGCTGGGCGAGGACGGCGAGTTCGTGCCCTGTGTGCACACCGTGGGCGCACCGTTGAAAGCCGGCGACCAAGACGTGAGCTGGCCTTGCAACAAAACCAAGTACATCGTGCACTACCCCGAAACCCGCGAAATCTGGTCTTACGGATCCGGCTACGGCGGCAACGCGCTGTTGGGCAAAAAATGCTTCGCGCTGCGCATCGCCTCCAACATGGGCCGCGACCAAGGCTGGCTGGCCGAGCACATGCTGATTCTGGGCGTGACCAACCCCGAGGGCAAAAAGTACCACGTGGCCGCGGCCTTCCCCAGCGCCTGTGGCAAAACCAATTTCGCCATGTTGATTCCACCAGCCGGCATGCCAGGCTGGAGCGTCACCACCATCGGTGACGACATCGCCTGGATCAAACCCGGTGCCGACGGCCGTCTGCGCGCCATCAACCCCGAGGCCGGTTACTTTGGCGTGGCTCCTGGCACCAACACCTTGACCAACCCCAATTGCATGGCCAGCTTGGACCGTGACGTGATCTTCACCAACGTAGCCTTGACCGACGACGGCGACGTCTGGTGGGAAGGCATGAGCGAGGCCCCCGCCCACTGCATCGACTGGCAGGGCAAAGATTGGACCCCAGCCATGGCCAAAGAAACCGGCGCCAAAGCCGCCCACCCCAACGCCCGCTTCACCGTGGCCGCCACCAACAACCCGGCGCTCGACAGCGCCTGGGATGACCCTGCAGGCGTGGCGATTGATGCCTTCATCTTTGGCGGACGCCGTTCCACCACCGTGCCCTTGGTCACCGAGGCCCGCAACTGGGTGGAAGGCGTTTACATGGCCGCCACCATGGGGTCGGAGACCACCGCAGCCGCTGCCGGTCAGCAAGGCGTGGTGCGCCGCGACCCGTTCGCCATGCTGCCATTTGCAGGCTACAACATGAGCGACTATTTCCAACACTGGCTGCAACTGGGCAAAAAACTGCAAGGCAGCGGCGCCCAATTGCCCGGCATTTACTGTGTCAACTGGTTCCGCAAAGGCGAGGACGGCAAGTTCGTTTGGCCCGGCTACGGTGAGAACATGCGCGTCTTGAAGTGGATGATCGACCGCATCGAAGGCAAGGCCAAGGGCCAAGAAAACGTGTTCGGCATCAGCCCCAGCTATGGCGAACTCAACTGGAATGGCTTGAACTTCACCGCCGAGCAATTCAACACGGTCACCCACATCGACAAAGCCGCTTGGCAAACCGAGTTGGGCCTGCA
>CAMCWS010000081.1 GCA_945882755.1 Bordetella parapertussis | reverse complement strand
TTTACCGCCGCCTGTCAGGTGGTGCACACCGCCCAAGCTGAGCATTTGCGAGCCGTATTCGGCGGTGGTGACATGGCCCACCTCTTCGCCTTGGTAAAGCACCGCGGCCCGCTCGTCGCCCAAATACCTGTCGGTGTCAATCTTTACCTTCAAGCTGCAATAGCTGAAGATGCCCTCGGTCACCACAGTCACCATGTCCACACCCTTGGACTTGGCGGCGACGATGAAGGGCGCTGGTTTGTAATCAGGGTAAGTCGTGGATGCGCCAATACCGGTGACAAACACGCCGCGCTCTGCGCTGTCCACAGAGGCCAAAGTTTGGGGGGAAGTTTCAGCGTCTGGCCGCGCTTGCAAGGACAGGGGTTCAGCACTTTGCGCTTGTTGACTCAAAAACACCACAGGATCTAGACGCACCAGCAAGCCGCCGTGGTTGGCATAGCGGTCACACGCACCGACTCGCCCTTCAGAGATATGACACAGCACGGGACAAGCATTGCATTCCACCTTGCCCTCACGCACCGGCCCATGTCGCGGCTCTACCCTTTGCAAGCCCAAAGGTTGGGCGGCATCGGTGCTGGGCAGTCCGTAGGTATGGGTGTTGCTGGGGTTGCTAGGTAAGGCCATACCCTATTATGCGCGGACGCGTGGCAGAATCATTTTCCAACGCAAGCATTCAGGAGACGTCCATGGCCACCGCCACCGCAGAAGAAGCCTCAGGCAAAGTTGTCATCAAGAACATCGGTTTGCTGCTATCGGGCGACATCGACCAACCCATTTTGCAGGCTGACACCATCGTGGTGATGGATGGGCTTATCACCGCTGTCGGGCGTTTCAAGGACTTGGACACCGAAGGCGCCAAAACCACTATCGATGTGCGCCAGACCTGCGTGGCACCCGGCTTGATTGACAGCCATGTGCACCCGGTGTTTGGCGACTGGACGCCAAGGCAAAACCAAATCGGTTGGATCGACTCCACCATGCATGGCGGCGTGACCACCATGGTCTCGGCGGGTGAGGTGCATTTGCCAGGACGCCCCAGAGACATCGTTGGCTTGAAGGCCCTGGCCATCACCGCGCAACGCGCTTTCAGCAACTTTCGCCCTGGTGGCGTGAAGGTGATTGCGGGTGCCCCCATCATCGAAAAAGGCATGACCGAACACGACTTCGCCGAACTCGCCTCAGCGGGTGTGACGCTCTTGGGCGAGGTGGGCTTGGGTTCGGTGAAAGCAGGTTATGAAGCCAAAGAGATGGTGGCGTGGGCACGCAAACACGGCATCCAAAGCACCATCCACACCGGTGGTCCCTCCATCCCTGGTTCTGGCTTGATTGACAAAGATGTGGTGCTCGAAGCCGATGCTGATGTGATCGGGCACATCAACGGCGGCCACACCTCGCTGTCCGAGGCGCATGTGTGTGAGTTGTGCGAGAAGTCCAGCCGCGCCATTGAAATCGTGCACAACGGCAACGAACGTGTGGCGATCGCTGCAGCCAAAGCCGCGCTGGAACTCAAATGCCCACACCGTGTGATTTTGGGTACCGATGGGCCCGCAGGTTCGGGCGTGCAACCGCTGGGCATGTTGCGCATGGTTGCCCTGCTCTCTAGCTTGGCCAACATCCCCGCTGAGCTGGTGTTTTGTTTTGCCACCGGTAACACGGCGCGTATTCGCAAGCTCAATTGCGGCTTGATCGAGGTAGGTCGTGCCGCCGACTTTGTGTTCATGGACCGTGCCCAAGAAACCGCGGGTCGCACACTTTTAGAGAGCGTGCAACTGGGCGACATCCCTGGCATTGGCATGGTGATGATCGATGGCTTGGTGCGGTGCACCCGCAGTCGCAACACGCCGCCAGCCACGCAAGTACCCGTGGTGGTGCATTGATGGCATTCACCACCCCATGAACGCCTCTGACAGCTCTGCGCCTTTGCTGCACATCGCCCAAGGCGTGGCGACCATCACACTGAACCGCCCCGCACAGCGCAACCGCTTGGAAAACGCTGATCTTTCGGTGTTGCTTCAGCATTTTGAACAAATCAACCTCGATAAAAGCGTTCGGGTGATGGTGCTGACCGCCAACACCCAAGGACACCCCAAGCCTGTTTTTTGCGCTGGCTATGACATCGGTGGTTTCAGCGATGCCGATCACGGCTCCACCGCTTTTGAAAAAGTGCCTGAGGCTTTAAACCAGCTGCGTCCCATCACCATATGCGCGTTGAACGGCAGCATCTATGGCGGCGCCACCGACTTGGTGCTGGCCTGCGATTTGCGGTTGGCGCTAGAGGGTATCGAGTGGCGCATGCCTGCCGCCGCCTTGGGCTTGCACTACTACCCCAGCGGTTTGCAACGTTATGTCAGCCACTTTGGCATTGCCGCTGCGAAGCGGGCTTTTCTCACCGCAAGGGTTTTTTCGTCGAAGGATTTACAAGCCTTGGGCTTGTTTGAAAGCTTTTCCTCTGCCGCAGATTTTCCAACCCAGCTTCAATCACTGGTCAATGATGTGCTGGCCTTGGCACCGCTGGCAGCACAAGCCATGAAGCGTTCGCTGAACGAAATTGCCGCAGGTCACTACGATGAAGCAACGCTGCGTGAGCGTGAAGCACAAAGCAGCCGCACCGAGGATTTTGCAGAGGGTGTGAAAGCTTTTGCCCAACGTAGAAAGCCCGTATTCAAAGGGCGCTGATCAAGCCCTTCTGGGCATACGAAACGGCAACATAGCCTGCACCACGGGCGACACCAATCTGGACATGGTGATGCTTTCATGAAAGCTCTGCACCGGTTCACCCAACAAGCTGCTGTGCAACAAAGCGCGTTGGTAAAACGGCGTGTCCTCCAACTGCTCGGCCACTTGCACCGGTCCATCGCTGCGCATGCGCCGCTGGATGCGCCACATGGTTTTGGGCAACTGTTGGCGAGGCGGTGCATCAAAGGGCAGCACCTCGCCTTGGGGGGTGAAACGCAGGGCCAAGAGTTTGTCGCCTGCAGTCGTTTCACCTTGAATGTCGTAAATCACGGCGGTGCTGCCGTCACGCATGGGGCTGCGCGACCAGTCCCACTCGCGGCATGAACGGTCAATGGGTTCATCGCCTTCGTTGGAGTCCAAATACGCTTGCCCCTTCCAACTTTGTCCCGGCTGGCTCAACTTGACCTCCACCCTGGCAGCTGGCGCCAAAGGGCCCCAGCGGTGCAAGCCATGTTGATCAATGGCCGTGCTGAAGTTGAACAAGCCCTGCGGTTGCACCCTCACCTGCCCTTTGACACTGTGCGGAAAAGGCACACCCACTTCGTTGATATCGATCACCAGTGACTGCCCGTCCCAGCGCAATTGGCTGGGCCCTATCGTGAACTGCTGTGCATCGCGGTGGCAGTGTGCCGCGCCTCGCTCGGTCATGGTCCAGCGTTTGGCATGGCGTGAATACAGCGCCACATTCAAACAGCAAAAATTGTTCGGGTCGGGTTGGGCACCACCGCGCCGCGCCCAGGCGTAATAAGGGGAAAACACACTGCCCACGAAAGCGATGATGGTCAGGCCATGTTGGCCGTCGTCGCTCAGTGCGTCAAGGTACCACCAGAGGTAGCCCCCGCTTTGGACAATTTGGTCAAACCGAGGTTGTCCATCAGGGCCGCGGCCGCCAGTTGGCCCGACATGGCCGCCATCGGCACCCCCGGGCCCGGATGCACGCTGCCCCCCGCCAAGTACAGGCCCGGCACTTGGGCTTTGGCGTTCGAACGGGCGAACGCCGCCATCCATCCATGTGTGGCTTGGCCATACAAGGCCCCGCCCGTGGCTGGGAATAGCTGGTGAAAGTCCTGAGGTGTGGTTCGAACGCATGATGAGGAGGGCTCCAACTGTAATGACAAGCCACAACGCGCCAACAGTTCTTGACTGCTGGCGGTGCAATCGGCCAATTCTTGGGGAGTGAAACTGCGCTTGTCGCCATTGGCGGGAGCATTGACCAAACACAGCAAGCGTTCAGCCCCACTCACTGCCTCGCCAGTGCCACGGTCTTGAGCGCACACATACACCGTGGGATGAGTCGGCAACTTGGCTTGCTGAAAAATGGTCTCGAATTCTTCGGCATAGTTTGAACGAAAAAAAACATTGTGCCGGTCCAAGGTCAAGCCCGAGGTAGGCGTGTGTATGGACCAGGTGACAGCAGACAAAGAACGAGCTTGTTTTTTTCCCGCCACGGCGTTTTTCACGCCAGGCCCAAGCAAGCCTAGTCGCAAGGCCGCAATGTCGCCGTTGAAAATCACACTGTCTGCTCGCAAGCTGTCCCCACTTTGCAAGCGCACACCCGAGACCCGGCCTTGTGATAGCTCTATGCGTTCGCATTCTTGACCCAAGATGAAATGCACACCTCTGGCTTGGCCCAAACGTTGCAGGCATTGGGCGAGTGCATGCATGCCCCCTTTTACCGACCATACGCCGTCCATCTCCACTTGGGCAATCAACATCAAAGTAGCAGGTGCTTGCCATGGTGAGGAACCGCAATAAGTGGCGTAGCGGGCAAACAATTGGCGCATTCGGGGATCGGTGAAATGCTTGCCCAAACTTTCCCAGAGGCTGCGCATAGGCCCGACAGATGCAAGGGTCGCTAGACCTCGCGGACCTAAGCTGGTCATCATCTGCGCCATGGTGGGTGAGGGTGAACGGATGAACGGGCCTTCGAGTGCGTCATAGACCGCGCGGGTGGTCTTGCAAAACGCCACGAAAAGCTTGGCTTGCTCAGGACCCGCAAATTGATCCACTGCATCCACCGATTTTTGCGGGTCTGCGTATAAATCGAGTTGGGAACCGTCCTCCCAAAAATGGCGAGCCAAAACGTCTAAACGCTGGATTGTCAATTCACTTTCCAAGCGTGTGCCTACCGAGGCCATGATCTGGTCAAACACCCAGCGCATGGTAAAGACCGTCGGGCCACTGTCCACGGCAACCCCGTTGGGCATGAGTTGTCGCATTTTTCCGCCGACTTGATCGGCCTTGTCAACGACAGTCACCGACAAACCTTGCTGGGCCAGTTGCAATGCGCTGACCAAGCCTGCCATGCCAGCACCGACCACGACCACTTTGTGCTCAGCCATGCGCCACCACCTCTTGCGGCATGACCCACTCACCCACTGTGCGCAGCAGCCGCATCCGCACAAACATGGACTCAGAGAAAAAATCGTTTTTGTAGGCTGCTGTAATAGCCTGTTGATGGGCACCCGTGTGGGCGTAGTCGAGCATGGCTTGGGTGTCCCGCCAAACGCTGAAGGTGCATTGGCGCACCAGCGGTGCCTCACCCAAGCCCATGGCAACAGAGCAACCTGGCGCTTGACTCAAATCGGCCTGAGCCGCTGGTGCATAGCGCCAAAACGCCACCGCTTTGGCAGGGCGAATGCTGGCCCTGGTGATGGCGGCCATGGCAGGATTGCGTGGCTCAAAAGCGTAGTGACCCAGTTTGTCGTCAGGCGTGACATCAAACGCACGCCCATCCCATGCGCCTTTGCAAGATGTGATCGCCAACAAGCTGGCTTGGCATTGCTTGGCTCTCTGTTGGTATGCGGTAAGCCAAGGGCCTGCTAAAAATTGGTCTGCATGATCTGCGTGGTCAAAGACACAAATCAAACCTTGGTGTGAAGCACTGGGTCGCAAGCTGAAGCCACCTTGGTGGCCACTGCCCATGACTTTGGTGAAAAGCAATCCAGGTGTGTCTTTGAACGCAGAAGCACCCTGAACCAATCGCAACCAACCCCAGCCTTGGTGGACTCTTAGGTAATCCACCAAGATAACCACAACCACCCCAGAGACGGCAAGAGACACGGGATCTTGGTTGACCATGTGTGTCTCATGCCGCTGGGGTTGACTGCTGCGGCGCGGTGCTAATTGACAGCCACTTGGGCGGATTTGTCAGAGGGCGCTGACAGCTCGGGGAAGTCTTTGAGCATCTTTGCACCGTTAAGTGGCTTGTAAGCACCTTGGTGACAGGTGGCACAGTTGACTTTGGCCACGTCGCCTAACTCGCCTTTACGGTGCTCAGGGAAGGTGTCGGTGAGCGGCTCCATATAGCCCTTGTTCAGGTCCCGCGCCATTCGTATGCCGTGCCATGCTGTGGCCCGTTGTGGCGGACTGTTTTCCCAGCTCTGGAAAGAACGTGAATTGTGGCAATAGGTGCAATTAACGCCCAGACCTTCAGACATATGCGACATCAGGCCATAGGTCCACTCGGCTTGCTTGGTGGACTGGCGGTTACCTGTGGGCAATGCCGTTGGGCCATTCACGCGAATATTGAGATCGCCAAGCAAAAACGGTGTGAACGGGTCGTTAGGCAAAGAAGACAAATTCACCACCCTGGCTGGCTCGTTCTGGCCGGCTTTGTCACCCATGAAGTTGGACCCATAAGGCTGGTGATTGGCCGTGAACCAAATTTCGCTGGGCACAGGTTTTCCTCGGTGGCAGGTGTAGCAAGTCACGCCTGTTTCTGCAACATGGGGCTTCCATTCGCTGTTGATGTACTGGGTCATCTGCAACATGCGACGCGCCACCACCTTGGTGTACTTCTCGTCGTCAGCAAAGTTGGCAGGGTTGTGACAGTAGACACAACCACCGTCGTTAGGCGACACCCACGCAGTCATAGAGACCATGAGGCGGTTGAACTGTGAAACGCTTAAGTCGCCCAAGACCTTGACATTTTTATAGGCCTGCGCTGCTTTGGGGCCCTCGCCTGAGGCTGCTGGCAAAGCCACCGGTGCTTGGTTTGCTTCGGTTTTCACTTCCAACAAGCGGGGGTTGTAAACCTGCACCATGCCGGTCCCACGGTAACCGCTTTGCACACTGTCTTGGAAAGGTCGCTCACAGGCGGTGAGCAACAAAACAGCAGACAAGCCAGCAGCGTAGACCGCCAAGCGTCGTAAATAAGACAGCGACTTCATGGTTTAACTCCCAAACTCAGGGCTGGATCAATGACCGGAGGAAAAACATTGGGATAGGGTGGTGCAACACCGTGTTTGATGGCCCATAAATACCAGTTGTCCACCACCGTGCCCGTCAACAAAATTCCGATGCCGCCGGTGATGGGACACAAAACCGCAAACCACCAAGCCCAGCGGTGAATGGATTCCATGGATGCGTTAAAGCCCATGGTCCAACGCCAAAATAGGCCTGCACGCTCCGACGCGGTACCGCGGTCGACAATTTGCTCGATCTCGCGTTCTCCGCCATAACGGGTGACCGCCAAGATGGTGGCGCCGTGCATGGCAAACAACAACACGGAGCCATACAAGAACACAATACTCAAGGCATGAAAGGGGTTGTAGAAAAGATTACCATAGCGAATGGACAAAGCAGCTGTCCAGTCAAGGTGGGGGAAGATGCCATAAGGCACGGCCTCACCCCATGAACCCATCAAGATGGGACGGAAAAAGCCCAAGACAAAAAACAGCCACAAGGCAGCGGCAAAAGCCCAAGCGACATGCGTGCCCAGCCCCAGTTGTATGGCGCGGCGGTAAATACGCACCCACCACAACAGTACCGAAGCGCTTAAGAAAATACCGCAAATCAGGAACCACCCGCCTTGGTTCAATGGCGGCCACGATAAGCCGTACTCGGGAGGAGGAGGTTCCAGGGCCAGCCAAAACAACTGACGTACAAACTGCACGGGATCGTAATTGACCGATGCCAACATGTTCATGCCAATGATGTTGAAGGCGATCAAGCCGCAGATGAGCGAAGCCAGTCCCAAACCCCCCAAGTAAATGGGACCGATTTGCGCATTACCGATCTTGCCCAAAAGCCAAGAAATACCGGGTTGTCCCGTACGTGGGCTGTTGCCAGGGCCTAGAGCCTCGCCATGGTGCACTGGGCCGCTGGCCTGTACGGTGGTGAATAGATTGAGATAGTCAGCCATGATTGAGTTCCTCTTTTTTCATTAAGGCCACTGAGACCAGATGGGCAGGTTCAACCACCAGCCCCACCATTCAGGCCAACCGCGACTCCAGAAGGGTCCGCTAATGACAATGCAAAGCGCACTGAACAACACCGCAGCCAAGGCCAAAAATACGCCTAAACGATGGATGCCCAAGGTGCCAATTGAATAACCAATGATGTCGCGGAAAAACGTGTCTTCATGCTCGGGGGTCTTGACCACTTGGCCAGCGCCTGGGTTGGTTGCAGACAAAATCAAAGCGCCATGTAAGGACAAAGCCAAGGTGGTCGCAAAGAAAAAACTCACCGCCAGCATGTGTGCTGGGTTGTAGTGAAAGTGCAGGTATTGATAGCCCACGTTGGACACCCAATCGAGGTGGCTGTAAATACCGTAAGGAAAACCATGACCCCAAGCACCCATCAAAACAGGTCGAATCACATTGAGGGTGAAGTAAGCGAATATGGCCACACCAAACATAAAGGGAACATGAAAGCCCATGCCCAATTTGCGGCAAATTTCAACCTCGCGTAACATCCATGAAACGAAAGCGCCTAGGGCACAAACCGTAATGACCTGCCACAGCCCCCCTTCTTGCAAAGGCGCAAAACGCAAGCCATAAGACAGGTCTGGCGGGGCAATACTGATTTGCCACAGATTCCACGTCGGGCCCAGTGCAGCGCCCCACAAAATCATGGCAGTACCAAGAAATGAGAAGAAGATGGTCGTGACGCCGAAGAAACCGACATAAAACGGACCTATCCAAAAGTCGAACAGGTCACCTGCCAGCAGCGTTCCGCCGCGCACTCGGTATTTTTTTTCAAAGCTGAGCATGGCCATGTTGAAGCCCTCCTGCCGCAAGTGATGGGTGAAAAGAAAAAATCAAATTGCAGATGCTGCAAGTCTTGTGGGACTTGGCAGCACCTGCGGTGCTGCCAAATTTCAGGACTTTGCTGCAG